>DASQGR010000331.1:0-4984 GCA_035632515.1 Allostellaceae bacterium | reverse complement strand
GAGAACATGACCCTCGGCCAGATCGCCAAGGCGCAGGGCAAAGGCATCATCGACTGCTTCCTCGACCTGGCGATCGAGGAGAACCTCGACACCGAATGGCTGCACGGCGAAAACAATGTCGACGACGCGGCGGTCGCGCAGATCCTCAACTATCCTAACGCGATCATCGGCCTCAGCGACGGCGGCGCGCATGTGCAGTTCCAGAGCGGCTTCGGCTTCTCGACCCGGCTGCTCAGCGAGTGGGTGCGCGAGAAAAAGATCATGAGCCTGGAAACGGCGGTGCGGCGGCTGACTTTCGAATCGGCCTCGACCTTCGGCCTCTACGATCGCGGCCTGCTGCGGCCCGGCATGGTCGCCGACATCGTGATCTTCGACCCCGACACCGTGAAGCCGCTGCCGCTCGAGGTCATGCACGACTTCCCGACCGGCGCCAAGCGGATCAAGGAGCCGGCGCAGGGCATCCACATGACCATCGTCAACGGCCAGGTGCTGCTCGAAGACGGCAAGCACTCGGGCAATCTGCCGGGCCGGGTGCTGCGCAACAGCTATTATCAGGCCAACCACGCCTGACCCTCGGTAGCGCGTAGCGAAGCAATCTCCCTCGGCGTCGCCCGTCGATGGAGATCGCTTCGTCGCGTTTGCTCTTCGCGCAATGACGCGGACAATCATCGATGCCCGCCATGCTCCCCGTGCTCCTTGAGGCCGCTACGGATACCTCCGGCCGCATCCCGGTTCTCGATATCGGACCGTATCTGGCAGGCGAGCCCGGCGCCGCCGCGCCGCTGGCGCGGGCAATCGCCCGCACCTGCGAGGACACCGGCTTTCTCGTCGTGGCCAATCACGGCATCGCGCCGGCGCTGGTCGAAAACGCCTTTGCCGAAGCGGCGCGGTTCTTCGCCCTCGACGAGGCGACGAAGCTGGCCCTCAAGATCGGGCAGTACAATATCGGCTACCTGCCGTTCGGCGGCCAGGTGGTGCGGCATTCGCCGGTCAACAACAATACCAAGCCCAATTTCAGCGAAAGCTTCTACATCACCCGCGACCGCGCGCCCGACCATCCCGACATCGTCAGCAACAAGCCGCTGATCGGCCTTAACCGCTGGCCCGAGAACATGCCCGGGTTCCGCGCCGCAATGGTCGCCTATTACAGCGCGATGGAGGCGATGACCCGTCGGGTGGTGCCGGCGGTCGCCGCCGCGCTCGACTTGCCCGAGGACTACTTTGCCGCGGCCTTTGCCGAGCCGCATTGCACCTTGCGGCTGATCCACTATCCGCCGCAGCCCGACCCGCAAGACAACGAGTTCGGCTTTGCCCCGCACACCGACAACAACTTCATCACCTTTCTCGCCCAATCGAAGCTGCCGGGCCTGGAGGTGCGCACTGTCGAAGGCGAATGGATCCGCCCGCCGGCGGTGCCGGGCACGTTCGTCGTCAATACCGGGGCGATGCTGGCGCGCTATTCGAACGACCGCTTCCGGGCGACCCCGCACCGCGTCATCAACCGCAACGACAAGGCGCGCTATGCGATCCCGTTCTTCCTCGGCCCCAACCACGATGCCGAGATCGCCTGCGTGCCGAGCTGCGTCGGCCCCGACAATCCGCCGCGCTACGAGCCGACCACCTACGGCGCGTTTTCGAGCCGGCTGCTGACCCTCAACTTCGCCCACCGGCGGGGTGAGGCGTAGGTGGGGTGAGGCGTAGGCGGGGTGAGGCGTAAAAGAGAAGGGCGGCCCGGTGCAGGCCGCCCTCATCAATGTCCCCAATATTGCGAGCGTCTCTAGTATTGCGGCGCCGGCGGTGCGTCGGTTTGGCGCCGGCGCTCGGCCATGAACTGGTCGAACTCGGCCTTGTCCTTGGCGTGGCGCAGCCGATCGAGGAACGACAGGAACTCGCGCTGCTCGTCTTCGAGCCGCCGCAAGGTCTCCTCGCGATACTCGTCGAATGCGCGGTTGCCGCTCGACTGGGATTGATAACCGGGCCGCTGCTGGGCCGAGCTGCGCCAGCGCTCGGCAGCAGCCTGCATGCGCTCCATGCCGCGCTGCATCCGGTCCATGCGCCGCTGCCAGCGGTCACCATTATTATGCGTCCAGCATCCCATTCGACCGCTCCCTATCAGAAATCCGAGGATGATCAGGCCGATCGGCCAGCACAGAACGAAGCTCAGGACCATCAACGCGATCCAGGCCGGGCGGCCGAAATCGTCGATGCGTTCGATGACGGTCGTCATGGCAGCCTCATGTAAATGTGTCTTACATTCACATAATCAGGCCTTCGCGGCCTGTCAAGCCGATAGAATCGGGTCAGCGGGAATCGGCTCAGCGCTCGCCGATCAGCCCGAGGCCGCGCAGATAGATCAACACCGCCGCTTCGAGCAGTTCCTCGGGGGTCATCGGCAAGGCCCGGCGCCCGGCGTCGCCGCGGCCGAACAGCGAGGCGATGCCGTGCGCCAGCGCCCAGACATGGAGGCTCACCATCAACGCCGGCGGCCGCTTTTCGCCGGGCGCGCGGGCGCACAATGCCTCCGCGGCGCGGCGCAACACCGTAAAGGCGCGATCGGAGGCTTGGCGCAGCCCGGCATTGCTGTCGAGCGCGACCCCGGCCTCGAACATCGCCGAATAATAGGCCGGCTCGTCGCGGGCGAAGCTGAGATAGGCGCGGCCGAGATTCTCGAAGGCGGCGAAAGGCTCGGGCCGGCCTTCGTTCCAGGCGCGCTCGAGATGCGCCTCGAACAGTTCGAAGCCGCGGCAGGCGACATCGGCCATCAGCGCATCGCGGTCGCGGAAGTGGCGGTAGGGGGCGGCGGAGCTGACCCCGGCCGACCGCGCCGCATCGGCAAAGGTGAAGCCGGCCGGCCCTTTCTGCGCGATCAGGTTGAGCGCCGCATCGATCAGCGCCTCGCGCAGATTGCCGTGGTGATAGCCGCGCCGTGCGCCGGGGTCTTGTCGGGTCCACGCCATGTGAGGGAATCTTACATTAATCGCCAGACAGGCGAAGGATTTATCTCTTTGCCGGTCCCCGATCTGCCGGACGCCGCAACCCGCAACTCCGGTAAACAGACGCATCCAAGAATGGCGCGAGCCGGCGTGACCGGCGCTTGACCTGTATGCGACAACCTGTCGATAATTGCCGTGTCCTAGGGGGGCCCCGGTGAAGGGGCTGAGATATCGCTGACCCGGCCATTCCTCCGACTGGCCGGGGCGCGGAAACCCTTCGAACCTGATCCGGGTCGTGCCGGCGTAGGGACAGGAACGCGTGGCCTTGAGCCGCTTCCCCCGCTTGCCGCACACTCCCGGATGTTTGGTCAACCGGCGCAACGGAGGCTCTCATGCCCGATTCCGCTCCACTCCCGACAGCAAAACCCTCGTCGACGGTCTCGGAGCTGCAGGTCACCACCGGCGGGTTCCCGTCGTCGCGCAAGATCCATGTCGGCAGCAAGCGTTACGGCGAGCTGCGCGTGGCGATGCGCGAGATCGACCTCGAAGACAGCGCCAAGGAGCCGGCGCTGCGGGTCTATGACACCTCCGGCCCCTATTCCGACCCGACGACACAGACCAATATCGCCCGCGGGCTCGCCGAGTTGCGCCGCAGCTGGATCGTCGGCCGCGGCGATGTCGAGGAAATCGGCGGCCGCGACGTCAAGCCCGAAGACAACGGGCTGAAGCGCGGCGAACAATCGAACGTGCCGATCTTTGACCGCGCCCAGCGCAAGGTGCTGCGCGCCAAGCCCGGCGCATCGCCGACCCAGCTCGCCTATGCCCGTCGCGGCATCATCACCGAGGAAATGGAATACGTCGCGATCCGCGAGAACCTCGGCCGCGAAGCGGCGCTCGCGCGGATCGACGAGGGCCATTCGTTCGGCGCGGCGATCCCCGAGCATGTGACGCCGGAGTTCGTGCGCGACGAGATCGCCCGCGGCCGCGCCATCATCCCCAACAACATCAACCATCCGTAAACCGAGCCGATGATCATCGGCCGGAATTTCCTGGTGAAGATCAACGCCAATATCGGCAATTCGATCGTCACCTCCTCGGTCGCCGAGGAAGTCGACAAGCTGGTGTGGGCGACGCGCTGGGGCGCCGACACGGTGATGGATCTGTCGACCGGGCGCAACATCCACACGATTCGCGAATGGATCGTGCGCAACTCGCCGGTGCCGATCGGTACGGTGCCGATCTACCAGGCGCTGGAAAAAGTCGGCGGCGCGGCCGAGGAGCTGACCTGGGAGCTGTTCCGCGACACCCTGATCGAGCAGGCCGAGCAGGGAGTCGACTACTTCACCATCCATGCCGGGGTGCGGCTCGCCTATATCCCGCTGACCGCCAGCCGGGTCACCGGCATCGTCTCGCGCGGCGGCTCGATCATGGCCAAGTGGTGCCTGGCGCATCACCAGGAGAGCTTCCTCTACACGCATTTCCGCGAGATAAACGAGATCATGCGGGCCTACGACGTGTCGTACTCGCTCGGCGACGGGCTGCGCCCGGGCTCCAACGCCGACGCGAACGACCGCGCCCAGTTCGCCGAGCTCGAAACCCTCGGCGAGCTCACCAAGATCGCCTGGGAGGACGACGTCCAGGTGATGATCGAGGGCCCCGGCCACGTGCCGATGCACAAGATCAAGATCAATATGGACAAGCAGCTCGAGGAATGCGGCGAGGCCCCATTCTATACGCTGGGGCCTCTGGTCACCGATGTCGCCCCGGGCTACGACCACATCACCAGCGGCATCGGCGCGGCGATGATCGGCTGGTTCGGCACCGCGCTGCTCTGCTACGTGACGCCGAAGGAGCATCTGGGCCTGCCCGACCGCGACGACGTCAAGACCGGGGTCATCACCTACAAGATAGCCGCGCATGCCGCCGATCTTGCCAAGGGCCACCCCGCGGCACGGCTGCGCGACGACGCGCTGTCGCGCGCCCGGTTCGAGTTCCGCTGGCGCGACCAGTTCAACCTCTCGCTCGACCCCGAGACGGCCGAGAAATTCCAC
>DASQGR010000330.1:0-15207 GCA_035632515.1 Allostellaceae bacterium | reverse complement strand
ACAGATCGAGCCAGCGGGTCTTCTCCACCTCCGGGGGCGTCGTGGGGAGTTCGATTTCCTTGGGATCGATCATCAGCGCCCAGGCAAGCGCCTTGCGCGCCTCCTCGTACCGCCCCATGCGCATCAGAAAGCGGGGCGATTCCGGAACCCAGTAGCGGATCATGAACACCAGCACGAGCGGCGACAGGCCAACCACGAACAAGCCCCGCCAGCCGATGACCGGCAGCAGCGAAGCAGCAATGATGCCGGCCAGCAGGCTGCCGGCGGGGAGCAGGGTCGTAATCAGTGCGCTCACCCAGCCGCGCTTGTGGGCGGGGATGAATTCCTGGACCAGCGGCAGGTCGATGGTGAAAATGCCGGCGTTGCCGATGCCGACAAAGAAGCGGAAGAACATCAGGAACAGCCAGCCTGGCACCAGAGCGTTGGGTCCCGGCGTGAAGACCATCATGCCGGTGGCCAGCGAAATCGTGACCGCGGACCAGATGAATACAGTCCGCCGGCCGATCTTGTCGCCGAGCCAGCCCCAGACGAAGGCGCCCGGCACCGCGCCGAGGCCGGAGGCCAGCAGGATGGCGCCGCCCTGCCAGTAGGTCAGGGACCACTCCTTGGTCAGCGCAGCGGTGACGTAACCGATCAGAAAGAAGTCAAAAAAGTCGAGTAAATCCGCAATGTTGGCGGTGCAGATCAACTTCCATTGATTGCTGGTGAGCTTGGTCTGTCGCTCAAGGCGCTCGATCATGACCGGCCTCAACGATTGGTCAGGCGAAATCGCGCTTGCGCGCGCAGGAAAGATTGCGAGTGAAACAGGGTATCGCCACCGACCATCGCATCGGCATCGCCTCCCGAAGCCTCTCACCGCGCGGCCGGGGCGGGCGCCATTCGGCCGACACGGTCCTATTCATGCGGGGCGGCTGCGCCACCCTCGTTTATACGATTAACAATAGTATATCAGATAGCCGAGGAACGTAAAGCGCCAGGCGCGACGGCGGCAAGCCGGCAACAAAATCGGCCGGGCGCGAGGCCCGGCCGATTACAGGTTCAATGCTGCGGCGAAACGCCCTAGTCGCGGCGCACACCCAGGAGCTGGATCAGCATCATGAACAGGTTGACGAAGTCGAGGTAGAGGCGGAGCGCGCCCATCACCGCCTTCTTGCCGGCGATCTCGTGACCGTCGCCCTCGTAGTACATTTCCTTGATCTGCTGCGTGTCCCACGCGGTCAGGCCGGTGAAGACGAGAACGCCGATCACCGAGATCGCGAACTGCAGCGCGCTCGAGGCGATAAACATGTTGACCAGCGAGGCGATGACGATGCCGATCAGCCCCATGAACAGGAAGGAGCCAAGTTGCGACAGGTCGCGCCGCGTCGTGTAGCCGTAAAGGCTCATCGCCGCAAAGGTGCCGGCCGTGATGAAGAACACGCGGGCGACGCTCGCCCCGGTAAAGACCAGGAACACCGAAGCCAGCGAAATTCCCATCAGCCCGGCGTAGAGCCAGAAGATGCCCTGTGCCGCTGCAGCGCTGAGGCGGTTGATCCCGAACGACAGCAGCACGACGAGACCGAGCGGCGCCAGCATCACCAGCCAGATCAGCGGCGTGCGGGCGATCGACATATAGATCCCGGACTCGGCAAAGACATAGGCGACGATGCCCGTCAGCGCCAAGGCGGACGCCATATAGTTGTAGATACGAAGCATGTAGTCCCGCAGACCGACATCAATGCCGACCTGGGTGTCCGCCGTCCGCACCGTCCAGCGGGGCTGCGAACCGATTGCCATGGATCCCTCCAGAGAGAGGCGCGAGGACAAATCCTCGTCCGCTAATATCGGCTCAATTGGTAGGGTTTTCAAGCTGAGCGCCCAAGGGGGGCGGCTTTACTCGTTGCGCAGGTGCAGCGCGGCCTTGGCGCCGAGCGCGCGCCAGGTGCCGGCAAAGCCGAGCGCCATCGCCAGCCCCACCGCGGCCGCCACCACGACCGCGAGCGGTCCGGGCGCGAAGGTCCAGTGGGCGCGCAGCGGCCGGGTCACCAGGACATACGCGACGACGGTGCCGAGCCCGCCGGCGATGACGGCGCTCGCCGCCCCCATCAGCCCGTATTCGACAAGGAACGCGGCGGCAATCGTGCCCCGGGTCGCGCCGAGCACCTTGAGCACGACGGCATCGTAGACCCGGCGGCGGTAATCGGCGGCCACCGCGCCGCCCAGCACCAGCGCCCCGGCGACAAGCGTGACCAGCGCCGCCAGCCGAATCGCGGCACCGATCGCGGCGATGATCCGCTCGATCTGGTCGAGCGCCTCGCGCACCGGAATTGCCGAGACGTTGGGAAAACGCTCGACAATTTCGCGGACGAGTCCCTCCTCCGCGCTCTGCGGCAGCCATACCGCGGCGAGATGTGTATGCGGCGCCGGCTCCAGCGTTCCCGGGGCAAAGACGATGGCGAAATTGATGCCGAGCCGGGTGTAGTCCACCTGGCGCAGATTGGCGATCGTCGCGGTGATCTCGCGGCCGAGCACATTGACGGTCAGCGAGTCGCCGAGCTTCAGCCCCATCCCCTCCGCGAGCGCCGCATCGAAGGAAATCAGCGGCGTCCCGCGGTAATCCGGCGGCCACCACGCGCCGGCAACGATCTGCGAGCCCGGCGGTGGCTGCGCCGCGTAGGTGAGGCCGCGGTCGCTGCGCAGCGCCCATTGCGCTTCGGGCGCGACGTGCGCCGCTTCGGTCGCGACCCCGTTGAGGCGGGTGATGCGGCCGCGCAGCATCGGCACCTCGGCAAAATGCGCTTCGGGGATCGCCTGGACCGATCCGGCAAACCCGTCGAGCTGGCCGGGCTGGATGTCGATAAAGAAATAAGCCGGCGCCGTCTCGGCGATGCGGCCCTCGATCTCGTCGGAAAGGCTCGCCTGGACCAGCGCCACCGCGACCAGCACGGTGAGCCCGATGCCCAGCGACAGCACCACCCGCGCGGTCGGCGCGCCGGGACGATGCAGATTGGCGAGCGCGAGGCGCAGCACCATCTGCCGCGGCCGCCCCGCCCGCCTGGCGCCGGCGACGATCAGCGCCCCGGCGGCGCGGAACACGGCAAAGCTGCCGACCGCGCCGACGATGTACCACAGCGCAACCGCGCGGTCGGGCGCGGTCAGCGCGATCAGCCCCGCCAGAGCCGCCGCCGCGAGCACCGTCGCGGTCAGCGCTATCCGCGGCAGGCGCCGGCGCGCCCGCGCGATGCGGTCGCGGAACAGCGCCCCCGGCATCACTTGGCCAATCGCCGCCAACGGCAGCAGGCCGAAGATCAGCACCGTCAGAAAGCCGGCAGCCGCGGCAACGGCGAGCGGCACCGGGTACACCCCCAGGCGCAGGCGCACCCGGAGCACTCCTGCCAACAGCGGCGCCGTCGCCGCCGGCACCAGGGCGCCAAGGACCAATCCGGCGGCGATGCCGGCCATTGCCAGCACCGCGATCTGCACGGCATAGGCGGCAAAAACCAGCCGGCTCGACGCACCCAGGGATTTCAGCGTCGCGATCGTCGCCGTCTTGCTGCCGATAAAATAGCTGACCGCGCTGCCGATGCCGATGCCGCCGACAAGCAGCGCGGTGATCGCGACCAGGTCGAGAAAAAGCCCGATCCGGTCGATAAAACGCTGCAGGGCGGGAGTCGATTGCGTCGCGGTGCGGATCTGCCAGCCGGCATCGGGAAATTCCGCCTGCGCCTCCCGCGCCCAGGCCGCCGCATCGCTCCCGGCCGGCAGCCTGACCCGATACTCATAGGTCACCAACGTGCCCGGCTGGATCAACCCGGTGCCGCCGAGCGCCGCCGCCGCGACGATCACCCGCGGCCCGAGGGCGAGCCCGCTCAGGGCGGCGTCCGGCGCGCGCCCGATCGTCGCGCGCAACTGCAACGACGCCGCGCCGAGCTTGAAGCGGTCGCCGACGGCGAGGCCGAGCCGCTCGGCCGCCGCCGGCTCGGCCACCGCGCCGTAGACGCCGTCGCGCGGGGCCAGCGCGGCCGCCAGATCCTGCGCCGGGACCAACCCCACCGCACCGTAAAGCGGGTAGGCGGCGTCGACCGCCTTCAGCTCGATCAGCGTGTGCTTTGCGCCGTCGGGCGACACCGCCATCGCCCGCAACAGGGCGAGCTCCGACACCGCACCGCTTTTATCGAGGAACGCGCGCTCGGCGGTGTCGGCCTGGCGGTGCACCAGCCGCGCCGACACGTCGCCGCCGAACAGCACCCGCGCATCTTGGCGGATCGCCGCGCCGACCGATGCGCCGAGCGACCCGACCGCCGCGATCGCGCCGACCCCGAGCACCAGGCAGGCGAGAAAGATGCGAAACCCGCGCACCCCGCCGCGCAACTCGCGGGCGGCGAGGCGGAGCGCATAAAAGGACCGCGGGCGCCTAGCCTGCAGGCCGGCGGGATGCCCGCGATCCACTGCCGCACCGCTCACCGCACCCGCCGCAGCGGGGCCATGCGGCGATCCTCGACGATCCGCCCGTCGGCGAGGTGAAGCTGACGCTCGCAGCGTTCGGCGAGGCGCGGGTCGTGGGTGATCAGCAGCAGGCTGGTACCCTGGCGCGCATGCTCGGCAAACAGGCAGTCGATGACGATGTCGCCGGTGGCGCCGTCGAGGTTGCCGGTCGGCTCGTCGGCCAGCAGCAGTTGCGGACCGGCGACAAAGGCGCGGGCGATGGCGACACGCTGCTGCTCGCCGCCGGAAAGCTGCGCCGGATAATGGCCGAGGCGATGGTCGAGGCCGACGCGCGCCAGCGCCGACGCGGCGGCGGCGAAGGCATCGCGCTCGCCGGCAAGCTCCAGCGGGATGGCCACGTTTTCGAGCGCAGTCATCGTCGGGATCAGGTGGAACGCCTGGAAGACGATGCCGACATGGCGGCGGCGCAGCCGTGCCAGCCCATCCTCGTCGAGACTGCCGAGGTCCTGCCCGGCCACCGTCACCCGGCCGCTGCTCGGCCGCTCCAGCCCCGCCGCGACCATCATCAAGGTCGACTTCCCCGAACCCGACGGCCCGAGCAGCGCCACGGTTTCTCCGGCCGCAATCGTCAGCGAAATCCCGCGCAATATGTTGAC
Source organism: Allostellaceae bacterium (assembly GCA_035632515.1). GTDB lineage: Bacteria > Pseudomonadota > Alphaproteobacteria > ATCC43930 > CGMCC-115725 > DATARH01. The sequence goes on along the minus strand of DASQGR010000330.1, from coordinate 10,126 downwards.
GGGTCCGGCGGCGCTCCCCAGTGTTAGGTGAACATCCTCCACGACCACGAGCGGGCTGCCGATATGAGGCGAAGTAGTCATGTCGGTTCCAGCCGGACGAGCGCGCAAAAGTCTCGTCGATATGGCGTGGCCGCCTTGCTTTTCAACGTGGCGCTTTGGGCGCCGGTACTGGCCGCGACCCCGGCCGACGCCCGCATCCCCGAAGTGCTCGCATTTGGCGACAGCCTGACCGCGGGGTTCGGCCTGTCGGCGAACGAAGCCTTTCCCGCCCGGCTCGAAGCGCGGCTGCGCGCCGAGGGCATCGCGGCCCACGTCGTCAATGCCGGGGTGTCGGGCGACACGACCACCGACGGCCTCGCGCGGCTCGACTGGTCGCTGGCCGACAAGCCCGATTTCGTCATCCTCGCGCTCGGCGCCAACGACGCGCTGCGCGGTATCGACCCCAAGATCGTGCGCGCCAATCTCGACAAGATGATCGCCAAGGTCCAGGCGAGCGGCGCCAAGCTGCTTCTGCTCGGGATGCTGGCGCCGGCCAATTGGGGCGCCGATTATCAGCAGGCCTTCGACCGCATCTATCCCGAGCTGGCGAAGGCGCATGACGTGGCGCTTTACCCCTTTTTCCTCGAAGGTGTGGCAATGGATTCAAAGCTCAACCAGCCGGACGGGCATCACCCGAACCCGCGCGGCGTCGCGGTTTTGGTCGAGCGCATCGCGCCGCTCGTCGTCAAGCTGATCGGCGGCAAGTCATGACCGCCGGTTTTGCCTCCGCCTTTGCCGCCGGCGATCCGGCGAGCCTCGCCGCAGAGCTGCTCGCGGCATTGCCGCGCGCCCCGGAAGCGACGCTCGGCATCCTTTATGTCAGCGAGCCGGCCGCCGCCATCCTGCCGCGGCTGGTCGACGAGCTGGCTGCCGGCACCGGCATTGCCGCCTGGGTCGGCGGGGTCGGGCTCGGCGTTTGCGGCGCCGGCGAGGAGGTCTACGAGCGCCCGGCCGCGGCCGTGCTGACCGCCGCCGTGCCCGAAGATGCCTATCGCGTCTTCGCCTCGACCGAGGACCCCGCCGCCGACTTGCCGCGCCTTCACGGCAGCTGGATCGAGGCGACGCAGCCGATCCTCGCCCTGGTCCACGCCGACCCGCGATGTCCCGATCTGCTGCGCGCGGCAATCGACACCGGCGCGGCGACCGGCGCCTTTCTCGTCGGCGGGCTGGTGTCGCACCGCACCGACGCCACCCTCGTGGCGCGCAGCCCCGGCAGCAATGCCGGCGACGGCACCGGGCAAGGCGGCATCGCCGGGCTGATGCTGGCGCCGGGGGTGGGGGTCGCAACCGCGCTGACCCAAGGCTGCATCCCGATCGGCCCGGTGCGGCGCATCGACGAGGCGCGCGACAATGTGGTGATGCAGATCGACGGCCGGCCGGCGCTCGACGTATTTCGCGAGGATATCGGCCCGGAGCTGGCGCAGAACCTGCGTCGGCTTGGTGGGGTAATCTTTGCCGGGCTGCCGGTCGCCGGCTCCGATACCGGCGACTACCTGGTGCGCAACCTGATGGCGATCGACCCGCGCCAGGGCTGGATCGTCCTCGGCGCCGAGGTCGCGCCGGGCGATGCGATCCTGTTCTGCCGCCGCGACCCCGACAGCGCCCGGCAGGATCTCGCCCGCATGGTCAGGCAGCTGGCCGGAAGGCTGAACGGCCCGCCCAAAGCGGGGGTCTATGTAAGCTGCGTCGCGCGCGGCGCTTCGCTGTTCGGCGAGGAGGGGGTCGAGGCCCAAATCATCCGCGAGACGTTGGGCGACTTCCCGCTGATCGGCTTTTTCGCCAATGGCGAAATTTCGCGCGACCGGCTTTACGGCCACACCGGGATCCTGACGCTGTTTACCTAGCAATCGCCGTCATTCGGGAAACGCCGCCGCGCGCTCTCTGCAATGACGCTTATGGAACGAGATGCTGCGCCTCTTTGTCGGGATTGAGTTTCCGCCCGAATTGAAGCTGCACCTGTCGCTGCTGTGCAGCGGCATCGCCGCGGCGCGCTGGATCGATCCCGGCAATTTCCACCTGACCCTGCGCTTTATCGGCGAGGTCGACGAGGGCACCGCCGCCGATGTCGACGAGGCGCTGCTGCGCCTCAAGGCACGCCGCTTCAGCGTCCAACTGGCCGGGGTCGGCGTGTTCGGCGGCGACAAGCTGCGCACCCTGTGGGTCGGGGTCGAACGCGCGCCGGCCCTCGCCACGCTACAGGGCAAGATCGAGCAGGCGCTGATCCGCGCCGGGCTGCCGCCCGAGCCGCGCAAATTCGCACCGCACGTGACCTTGGCCCGGCTGCGCGACCCGCGCCGCACCGAGCTCCAGCATTTTCTCGCCGCCCACGCGCAATTCCGCGCCGCGCCCCTGCCGGTCGCGGCATTCAGCCTGATCGCCAGCTATCCGACCAAGTCCGGCTCGGTCTATGAAGACCAGGCCGATTACCTGCTGCACGATTGAGGGGAAACGCCGATGGCCCACTGGCTCGTCAAATCCGAACCGGCCAAATACCCCTGGGAACAGATGGTCAAGGACCGGCGCACCCATTGGGACGGTGTGCACAACTTCCAGGCCGCGCTCAACATGAAGGCGATGAAGGAGGGCGACCGCGCCTTTTTCTATCACTCGAACGAGGGCAAGGAGATCGTCGGCGTGGTCGAGATCGTCCGCGCCTTCTATCCCAACCCCGACGAACCCAGCGACAAGTTCGGCCTCGTCGACGTCGCCCCGGTAATGCCGGTGAAAACGCCGGTTACCCTGGCGCAGATGAAGGCGACCCCGGAGCTGGCGGGCATGGCCCTCATCCGCCAGTCGCGCCTCTCGGTCTGCCCGGTCACGGACCCTGAATGGGCGGTGGTCTGCAAGATGGCGGGGATCGAGCCCTAGCACCCTCTCCCGCTTGCGGGTGAAGGTCTGAGCGCAGCGAGTCGGGTGAGGGTGGCAATCGCTGCTGCTGTGCCGGCAGGATAGGCGCTGGCAAGCGAAACCGCACACCGAGCGCCGGCATGTGATGCGATTTCAGCCACCCGCACCCTCCCAGCCCTGCCGGCCGGGCCCCATCCCTCTCCCGCAAGCGGGACGGGACTTAAGGACGCAAGATAACGGAGGATTTGCACCCGTCGCGCCTCTGCGCCATATCTGGGCGATCGGTGTAGTGACGCAGGGAGGAGATCGGCAATGTCCGACCGCAGCGTGATCCCGCTTTCGGCGCAAGCCGCGATGGGCAAGCTCAACGAGGCCGAATATTTCCGGCTCTACAAGGAGTCGCTCGCCGATCCCAACGGGTACTGGGGCCGCGAGGGCAAGCGCGTCGACTGGATCAAGCCCTACACCAAGGTGATGAACGCCTCGTTTGAGGGCGACGTGTCGATCAAGTGGTACGAGGACGGCACGCTCAACGCGTCCTACAACTGCATCGACCGCCATCTCGCCACGCACGGCGACCAGGTCGCGATCCTGTGGGAGGGCGACGACCCCCGAGGACCGCAAGGTCACCTACCGCGAATTGCACGAGCAGGTCTGCCGCCTCGCCAACGTGCTCAAATCGCGCGGGGTCAAGAAGGGCGACCGGGTGACGATCTACATGCCGATGATCCCCGAGGCGGCGTTCGCGATGCTCGCCTGCGCGCGGATCGGCGCAATTCACTCGGTGGTGTTCGGCGGTTTCTCACCCGATAGCCTTGCCGGCCGCATCGAGGATTGCCGCTCAACGGTCCTTATTACCGCCGACGAAGGGTTGCGCGGCAGCCGCAAGGTGCCGCTGAAGCGCAATGCCGACGTCGCGATCGCCTCGTGCCCGGTCGAGGTCGAGACCGTCATCGTCGTCAAGCGCACCGGCGGCGACATCGATTGGGTGCCGGGCCGCGACATTTGGTATCACGACGCCTGCGTCGCCGTCTCGCCCGATTGCCCGCCCGAAGAGATGTCGGCCGAGGACCCGCTGTTCATCCTCTACACCTCGGGCTCGACCGGGAAGCCGAAAGGCGTGCTGCACACCACCGGCGGCTATCTCGTCTATACCTCGATGACGCACGAATACGTCTTCGACTACCGCCCGGGCGAGATCTACTGGTGCACCGCCGATGTCGGCTGGGTCACCGGGCACAGCTACATCGTCTACGGCCCGCTGGCCAACGGCGCGACGACCTTGATGTTCGAGGGGGTGCCGAACTACCCCGACCCGTCGCGGTTCTGGCAGGTCTGCGACAAGCACAAGGTTTCGATCTTCTACACCGCGCCGACCGCGATCCGCGCGCTGATGCGCGAGGGCGAGGATTACGTGCGCAAGACCAGCCGCAAATCGATCCGGCTGCTCGGCACGGTCGGCGAGCCGATCAACCCCGAGGCGTGGCTGTGGTACTACGACAATGTCGGCGACCAGCGCTGCCCGATCGTCGATACCTGGTGGCAGACCGAGACCGGCGGCATTCTGATCAGCCCGCTCCCCGGCGCGACCCCGCTGAAGCCGGGCTCGGCGACGCGACCGTTCTTCGGCATCGAGCCGGTCATCGTCGATGGCGAGGGCAACCGGCTCGACGGCGTCGCCGAGGGCAATCTGTGCCTCGCGCGGTCATGGCCCGGGCAGATGCGCACCGTCTTCGGCGACCACAAGCGCTTTATCGAGACCTATTTCTCGACCTTCCCGGGGCTCTACTTCACCGGCGACGGTGCCCGCCGCGACGCCGACGGGTTCTATTGGATCACCGGCCGGGTCGACGACGTGATCAACGTTGCCGGGCACCGTCTCGGCACCGCCGAGATCGAGAGCGCGCTGGTCGCCCACCCCAAGGTCGCCGAGGCCGCAGTCGTCGGCTACCCGCACGAGATCAAGGGCCAGGGCATCTACGCCTATGTCACCCTGCGCATCGACGAGGAGCCGAACGAAGAGCTCCGCGTCGAGCTGGTGCAATGGGTGCGCAAGGAGATCAGCGCCATCGCCGCGCCCGACCTCCTGCAATGGGCGCCGGGCCTGCCCAAGACCCGCTCCGGCAAGATCATGCGCCGCATCCTGCGCAAGATCGCCGCCGACGAGCACGACCAGCTCGGCGACGTCTCCACCCTCGCCGACCCGGCGGTGGTCGACGACCTCGTGGGGAACCGGCAGAACCGGGCGGGGGCTTAGGAGGACTAATCCGTGGCGACGAGGACTCCGCGCATTACGCTTGACCCCGACGTGCTGGCCGGCAAGCCGGTCATCCGCGGCACCCGCCTGTCGGTAGAATTTGTCATTGGGTTGATGACAGACGGCTGGGGGTTGATGACAGACGGCTGGGGCGAAGTCGATATCGTCAAAAACTACCCGGGCGTGACCCGCGATGACATCATTGCATGCCTTGCGTACGCGCGTGACGCGCTGAGCGCAGAAAAGGTATTCCCCAGCGCAGCCTGAGATGCGCTTTCTCGCCGATGAGAATTTCCCGGGCGCCGCTGTCGCGGCCCTGGTTTCGGCGGGTCACGATGTGGTTTGGGTAAGGACCTCCGAACCAGGCGCGCGCGATATCGACGTGTTGGCACGGGCAGCGCGCGACGGACAAGTTCTCCTGACTTTTTACAAGGACTTCGGTGAACTTGCCGCCAATGCAGCGCTATCCGCCGAGTGCGGCATCGTGCTGTTCCGTACGCGCGCCCCTAAATCCAGCGCCCAGGCGCGACGGCTAGTGTAACTTATTGTCTCTCGTAACGATTGGGGCGGTCATTTCTCCGTCGTCGAGCCTGGCCGGGTTCGGATGCGGAGACTTACCTAAGCCAGTGCCTGCCTGATCTGCCGCCCCGCCACCACCAGCATGGCCAGGTCGGGGTTCGCGGCGGCGCGCAACTCGCCGGCGAGGGCTTCGGCGGGGGCGAGCGCGGCAGCGCGGGTGGCGGTCCAGGCGGCGACCGGGTCTTCGGCGCCGTCGGCGCTTTTGAGGATGCGTTCGGCCGCCTCGGCCTGCGTCGCGTAGAAATCGTCGATCAGGGTTTCGACCGCGGCTTTCTGCCAGGCGGTGCTGGCCGGGAGGCGGCGCGCGGCGGCGCGCAGCTCGTCGAGCGCAAAACGGGCGCCGACCCCGTAGAAGGTGCGGGCGGCCCTTTCGATGGACTGGGCGGCCGGCTGGGCGACCGGCTGGGCGGCGAGGTCGCCGACCTCGAACGCGGTGGTCAGGAAGATGATGCCGCCAACCCGCGCCGCCAGCGACGCCGGCACGCCGGCGGCGGCGAACCGTGCCGCGCGCGCGTCCAACAGCGCCCGCTCGCCGGGCGGCAGCAGCTCCGGCAGGTGCTGTGCCAGCCCCGCGACGGCCGGCGCAAAGCGCGCCGCCTCGACCGCCATCCGGAGCCGTCCGGCGCGCAGCAGCCACGCGGCCGCGTGCTCGACCACCCCGGCGATGTCGAGCAGCATTTCGGTCTGCACCGCGGCCGCGACCTTGTTGTCGAGCGCCTCGATCTCGGCCCATAGCGGCGGCAGGGCGAAGGCCTCGCGCACGATGCGGTAGGCGCGGGCGATCTCCGCCGCGCTGCGGCCGGTGCGCGCCTGGAGGTCGTGGACAAAGGTCAGCCCGCCGCGGTTGACGACATCGTTGGCGACGATCGTGGCGACGATCTCGCGGCGCAGCCGGTGCGCGGCGATCTGCGGCCGGAACCGCTCGCGCAGCACCGCCGGAAAATAGCCGCGCAGCTCGTCCTCCAGCTCCGGCGCGTCGGGCAGGTCGGATTGCAGCAGATCCTGATCGAGCGACATCTTCGCATAGGCGAGCAGGACCGCGAGCTCCGGCCGGGTCAGGCCGCGATGCGCCGCCGCACGCGCAGCGATCTCCTCGTCGTCGGGGAGGAATTCGAGCGCCCGGTCGAGCCGCCCCGCCTTTTCCAGGTCGCGGATCAGCCGGGCCTGGCGGTCGAGCGCCCCGGAAAACTCCCCGGCCCCCTCCCCTGCCCCGCGCGCCGCCGCCACGGACAGCGCCTCGCCCTGCAGGTAATTGTCGCGCAGCACCAATGCCGCGACATCAGCGGTCATCTGCGCCAGCAACGGATCGCGCTCCTGCACGCCGAGCGCGCCGGTGGCGATGGCATGGCCGAGCAGGATCTTGATGTTGACCTCGTGGTCCGACATCGACACCCCGGCCGAGTTGTCGATCGCATCGGTGTCGATCCGCCCGCCCCTTTGCGCATAGGCGACGCGGCCGCGCTGGGTAACGCCGAGATTGGCGCCCTCGCCGACCACCTTGGCGCGGATCGCCTCGCCGTCGATGCGGAGCGCATCGTTGGCCTTGTCGCCGACCTGGGCGTGGGTTTCGCCGCGCGCCTTCACAAAGGTGCCGATGCCGCCAAAGAACAGCAGGTCGATCTCCGCGGTCAGCAGGCGCCGGATCAGCTCGGCCGGGGTCAGGTGATCTTCCGCAACACCGAAGACGCGCTTCATCTCGGGACTGACCGGGATCGATTTGGCCGAGCGCTCGAAGACGCCGCCGCCGGGCGAGATCAGGCGCGGGTCGTAATCGGCCCAGCTCGACCGCGGCAGCTCGAACAGGCGCTTGCGCTCGACGTAGCTCGCCGCCGCGTCGGGCTCGGGATCGATAAAGATGTGCAGGTGGTTGAACGCGCCGAGAAGGCGGATGTGGCGCGACTGCAGCATGCCGTTGCCGAACACGTCGCCGGCCATGTCGCCGACCCCGACAACGGTGAAGTCGGTGGTCTGGATATCGATGCCGAGCTCGCGGAAATGGCGCTTCACCAGCTCCCAGGCGCCGCGCGAGGTGATGCCGATCGCCTTGTGGTCGTAGCCGGCCGAGCCGCCCGAGGCAAACGCGTCGCCGAGCCAGAACCCGTATTCGGCGGCGATCTCGTTGGCGGTGTCGGAAAAGGTCGCGGTGCCCTTGTCGGCGGCGACGACCAGATAGGGGTCGTCACCGTCATGCCGCACCACGGCCTCAGGCGGCACGAGGCGATGGCTCTCCGGACCTTCGGCAACGATGTTGTCGGTGAGGTCCAGGAGACCCCGCATCAGGATCTTGTAGCACTCGATACCTTCCGAGCCGAGCCGGGCGCGGTCGGCGGGAGGCCGTTTCAGCACGAACCCGCCTTTCGACCCGACCGGGACGATGACGGCGTTCTTCACCGTCTGGGCCTTCATCAGCCCGAGGATCTCGGTGCGGAAATCCTCGCGCCGGTCGGACCAGCGGATGCCGCCGCGCGCGACCTTGCCGGCGCGCATGTGCACGCCCTCCATCCGCGGGCTGTAGACATAGATCTCGTAAAGCGGGCGCGGCAGCGGCAGCAGGTCGATCTGGCTCGAGGCGAGCTTGACCGCGAGATAGGGCTTCGGCGTCCCGTCCGCTGCCGGCTGAAAATAATTGGTGCGCACCGATTTGACGATCAGGGTCAGGAAATTCCGCAGGATGCGGTCCTCGTCGAGGCTTTCGACGGCGTCGAGCGCATGGTCGATCGCCTGCAGCTCGGCGACGGCATCGAGCGATCCCGGCTTTGACGGCGCCGGGTTGAAGCGATGCTCGAACAAGGCGACGAGGCGGCGGGCCAGCGTCGCGTGCTGCGCCAGCGTGTCTTCCATATAGGCCTGGCTATAGGCGCCGCCGGCCTGGCGCAGCACCTTGCAGTAGAGGCGCAGGACCGTGATCTGGCGCGCGGTCAGGCCGGCGGCGAGCACCAGCCGGTTGAACCCGTCGTTCTCGACCGCACCTTCGGCAATCGCGACCAGCGCCGCCTCGAAATTCTGCCGGGTCGCTGCGGTCAGCGGCGCCGGTACCGTGCCGTCGGAAAGGGTAAATTCGTGCACCCACACCGCCGGACCGGCGACGGTGTCGATACGGTACGGCTCCTCGGCGACGATGCGCAGGCCGAGGTTTTCGAGGATCGGCAGAATGTCGGACAGTACCACCGGCTCGCCCTGGCGATAGAGGCGCAGCCCCGGTGTGGCCTCGCCGTCGCGCGGGTGCAGCGAGGCGGCGAGCGGCGACCCGGCCAGCACCGCCTCGATCGGGCCGAGATCGGCGATCGCCTGGGCCGGACTGGTGCGCACCTGGTAGCTGACCGGGAAGGGCTGCAGCGCGCGCAGCCGTCGGCGTGCCTCGGTCTCGCCGAACGCCGCCTCGGCCGCCGCCTCGACCCGGTCGGCCCAGCTCCGCCCGGCCTCGACCAGCCGTGCCTCCAGCGCCGCGACATCGACCGCCGGCACCGCGCCGCGCGTCGTGCGGATGATGAACTGGACCCGCGCCAGCGGCGAATCGTCGACATGCAGGTAATGGGTCGACAACGTGCCGGCAAACGCCTCGGCCAGGATCGCGGCGAAGGCCTGGCGCAACGCGGTGTCGTGGCGATCGCGGGGCACATAGACGAGGCACGAGACAAAGCGCTCCAGCGGGTCGCGGCGCACAAACAGGGCGATGTGCTGTCGCTCCTGCAGGTTGAGGATGGCGATAACCGTGTCGTAGAGCGCGTCCTCATCGGTCTGGTACAGCTCGTCGCGCGGATAGGTATCGAGGATGTGGAGCAGCGCCTTGCTGTCATGGCCGGCGGTGCTGAAGCCGCTGCGCGTGATGATGTGGCTGATTTTCCAGCGCAGCAGCGGCACCGTCCGCGGGCTGCTGCTGTAGGCGGCGGAGGTGAACAGGCCGACGAACAATGTCACGCCGACAACCGCGCCGTCGGCGCCGAAGCGGCGCACCCCGATCGCGTCCATCGGCGCGCGGCGATGCACGGTCGAGCGATGGTCGGTCTTGCTCAGGATCAGCAGCTCGCGGCGGCGGATGAAATCCTGCACGTCGGACGGCAGCGCGGCGAGATCGCGCAGCCCGCCGAAAGCGCGATAGCCCGGCTCATGCAGCACCCCGAGCGGGACCGTCGGCTCGCCGGCAGCGGCGAAATCGTAATCGCGCATCCCGAGCAGGATGAAATTGCCGCCGTCGAGCCAGCGCAGGAACGCAGCGCCTTCCTCGACCTCCGCCGCCGGCAGCGGCACGGCAGCGGGGTCGAGCCGCGCCGCCGCCCCGACCAGCGCATCGCGCATTTTGCCCCAGTCGGTCACCGCTGCGCGGACATCGCCGAGCACGGCGGTCACCGCAGCGCCGAGGGCGTCGCGCTCGGCCGCGTCGGGTTCGCGGGTGATCTCGATCTG
>DASQGR010000329.1:0-9015 GCA_035632515.1 Allostellaceae bacterium | reverse complement strand
CAGGGCATGCGCCAGGGCAACGATGTCGGGACCCAATACCGCTCGGCGATCTACACCTATTCGGACGGGCAGCAGCGCGCCGCCGAAGCGTCGCGCGACCGCTTTCAGCCGCGGCTGACCAGTGCCGGCTACGGTGCCGTCACCACCGAGATCCGTGCCGCGCCGCCCTTTTATTTCGCCGAGGACTATCACCAGCAATATCTGGCGAAGAACCCGTTCGGCTATTGCGGGCTCGGCGGCACCGGGGTCAGCTGCCCGATCGGCACGGCTGTCGCGGCCGATTGACCCGTACGATCGCGCACGTGGCAGAGGCCCGACGTCGCGGCTGGACGTCTCAGGCATGACCCGCGGCCGATGACGCAAGGCAGCGAGATCGCCGGCTCGGGCCGGATCGGCACGAACCGGCCGCTGCGCGCCTTGATGGTTGCGGTGGTGGTGGTGCCGCTGGCGCTGTTCTGCGGCGCCGCATGGCTGATTTACCTGACGATCTTCGACGAGGCGCGCACGCGTGTCCTCAACGCGACCGATGCCATCAACCAACACGCGCAAAAGGTTTTCGAGACCGCGGAGCTGATCCTCGGCCAGGTGGCCGAACGCGTCGACAATATGGATTGGACCGAGATCGCCGACTCACCCAACCTGCATCGGATGCTTCAGGATTTGGGTAATCGGCCGAGGGTCGCCGTGGTCGGTCTGGTCGGTCCCGATGGGACGGTGGCGGCAAGCAACCTCGCCTTTCCCGCATCGCCGGTTCGGCTTGCCGAGCGCACCTGGCTCACCGTCGATCGACCCGGCTTGGGGCCGTTGATGATCGGCTCGGTGGCACGCGGCGCCTATACCGGCAAGCCCGAATTCATCGTCGCCCGCTACAAGCCGGGCGCGCCGCAATCGGGCCTGGCGAACCTGATCTTCGTTTCGCTGCAGTTGACGAATTTCGTCAGCTACTCGCAGACGGTGATCGATTCGGAAGAGTTCCTGCTCAACATGTCGCGCGCGGACGGAGCGGTACTAGTGCGCTTTCCCGGCGAGGAACTGGCCGGCCGCGTCCTCGGTTCGAACAGCCAGTTCCGCCTGAGCATTGCCAAGAACCCGGAACAGGGATCGTACGAGACCAGGTCGGAGCTCGATGGCGTGCGCCGGCTGTTTACCTACCGCAAGGTCTCGGATTATCCCGTTTACGTCTCGGTCGGACTGGCGCGATCGGCGGTGGTGAGCCAGTGGCTGCATTTGATGGGCAGCCACCTGATCTTCGGGGTTCCGGCGATGCTCAGCCTGGTGGCGCTCACCTACCTGGCGTTGCGCCGAAGCGAGGCGGCCGATCGCGCCACCGCGGCGTTCCGGACCGAAACGGAGCGACGCAAGGTGGTCGAGGATTCATTGCGCCACGCCCAGCGAATGGAGGCGATCGGGCAGATGACCGGCGGGGTCGCGCATGATTTCAACAATCTGATGACCGTCGTCACCGGCAATCTGGACATGATCCTGCGCGGCCCGGGCGATGCCGCCCGGGTCAAGCGCCTCGCCGAGGCGGCGTTGCGAGCGACGATGCGCGGCGAGCGGCTAACGCACCAGCTGCTGATGTTCTCGCGCCGCGAGGTGATGCGACCCGAGACGCTCAATCTCAATCGGCTGCTGCTCGAATTCGACGGCTTGATGCGACGCGCGGTCGGCGAAACCGCCGGTGTGCAGCTCAATTTGGATCCCGGGCTCGATCCGAGCTACGTCGACCAGGTGCAGTTCGAAGCGGCGGTGCTCAATCTTATCGTCAACGCGCGCGATGCGCTTGCCGATGGCGGCACGATCGTCATCGAGACGCGGAACGTCGTGCTTGACGAGGCCTATGCCGCCGAGAATCCCGAGGTGAAGCCGGGGCCCTATATTCTCGTCGCCGTCAGCGACAAGGGCGCGGGCATCGCCGACACCGACCTGCCCCGCGTGTTCGAGCCGTTTTTCACCACCAAGGAGGTCGGCAGGGGGTCGGGGCTGGGTCTTTCCCAGGTCTACGGTTTCGCCAAGGAATCGGGTGGGCACATCAAGATCTACAGCGAACTGGGTATCGGCACGACGGTAAAGCTCTATTTGCCGCGGTCGACCCAGCGGCCGACCGACTCCATCCGCCGCGATACCGTACCGCTGCGCACCGCGACCGGCGGCGAGACCGTTCTCGTCGTCGAGGACGACGAGGCGGTGCTGGCGACAGCAGTCGAAAGCCTGGGCGATCTGGGCTATCGCGTGCTGGTCGCGCATAACGGTCCGGAGGCTCTGGAGATCGTCAAGGGTCCTGAAAAGATCGAGATCTTGTTCTCCGACATCGTCATGCCCGGCGGCATCAATGGCGCCGAGCTCGCGGCCGCAGCGCGACGCTTGCGACCCTCGATCAAGGTGCTGCTGACCAGCGGCTATACCGGCGCGGCGCTTGCGACGGAACACGGCCTGCCCGCAGACATGCCGGTGCTGGGCAAGCCATACCGACGCGACGAGCTGGCGGCGCAGCTGCGCGTCATCATCGGCGGCCAGGCGAGGTGAGGCAGGACCGCCGTCGTCGGAGGCGAGGCTGATGCAGTTCGGCGTGCAGTTCTTCCCCGATGTGCGGCCTGAGGAGCGTTCCGCCGCGGCGTATTTTGGCGATGCGCTGAACCTTGCCGAGGAGGCGGACCGCCTCGGTTTTTCGCATATCCGCATCGTCGAGCATTATTTCCACTATTACGGCGGGTACAGCCCGAACCCGATCGTGTTTCTCGCTGCCGCGGCGCAACGGACGCGACTGGCGCGGCTGGTCACCGGCGCGGTGTTGCCGGCGTTCAACCACCCGTTGAAGCTGGCCGGCGAGATTGCGATGCTCGATGCGATCTCGGGCGGCCGGCTCGATGTCGGCTTTGCCCGGGCATTTCTGCCGCACGAATTCCGCCGCTTTGCCCGCTCGCCCGACGAGTCGGTGGCGCGGTTCCGCGAGGGGATCGAGCAGGTCGACCTGTTGCTCCGCGAAGAAGGCGTCACCCATCGCGGCCGGTTTCACGCCATCGAAAACACCACCTCGCTGCCGCGCCCGACCCAGCAGCCGCGGCCGAAATTTTACGTTGCGGCACTGAACACGCCCGAATCCTTCGAATACGCGGGACGGATGGGATATTCGGTGATGGCGATCGCCTTTGTCGCCGCCAAGATGCGACCGCTGCTTACGGCCTATCGCGACGCGTGGAAGGCCGCCGGACATCCGGGCAGCGGCGAGGTAATGATTGCCTTTCATATGTTCTGCGACGCCGATGGCGAGCGTGCGCGGGCGATCGCCGCGCCGCTGATCGACAACTATCTGCGTTCGCTGGTCGATGCGGCGAGCGACTGGCTCGACGGGCGGATTTCGCAGGATTATCCCGGCTACGACAGGGTCATTGCCGGGCTGCGCGCGTCGAACGCCGAGGACCAGATGGCCAGCGGCGCCGCCTGGGTCGGCACCCCCGACGAGATCGCCGCGACGATCGCGCGCATGCACGCCGATTTCGGCGGTTTCGAGCACGCCTCGCTGCAGGTCAATTTCAACCTGATGCGCTTCGATGACGCGTTGGCGTCCATGCGGCTCTTTGCTCGCGACGTGATGCCGCGCTTTACGTGAAGCCACGCACGCGAGCCGCGGCTCAATTTCGCCAGAACGGCTCGGTCTCGATCATCTCACGCAGGTGGTGACGCAAACCCTCCTCGTTCTCGGCAAGGTGCCGCTTGTGCCACGCAATAAGGCGGCGCCCGGCGAGGGCAATGCCGGTCGCGCCTTTGCGCGGCCCCGACAATGCAGGCTTGGCCAGGGAAGGTTTGGTCAATAGGGGTTTGGCTAATGGAGGTTTGACCAGCGCCGCGACGATGGCGCGGCCGATGCGCAAATCGTTGGCATCGCCCAGCTCGTCCTGCAGCCGCTTCAGCCGCTGGACGAACAGGTGAATTTCGGCCCGATCATACAGCTCGCCGAATGCCTCTACGGCATAGCGCAACTTTTTCAGGGCGATGCGCAGCCGGTGGCGTTGCGCCGGCGTCTGCCGGGCAAAGTGCTTGGCGCGCCGCCTGACCTGGCGGCGGCAGCGTTCGAGCAGCAACGGCGCAACCTCGTCGATCGGCTGGTCGAGCGCCTCGGCCTCGGCCTCCGCTCCCCAGCCGCAGCCGTCGAACCAGCGCAGCAGGTCGAGCACCGCACTGGTGTAGCGCGGCGACAGGATCGCTGCGACGGCCGCTTCCTGCGCCGCCTGCCGGCGGCGGCCGACCGCCAGGGCGAGCCGCTCGAACTCGCTCGCCTGCGGCATGTCCTCGCGCGCCGACGGCAATAATGTGCCGAGGAACACATCGAGGTTGCGCACCTCTCCCAGGGTATCGGCGAACCAGCGCAGCTCGTCCGCGGCCCAACGCCGCTGCTTCTTGGGCAATAGTGGCGCAGCGGCCGAGAGAGCCGCCCGCAGCCGGCGGACCGCCACCCGCATTTGGTGAATGGCCTCAGCGTCCCCGGCGAGCGCTCCGTTCTCATTGCGCACCAAATGCAACAGGCACGCCCGGCCGATCCGCTGCAAGGCGGCATTGACGCTGAGGCCGGGTGCAAGACCCGGCGGCTTGGCATGGACCGCGTGCGCCGCTCGGCCCGGCCCGATGGCCACAGACGGCTTGCCGGTTTCAGCGGCAGGCCCGGTTTGCGTCTCGATAGCGATTTAAGGCCCCCTATGGGGGAAGAGGCATCAAGCGCAAAAAGTCAACGCATTCTCACGCCCGAGTCAAGCGGGCCGCACGGCAGGCTGGCAAACGCGGCTCTGACCGGGATCTCCGCCAGGCCCACCTTCAACGATGACCGGCGAAGATGCCGGAAGCCAGATAATTGGGCCCGACGTTGTTGTGGATGGCAAACGAGCCGCCCGTCTCGGGAGCGCCGGGGCCGAAAAAACTGCCGATGGCGAGGCCCGACAGGTTGGAATTCGTGCCGGTGCCAACCAGCGTGCCACCATAGACCGGGCTGCCATTAGAACCGGAGACATTACCGCTATAGGTTCGGCCGTCGAGATTGGAGATTGTTACATTCCCGACGAAATTGCCGAAATTATAGACATTGGTAAAGCCGCCGGCTGCGAGATAACTGGCACCCCCATTGTTGATGGTCGCCACCGCCGCGCCGGTATAGGTGCCCACTCCGCTGGTCGGCATGTTGACGGTCGGTTGGCCGGCGAGCCAGGGGTTGATACTGGCGAAATCGGTACGCGGGTTGCCGTTGGGGCCAAGCCCTGGCACCGGGACGGTGCCGGTCCAGTAGCCCCATTGGAGGAACTGGCACTGACAGAACGACACGCCGGCTGGAAGCGGCGGCGCAACGTTGTTGACTACCCCCGAGGTTACCATCGCCAGTTGCGGCGTCCCCGACGAGCTTCCTGTCTGCACCAGGGTCGGCAGGTTTTGCCCGTTGATTTGCGACGGGTTCGACGGGCTTTCCAAGGCGGCATAAAGATTATTGTCGATAAAAGCGCTGCGCGACAGGTTGCGTCCCTCTCCGGGCAGCGATCCGAATGCGAGGTTTGCCGATCGAATGCCGCTCTGGGACGCCGTGAACGGATCGATGCCGCCAAATACGGCGGCAACGCGGCCGCTGGTCGGATCCGTCAGAAGGGCGCCGGTGCCGATGAGGGCGTATCGGTTCGGCGCCTGGACGGCGCCGCCGTACTGCATGGTCCCGCCGAAGAATACCTGCTCGTCGAGCGCCGATCGATTGACCCCGACGCCGCTCGGTAGAGCCGCTGCGACCGCCGGCTGCGTGAACGCATAATTGATGACGCTGGAAGGGCTGTTGGATACGGCGGTGGCGAGCTGAAGGTTAAGGTTGTCGTTGGTGATGGTGTATGTGTTCTGGTCGATCACGAACCCGCTGATCGACGTGCCGCCAAACAGATTATTGTTGTTGCCGTCCGGGACGGCTGCGGCACCGCTGACAATGTGCGTGATCGGCGCGGTCCCGCTGGCCTGAACGGCGCCACGCACCGAGGCGGCGAACGCCGGATTTCCGCTGTCGCCGGAGGTGATGAAGGTGCCGGTGCCGACAACCAGGGCGGCGCTCTGGTTCGCGCCGGTGCCGTTGATCGCCAGGCTCGACTGCAGCGCCACCGTCGGCAGGTTTGAGTTGTTGACGTTGACGGAGGCGAACCGCGTGTTTGCCGGGTTCACCACATAAAGCGGCGACACCGTGGCGTTTGGCATCGTGCCGCCGACGTTGCTCGCCAGGAACGGGATCGTCTGGGGCTGGGTGGCGGTACCGAGCGACGCGTCCGGCTGGATTGAAAAGGCATAGAATTGCGGGGTCGGACTGGTGGTCGTGTAGAAGCTCTGCGATACCGGGGCGCCGCCGAAGACGAAAACGCGCTCGTTCGAGCTGGTGGTCAGGTTGCTGTAAAAGAAATCGCCGTCGGCGGTTTCCGTCGCCGTGCCGCTGGCGGTGCCGCCCGGGTTGGCTGTGCCGGTAACCGTGGTCGTGGCGCCTGCGGTCAGCGGCGACAAGCTGAACACCTGGCCGCCCGCGGTATTGCCGGCAGCGACGCCGTTTGTTTGCCCGGCCCCCGCCGGATAGGTGATCGTGCCGGTATAGGGGATGCGCCCCTGGGCCGACTGGTCGGTAAAGCCCAAATTTGAGCCCGGCGGCGCGACCTTGACCAGGCCGGCAATTTGGATGGCGACCGGCTGCGGTCCCTGGGGCCCGCTGCTGACGTCGGCAACCGTCTTTTGGTTGCTGACCGTGCTGAGGTTGACGCCGGTCGTCGCCGTGTTCGGCGAATATTGCGGCAGTTGTGTGATCTGGGCGTTCTGCACCGCCTGCTGAACGCTGGCTGCCACATTGGCTGAGATCACGGACGCGATGCCGCTGCTGGCGACGCCGGCATCGCTTGGCGGGTTGCTTGATCCGCCGGTCGCGCCGCTATGGCCGCTAAGTTCGCCGAGCAAGGTGCTGAGCGTGCCGGCCGGGGCGGCGGCGGGTGCCGAGGGCGGGGCGCCCCGGCCAGGAATGGTGACGTAAAAACTGGGACGGGTAATCGTCTGCGAGACATTGGCGGCGGTAACGGTCAACCCTTTGCCGTAAAGAAACACGACATCGAGATGGGTGCCGGTCAGGTTCAGCAGGAACACGCCGCCGCGGATGCCGATGGTGCCCAGCGGCGTGCGCAGCGAGACCGCGTTCTCCTCCTTGCTGAGCTTGCCGCCGACAAAGCGCATGACCCCGCGGGTCGCGCTCATCGCCAGGCGGCCCTGGGTGCTGTTGGGGTCATAGACGAACTGGTCGATCGTAACGTCCGCGTTCGGGCCGACCGTCATCGCCGATTCGTCGAGGAACAGGACCTGGGTCTGGCCGGCCGGGCCGGTCGCGATGCGTTCGTTGAACACGACCTCCTGGCCAAGCACCAGCTTGCGCTCGGTTGCGCCCGGCGGGATGCCGGTAGCGTCGGGGTTGACGGCGCTGTTGACGCCGACCCGCTGCGCCCCGGCGGGCGCGGCAGCCGCAGTCAGCGCCGCTACCGCGAATGCGGCGGCCAGGACGCGCGGCCTGGAGGCGATGGCGACCATTCCGGAACTCCTCGAAACTAGAAGCGGATTTGCGGGCCGATCAGGACCGAATTGCTGGTGTAGCCGTAGATCGGCAGGTTCGACGAAACGATGTCGCGCTGCACCTGCAGGATGACTGCGATGCCGCCGGTGACCTGGAACGATTGGGTGACGCCGAACCGCCAGTGGCGGTCATCGCGCGCGCTCGGCGAAAAAACCACCGCGCTGCCGCTGGTATTGCAGCACGGGTCCGGCGCTGCGTAGATCGACCAGCTGCGGCTGCCGAACACCACGCTTTCCCACGGGAATTCGAGCCAGCCCAACGGGTCGTCGTAGCGGACGCGGTACCCGGCCGACAGCGAGTAGGTCTTGTTCGCGTAAAAGGCGAGGCGGGTCGACTGATCGAGGTAATCGAACTCGCCCGAGAGCGCAGAATTGCCGAATAGCGGCTTGCTCAACGCGAAAGATACCAGATTATCGTTGCCGTTGAGGCCGCGCGACAGCGGCCGGTCCGGCGCGTTGGTGAAGTTCTTCTCGCGGAACTCGTAGCTGATTTTCGCCGACAGGTCGTCCCACAACAGGGCGGTTGTTTCCAGGCCGACACCATAGGTATGGAAATACTGGTTCTCGCCCAACCCGACCTCATTGAAGATCAAGTAGGGTTTCAGCGTCGCCGACTGGATCGGCGTTCCACCCAGGTTCGGATAGCGCAGACGCGGCCCCGCGGTAACCTCGCCAAGATCGAGGTCCAGCCGGTCGAACTGAAAATAGTGATTGACGAACCCGGTGCCGGTAATCTCGATCGTGTCGCGGTCCTGGGTTCCCAGATCGTAGCTATAGAGCAGCGTGCCGGTGGCAAAGATGTTGCCGTCGTCGTGCTTGACGAACTGGTTGTTGAGCAGCACGTCGCCGATCGGGGAATGGATCAACGGCGACCCCGGCGCCACGTTGGCGTCCGACTGGTATTGGCTGCCCAAAAAGATAAAACCGCTGACCTGGTTCTTCGATTCGTTGGTGTCGATTTTCGCCATGTATTCGTCGACGCGCGCCATGACTTCGGGCGGCGGGTTGAAGCTCTTGGCTTTCTCGAAATAGGTCCGCGCGGCCTCGAACGAACCCATGCGGAAATAAAGCACCCCCAGCTCGAGATCGACCCGAGCCAGGTTCGGATTGAACAGCAGCATGCGTTCAAGCGCTGCGACCGCCGCCTCGTTGTCGCCCAGCCGCGCCGATACGTCGGCATAGGCGAAGGTGATGTCGAGGTTGCTCGGGTCGCGCAGCATTTGCTGGAACAACGCCGACTTGCGCGCCGCGAGGGAGGCCGCAAGGGAGGCATTGTCGCCGTTTTCCGCCGCGGCTTCCGGTATCGCCACGGTCAGCCACGCGGTCACCGCGATCGCCGCGGCGCGGGCGATCACAGAAAGGACCCCGGAGGGTTTTGACAATACTCGCATCGAATCCCCCGGCCCG
>DASQGR010000328.1:0-8372 GCA_035632515.1 Allostellaceae bacterium | reverse complement strand
GGTTGCGCTGGCGGCGCTGCTGAGCGCGCCGCTTGCGGCCATCCCGTGGATTGCGGCCCACGCCGATCCGGCGACCGGCACCGCGGTCCAGCTCGCCCAGGCCGCGCCGACCACCCATCCCGCCGCCGCCAATCCTGCCTCGGAGCGTCCCGACACGGTCGAGCAGCGGATCACCGATCTCCATCAGGCGCTGAAGATCACGCCCGACGAAGAGAAGAAATGGAACGATGTCGCCCAGGCGATGCGCGACAACGCCGCCAACATGGAAAAGCTGATCGCCGAGAAGCGGAAGCAGGCGCCGCATGACATGACCGCGATCGATGACCTCGAAACCTATCAGAAATTTGCTCAGGCCCATGTCGATGGGCTGAAAAATCTCACGTCGGCGTTCAAGTCGCTCTACAGCTCGATGCCCGATCCGCAGAAGAAGAATGCCGATCAGGTCTTCGAGAACTTCCACAAGACGCCGAATTCGGGACGCGGCTAACCGATCTGTCGACCCCTTTTGCTATTTATTACAGGAGGTCTGTGATGACCTGGATGACGAAAGCCGACCCGAAACGCGGCTGGTCGCTGCGACTGGGCGCGGGGGTTGCGATCTCCGCCGCGCTGGTACTCGCCGTTTCGGCCGCGCCGGCCAGCGCCCGCTGGGACCACCGCGACGACCATGACCATTGGCGCCATGGCTGGAGCGGCGGCTATTACACCGCCCCGCCGGTGGTGTACGGCAATCCGTATGCCTATGGTTATTATCCGCCGCCGGTGGCCTATGGCCCGAGCGTCGGGATAAATCTGCCGGGCGTCAGCATCGGCATCCGCTAGGACATCTGGGCACCGGAAAGCCGCCGCCGGCAGGCGACGGTTTTCGGCTCGCCCTATAACTGCGCGGCCATCGCCTGCATCCGCGCCTCGCGGGCGGCGATGGCTTCCTCGCGCTCGACCAGCAGGCGGGCGCGTTCCACCACCGGCACATCGATCATCTTGCCGTCGACGGTGACCGCCCCCACGCCCTCCGCCAGCGCCTTGTCGTAGGCGGCGACGACGCGGCGGCCGTGCTCGACCTCGGCTGCGCTTGGGCGGAACTCCTCGTTGAGAATCGCAACCTGGCTCGGGTGGATCACCGAGGCGCCGAAAAACCCGAGCCGGCGCGAGCGGCGCACGGTCTCGCGGAAGGCGTCGAGATCGCTGAAATCGGCGACGGTACCGATAAAGCCCATCGGCATGATGCCGGCGCCGCGCGCGGCGAAGACCGCGGTCTGCTTGGGCATGAACAGGCCCTCGGCCGTGGGCAGCATGCCGGCCGACAATGCGAAATCCTCGGCGCCGAGGTTGAGCGCCACCAGCCGCGGATGCGCCTTGGCGATTTCCGCAATCCGGAAGAACGCCGAGCAGGTCTCGACCATCGCCAGCATCTTGGTGGTGCCGATCGCCATGCCGCGCTCGGCCTCGATCTCGTCGATGATCTCGGCGACGATCTGGACGTGCTCGGGGCTTTCCGCCTTGGGCAGCGCGATCGCCTGCACCCCCGGGCCGATCACCGCCTCGAGGTCGCGCACGGTCATGCGCAGCGGCCGGTTGATCCGCACGACGACGTCGGCGCCGCCGCGCGAGACGATCTGCGCCGCCTCCGGCACCAGCGTGCGGGCGCGGTCCTTCTCCGAGGCGGCGACCGCATCCTCGAGGTCGAGGATGATCGCATCGGCACCGCGCCTGGCCGCACCGTCGACAAAGCGGCGCTGCGTCACCGGCACAAACAGCATCGAGCGCCACACGGGCAGGTTGGGTTTCATGCGTTTTCTCCTCTCAGAAGCAGCCCCTCACCCTCCCATCGCTAGCGCGATGGGCCCCCCTCCCTCTCCCCGCTGGCAGGGCAAGGGGTGCAGGACACCGCCGCTCCCTCTCCCCCTGCTCAGGGGAGACGGTTGAGGCGAGGGGCAAGGCACCGGCGGTCGTTTATTTCGCCAATACGATGATCCCCTCGCCCGCGAGCGCGTCGAGCGCAGCTTGGTCGATGCCGAGCTGTCCCAGGATCTCGGCGGTGTGCTCGCCGATCTCCGGCGCCGGGCGGCGCAGCCTTCCCGGGGTGTCGGACAGCCGCGGAATGACGTTGTGCATCGTCAATTGCCCCACTTGCGCGTCCGGCACATCGACGACGATGCCGCGCGCGCCGACATGCGGGTCGGCGAGGAACTGATCGATGTCATACACCGGCGAGGCGGTGACCTCCGCCCTCTCGAACACCGCCATGTTTTCCGCGAGCGTGCGCGCGCCGATAAAGGCGACGATGGGCGCCTCGGTCTGTTCGGCGTTCTTCACCCGGTCGGTGTTGGTGCGAAAGCGCGGGTCGGTGATCATGTCCTCGCGGCCGATGGCGCGGAACAGCCGCTCCGACATCGCCTGGATCGAGGCCGAGATGCCGATATAGCGGCCGTCCTTGGTCTTGAACACGTTGCGCGGCGAGGTGGTCTCCGAGCGGCTGCCGGTGCGCGGCCGGATCGCCTGGGTGAGGTTGTAGATCGGCGCCTCGGTGGCGATGAACGAGAACAGCGGGTCGATCAGCGGCAGGTCGATGACCTGGCCGGCGCCTCCCTCGACCTCGACCCGGCGCAGCGCGACCATCACCGCGAAGGCCCCGTAAAGCCCGGCGACCATGTCGGCGAGCGCGGTCGGCGGCAGCACCGGCTCGCGATCGGCAAACCCGGTGCGCGAGGCATAGCCCGACATGCTCTCGACCAGGGTGCCGAAGCCCGGCCGATCTTTGTACGGTCCGTCCTGGCCCCAGCCCGAGACGCGCACGACCACCAGCCGCGGGTTGCGCTTGTGCAGCTCGGCCGGCGCGAGGCCCATCTTTTCGAGCGTGCCGGGACGGAAATTCTCGATCAGCACCTCGGCGGTCGAGATCAGGTCGAGCAGAAGCTCACGGCCACGCGGCGGCCGCAGGCTCAGCGCCACGCTCTTCTTGTTGCGGGCATAGAGCTTCCAATGGACGCTGACCCCGTTGGTCTGCCAGGCGCGCAGCGGGTCGCCCTTGCCGGGGTCCTCGATCTTGATCACCTCGGCGCCGAAATCGGCGAGCTGCGAGGAGACCGCATTGCCGGCGACGAGCCGCGACATGTCGATGACCCGGATGCCGTCGAGCGGACAGACGGCATCCGGCTCGAAAGATTTCTGCGGCACGCTCATGAACAACCTCGTTGATAGCGAGGCGTCACCCTATCGCCGCCGCAGAGCGAAACAAAGCCCGGTCGGCCGGCTGCTTTATCCGCGGCGGTGCCGGCTTCGCCCGCGGTACGAGCGACGGGCAGAGGGAATCGGAGAGGGCATCGGCCGGACCATGCCGGCGGGGGCGCTGTTCCGGGTGTCAGCGCGCGCGGGGAGCGCGGCGGGCTGCACGAAGCTCATAGGCGTTGAAGCCGCGTTGCGCCAGCGGACCTTCGAGCAGCTTTATCTCCCGCTGCGCCACCGCGACGGCCTCACGCGCCTCGGCGATTTGTGTGTCGATCTCGGCGATCGAGCGCTGCAGCTTGTCGCGCCGCTCCACCAGCGGCCGGATAAACGCGCTGCGAGCCAGGTTCGCTGCCGCTGTCCCACCGGCTTCGCTGATCCGCCCGCTTAACCGCTCGGCGTCGGCCCGCAGCCGGTCCGCCAGCGATTCCAGTTCGGCCAGGTAACGCTTCCGCTCTGCGAGCTGCCAGTGCTGCAGGCGATTGGAATTCTTGTGGGCATTCATCAACGCTTCCCTGTAGCGACGCGGATTTCGGCATCGCCGACCAGCCGACGCGCCGTCTGTCAATAATTTGAGGTCGGTGCTAAAATCCGGTTAAACGGCGGCACGAGACAACCGCGCGTTTCGCGTGTTGTCCAAAGGGATAATCATTTGTTAACCGCTCGGGGCAATACTGGTTAACGGAGACGGCGATCCCGGTGCCGCTTGGTTCCCCCCGGAGGCGTGACATGCGTGTATTGCTGGTTGAGGATGACGCGGCGACGGCGGCCAGTATCGAGTTGATGCTGCGCAAAGAAAGCTTTATCTGCGACACTACCGATCTCGGCGAAGACGGGTTGGAGATCGGCAAGCTTTATGATTACGACATCATCATCCTCGACCTGCTGCTGCCGGATATCGACGGGTACGAGGTCTTGCGCCGGCTGCGGGCAGCGCGGGTAAAAACCCCGATCCTGATCCTTTCCGGGCTGGTCGAGCTCGATCATAAGATCAAGGGCCTCGGCTTTGGCGCCGACGATTTCCTGACCAAGCCGTTCGATCGCCGCGAGCTGATCGCCCGCATCCAGGCCATCGTCCGCCGCTCCAAGGGCCATCCGGAATCGACGATCCGCACCGGCAAGCTGCTGGTCAACCTCGACAGCCATGTCGTCAGCGTCGACCAGAACCCGCTGCACCTGACCGCCAAGGAATACGGCATCCTCGAGTTGTTGAGCCTGCGCAAGGGCACGACCTTGACCAAGGAGATGTTCCTGAACCACCTCTACGGCGGCATGGACGAGCCCGAGCTCAAGATCATCGACGTGTTCGTCTGCAAGCTGCGCAAGAAGCTCGCCCAGGCGACCGGCGGCGAGCATTACATCGAGACCGTGTGGGGCCGCGGCTATGTGCTGCGCGACCCGATGGAAGCAACCCCGCAGCTGCGCTCGGCCTGAGCGCAAGCACCACACCCGCCCGAAATATAAGCCGGCCGAACGGGTAACAGGCGCTCAGCCGAGCGCCTCGCAACTTATGTGGAAACCGCCGGACTCGGCGGTGACCCGCAGCCGTTGGCCGAGCCCTGCGGCCAGCATCCCGGCAAAATAGGCGCCCACTTCGCGCGACGTCAGCGCGTCGAACGCCGTCGTCCCGGTCAGGGCGCCAAGGTTTTGCGGCGACAGCCCGGCACCTTCCCCCTTCACCTGCAGCTCGAGCCCGATCCCGCCTGCAGTCGCCGCCAGCGCCACCTGTCCGCCGCGCGGCAGCGCCTCGGCAGCAATAATCAACAGGTTGCAGGCCAACCTCTGCCATTCCGATGCAAGTTCCCCTACTGCCTCGGGGTAGTCGCACTCGATCCGGGTGCCGGCGAAATACTCGGCAGCCAGCAGACGCGGCGGCGGGCCGGCCATCGCGCCCGGGCTCCAGCCATAGACATAGCGGAACATCTGCAGCCGCTTGGCCGCGGTCCGCGCGCTCTCGCCGATCAGCGCAGCGGCGTCGCGGGCGAAATCGGGATCGTCGTCCCCGAGCAGCTCGGCGCCGTTGCCGATCGCCGCCACCGGACCCGCGAGATCGTGGCACAACCGCGCGGCCAGCAACTCCAGGATGCGCAAATCGATCGACGAAGGCATGTCGCCATGCTGACACGCCGGCGCGGCAGGGGCAATCAGCCGAGGTCGACGACCGTCGTAAAATCGGCTTGGCCGGGCATCTGAATACGGATATTTTAATTAAATAGGTTAATGAAGTTTCCATGCGTTCACGGCAAGTTCTCGCGCGATGTGAGCAATTTGTCGCAACAACGAATCCAAAGAAAAGAGAGGGAGATGGCCGCCTTAGCATTCCTTGACCGGGAACGGACAATAGCGGCGCCTGGATATAGCCGCTGGCTGATACCGCCAGCGGCACTCTGCGTTCATCTATGCATCGGCCAGGCCTATGCATTCAGCGTCTTTAACCTGCCGATGACCAAACTGCTCGGCATCAGCCAACCCGGCCCGGGTGACTGGAAGCTGACCGAGCTCGGCTGGATCTTCAGCCTGGGGATTTTCTTCCTCGGCCTGTCGGCGGCGCTGCTCGGGCGTTGGGTGGAGGAGTCCGGCCCGCGACGGGCGATGTTCACCGCGGCGTTGTGCTGGTCGGGCGGTTTTCTGCTTTCCGCAATCGGCGTTTACGCGCACACCCTGTGGCTGATTTATCTGGGCTACGGCGTGCTTGGCGGTTTTGGTCTCGGCATCGGCTATATCTCGCCGGTTTCAACCCTGATCAAATGGTTCCCGGACCGGCCCGGAATGGCGACCGGCATGGCGATCATGGGGTTCGGCGGCGGCGCCTTTATCGCCTCGCCGCTATCGGTATGGCTGATGCGCCAGTTCTCGACCGCTACCCATGTCGGGGTCGCCGAAACCTTTATCGTTCTGGGGCTGGTCTATTTCTGCTTCATGATGGTCGGCGCCGCGATCGTCCGCATCCCGGCGCCGGGCTGGCAGCCGGAAGGCTTTGTTCCGCCGGCTCAATCGACCGGGCTGATCACCACCGAGAACGTCTTTGTCTACGATGCGCTGAAGACGCCGCAATTCTGGCTGATCTGGTGGGTGCTGTGCCTCAACGTCACCGCCGGTATCGGGGTTCTGGGACAGGCATCGGCGATGAGCCAGGAGATGTTCCCCGGGCGGGTGACCCCGGTCGCGGCGGCGGGGTTTGTCGGGCTGATGAGCCTCTTCAACATGGGCGGGCGCTTTTTCTGGGCTTCGGTTTCCGACTATATCGGGCGCAAGAACACCTATTTCGTATTCTTCGCGCTGGGGACGGTGCTCTATGCGGTCGTGCCGCATAGCGGCGCGATCGGCAGCGTCGCCCTCTTCGTCGCCTGCTACGCGGTGATCTTCAGCATGTATGGCGGCGGCTTTTCCACCGTCCCGGCCTATCTGCGCGACATGTTCGGGACGCGGTATGTCGGCGCCATTCATGGGATGCTGCTGACCGCCTGGTCGATGGCCGGGATATTCGGGCCGGTGCTGGTCAACTACATCCGCGCCTACAACGTCAGTCATGGGGTCGCGAAGGCGCAGGCCTACAACGTCACCATGTACGTGATGGCGGTGCTGCTGGTCATCGGGTTCATCTGCAATGCCTTCGTCCGCGCCGTCAACGCGCGCTATTACATGAAACGGCAAACCGCCGACGCCCTGGCGGCGCCGGCCGAGGGGGGCTGAGATGGCTGAAAACCGCAACGCGCTGAAGCTGGTGCTTGCCTGGGGCTTTGTCGGCATCCCCCTTGCCTGGGGCGTGATCGAGACCTGCCTTAACGCGATGAAGCTGTTTCAGTAGCGGCCACCAGCGCCGCGGCGCGATCGAGGTCCTCCGGCCGGTTGGCGTTGAAGAACGGGTCGACGGGCCGGTCGGCAAACGCCACCGTGGCAAGGCGGTAGCGCGCGGTCCACACATCGACCTTGCGAATGCCCTCGTCGATCAGCGCCCGGCGCAGGTCGTCACGCAGGCGCACCGGCCACAGCCCGATCACCGGATGCGCTTGCCCGCCCGAGGCCGCGCAGGCGAGGTCGGCACTCTCGGCGCGAACCTGTGCAGCCATGCGGGCGACCAGGTCCGCGGGGAGGAACGGCGCATCGGTGGCGACGCTGACGATCGTCGGACAATCGGGTCGATGCTCGGCCGCCCAGTCGAGCCCGGCGAGCACCCCGGCCAGCGGACCGGGATTGCCGGGCACGCTGTCGGAAACCACCGGGAGGCCGTAGGCCGCAAAGCGCGCCGGATCGCCATTGGCGTTGAGCACCAGCGCCGCCACTTGCGGCCGCAACCGCTCGATCACCAGTTCCAGGATCGTGCGCCCGCCGATCGTCCGCAGCGGCTTGTCGCCGCCGCCCATGCGACGCGCTAGCCCGCCGGCGAGCAGCACGCCGACGATATTCATGCCGTCTCTTCCTCGGAAAGGCTTGCCTTGCGCGAGGTTCGCGCCGTTTCCTCGGCAATTTCGCGGCCGTCGCTGTCGAAGACGATGCGCTCGGCCCCGGCCAGCGCGACAAAGCGGCGGCCCTTCGCGCGGCCGATCAGGGTCAGCCCGGCCTGCCGCGCCAGGTCGACCCCCCATGCGGTGAACCCGGAGCGCGAGATCAGGATCGGGATGCGCATCTGCACCGTCTTGATCACCATCTCCGAGGTCAGCCGACCTGTGGTGTAAAAGATCTTCCCCGCCGGCGAGACGCCGTTGAGATGCATGTACCCGGCGATCTTATCGATCGCGTTGTGGCGGCCGACATCCTCCATATAGAGCAGCGGCCGATCCTCTTCGCACAGCACGCAGCCATGGATCGCCCCGGCCGCCAGGTAAAGGCTCGGCGCGGTGTTGATCTTGCGGGTCAGGGCGTAAAGCCACGAGGTCTTGAGGATCGCGTTCGGATCGAGGCGGATCTCGTCGAATTTCTCCATCAGATCGCCAAACACCGTGCCCTGCGCGCAGCCCGAGGTCAGCGTTTTCTTCTTAAGCTTGTCCTCGAAATCGGTCTCGCGCTCGGTGCGGACGACCGCCGTTTCGATGTCGTCGTCATAGTCGATCCCGGTGATCCGGTCGTCGGGCAGCAGCATGTTCTGGTTGAGCAGATAGCCGACCGCGAGGTAATCGGGGTGGTCGCCGATCGTCATCATCGTGACG
>DASQGR010000327.1:0-2724 GCA_035632515.1 Allostellaceae bacterium | reverse complement strand
GGGCCGCGGGGCCGCGGCCTGCCGGCCGTTGATGCCGCGCGAGTGGCTGTCGGAAAGCTTTGTCGATCCCGCGCTCGCCACGCTCCGTGCCGGCGGCGCCGAAATTCGCTTCGGCGCCCGGCTGCGCGCCTTTCGCTTTGATGGGGAGCGCGTCGGCGGATTGGACTTCGATAGCGGATTGGTCGAGATCGGTAACGGGGAGCTGGTGGTTTTGGCAGCGCCCGCCGCGGTGGCGGCGCGTCTCGTTCCCGATCTCGCCGTGCCCGACGAGTACGAGCCGATCGTCAACGCCCATTTCCGCATCGAGCCGCCCGCGGGGATGCCGTTATTCGCCGGGCTGGTCGGCGGCACCGCCGAATGGGTGTTCAGAAAGCCGGGGGTGATCTCGGTCACGGTGAGTGCCGCCGGCCGCATCGTCGATCTGGCGGCCGACGCGCTGCGCGATCTGCTATGGCGCGATGTCGCCGCCGCCTTCGGCTTGCCGGGGCAGCCGCTGCCGCCGGCACGCATCGTCAAGGAGCGGCGCGCCACCTTTCGCGCCAGCCCGGCCCAGCTCAAGCGCCGGCCGCCGACGCGAACCCGCTGGGCCAATCTGCTGCTCGCCGGCGATTATGTCGATACCGGCTTGCCGGCCACGATCGAAGGCGCTATTCGCTCCGGCCTTGCCGCAGCGGAGGCCGTTGCACGCCCCCCGGGCGCGCGCGCTGCGACGCACCGGCAACAGCACGGAAGCGCAAAGCGGAGCGATGACGGCGGAACCCGTGCCGATCAGCCCAGGCGAGCCGCAGCCGCCATCGGCCGATAACCCTTTGCTCGATACCGCCGTGGCGCGGGCGCGCGACTGGCTCCTCGCGCGCCAGCACGCGGACGGGCACTGGGTGTTCGAGCTCGAGGCCGATGCGACGATTCCGGCCGAATATATCCTTCTGCAGCACTATCTCGGCACCGCCGACGCCGCGCTGGAACAGCGCATCGCCCGGTATTTGCGGCGGATCCAGGGCAACCACGGCGGCTGGCCGCTGTTTCACGGCGGCGCGCTCGACGTCAGCGCGTCGGTCAAGGCGTATTTCGCCCTGAAGGCGATCGGCGACCCGGTCGATGCGCCGCATATGGCGCGCGCCCGTGCGGCGATCCTCGCCCGCGGCGGCGCGCGCCGCAGCAACGTCTTCACCCGCATCCTGCTCGCGCTGTGGGGCGAGGTGCCGTGGCGCGCGGTGCCGGTGATGCCGGTCGAGATCATGCTGCTGCCGCGCTGGTTCCCGTTTCACATCGACAAGATCTCCTACTGGTCGCGTACCGTGATCGTGCCGCTGCTGGTGCTGATGGCAAAGCGGCCGCGGGCGCAAAACCCGCGCGGGGTGACCATCGCCGAGCTTTTCGCCGAACCGCCCGACACCGTCGCGGACTGGATTGCGCCACCGACCCCGTCGGCGGTCGGCACCGCCTTTGTCTGGATCGACCGCGGGTTGCGGGCGATGGTGCCGCGCCTGTCGGAAAAGCGGCGACAGCGGGCGATCGACCGGGCGGTCGCCTTTGTCGACGAGCGGCTCAACGGCGATGACGGGCTCGGCGGGATTTTCCCGGCGATGGTCAACGCGCTGCTGATGTACGAATGCCTCGGCTATCCGCGCGATCACCCCAACTGGGTCACGGCGCATTCGGCCGTGGAAAAGCTCGTCGTCCACGACGACGCGTTCGACTACTGCCAGCCGTGCCTGTCGCCGGTGTGGGACACCGTGCTGGCCGGCCACGCACTGATGGATGTCGGCGAGGAGACCGCCTCGGCGCTCGCCCGCGCCTGTGATTGGCTCGAGCGCAAGCAGGTGCGCGACATCGTCGGCGACTGGGCGGTAAAGCGGCCGGGGCTGCGGCCCGGCGGCTGGGCCTTCCAGTACGAGAACCCCCACTATCCCGATGTCGACGACACCGCCGCGGTCGGCCTCGCCCTCGACCGCTTTGACGGTGGGCGCTACCGCGCGGCGGTCGAGCGCGCGGCCGAGTGGATCGTCGGCATGCAAAGCCGGAACGGCGGGTGGGGCGCGTTCGACGCCGACAACACCCACGCCTATCTCAACCACATCCCGTTCGCCGATCATGGCGCGCTGCTCGACCCGCCGACCGCCGATGTGTCAGCGCGCTGCCTCGGCTTTCTCGCCCAGATCGGCTATCGGCCGGATCACCCCACGATGGCGGCGGCGCTCGCCTATCTGCGCCGCGAGCAGGAGGCGGACGGCAGCTGGTTCGGCCGCTGGGGCACCAACTACATCTACGGCACCTGGTCGGTGCTGGCGGCGCTCAACGCCGCGGGGGTTGGTTCCGAGGCGCCGGAGATGCGCCGCGCCGTCGCCTGGCTGGTCGCCCGCCAGCACCAGGACGGCGGCTGGGGCGAAAGCGGCGCCAGCTACTGGCCCGACGAGCCGCGCGGCGAGGCGCCCTTCAGCACCGCATCGCAGACGGCCTGGGCCCTTCTCGGGCTGATGGCGGCGGGAGAAGCCGCGCACCCGGCCGTGGCTCGCGGCATCGACTACCTGGTGACAACCCAACAGCCGGACGGCACCTGGGACGAGCCGTGGTATACCGCGGTCGGGTTCCCGCGGGTATTCTACCTGCGCTACCACGGCTACCGCGCCTTTTTCCCGTTATGGGCGCTCGCCCGCTACCGCCGCCTTCGCCTGGCGAATTCGTCGCGCGTGGCGTTCGGGATTTGACCCCGCGAGCGCGCCC
>DASQGR010000326.1:0-10135 GCA_035632515.1 Allostellaceae bacterium | reverse complement strand
CGGCGCGGCCGGCGATGTCGCCGCTGCCGCAATGGTACGAGAAGCCGGTGCCCTCGCCGTACTGGTTGTTCTCGAACACGAAGACCGCCGGCAATTTCAGCACCACGGCCATATTGAGCGCCTCGAAGCTGGTGCCCTGGTTGGAGGCGCCGTCGCCGGAGAAGCACACCGCGACGCCGCCATTGCCGAGCGTCTTGGCGGTCAAGGCGGCGCCGACGACCAGCGGCGGGCCGCCGCCGACGATACCGTTGGCACCGAGCATGCCGACATTGAGGTCGGCGATGTGCATCGACCCGCCTTTGCCGCCGCACAGCCCGTCGTTTCTGGCGAACAGCTCGTGCATCATGCCGGTGACGTCGCAGCCCTTGGCGATCGAGTGGCCGTGGCCGCGATGGGTGCTGGCGATGTAGTCGCCGGGACCAAGATGCATGCACATGCCGACCGCCGAGGCTTCTTCGCCGGCATAAAGATGGACAAAGCCGGGGATGCCGCCCTTGGAGAATTCCTCCTGCACCCGCTCCTCGAAATGCCGGATCGTCGACATCGAACGATAGGCGCGGATGAGGTCGTCTCGGTTCAATTGCATGGCGTCCTCCCCAGATCAGTCGGCTTGTCGAGAATGGAGTATACCGAGCGCATTCGATAGCGCCATGGTGAGGCAGCGGATGAGCATCGGCGAGTGGATCGTGGGGTTGGCGATGGGGGCGGCGATCGCGGCACCCTCGGTCCCGGGGCAGGGCGCGCCGCCGGAGCGGATCGCCTATGGCAGCGCCTCGAGCCAGTTCGGCATGCTGTGGCTGCCGCAGCAGCCCGGCAAGGCGCCGGTGATCGTGCTGATTCATGGCGGCTGCTGGCTCCACGCCTATGGGCTCGACCTGATGGAGCCGCTGGCCGTTGACCTGCGCGGCCTGGGCTTTGCGGTGTGGAACATCGAATACCGCCGGCTCGGCGAGACCGGCGGCGGCTATCCTGGGACCTTTGCCGATGTCGGCGCGGCGGTCGATGCGCTGCGCGGGCTGGCCGCGCGCCATCCGCTCGACCTTGGCCGGGTCGTCGCGATCGGGCACTCGGCGGGCGGGCATCTGGCGCTGTGGGCGGCGGCGCGGCCGCGGCTACCGGCGGCCAGCCCGCTCAAGACGCCGGACCCGCTGCCGCTCGCCGGCGTCGTCACCCTGGCGGGGATCGACGACCTCGCGGCGTATCATGCGCAAGGGCCTGCCTGCGGCGGGGCCGGGACGATCGATGCGCTGGTGGACGCAGCGCGCCACGACCGGTTCGCCGATACTTCGCCGGCGGCGATGCTGCCGCTCGGCGTGCCGCAGCTTGTTGTCTCCGGCGCGAATGACGGGATCGTCCCGCCCGCGTTCGGCCGCGCCTACGCAAAAGCCGCCGCCGCTGCCGGTGATCGCGTGATCGAGCTGACAGTCCCCGGCACCGACCATTTTCCGTTGATCGACCCCGGATCGGCCGCATGGCGGAAAGTCAGGGAGCAGCTCCCGGCGCTGTTGTCACAATAGGATAAAGGGGCGGCACGATCGGGTGCCGGGTGCCGGGCGCGGGTGGCGAGGCAGCGCCGACGACTTACCGCAGGGGGCGCGCCTCGGCGGCCGGCGGCGGCGCCGGCCTCGTGCTGAATCCGCGCAGGCACAGATACGCCCCAAGCAATAGCGGGATCGCCGCATAGAGGTAGTAGAACTCCGTAACATTGGCACTCACGACGAGGGCGCCGAATACGTCGCGCGGCAGGAACAAGATGACGATGCCGCGGATCATCAACAGCCAGCCGCACAGCGTTACCACCAGCGGCCAAACACCTTTGGTCCACACATTATGGATCAGCACGATCGACGCGCCGAACAGCACCCGGACGATCCCCAGCACCAGGGTCGCGCCGCGATCCTGCCCGAGCGCCACCGCGGTCGCGATCGCCACGTCCTTGTCGACCAGCATCAGCACGGCAGCGATCAGCAATACAACCCCGAGCAGCCGGCTCAAATAAACCGTCGACCCCGCCATGCGCCCCATCCCACCTCACGATCGCCGAGGGAGGGCATGCTAGCAGAGTTTGGGTGATCGGATCGGGTCAGCCGGGCTGAGCCAAGCCGGATTGGTTCTTGACCTCGCCGCGGCGGCGGCGGCGCGCGTGATGGTCGAGCCGGCGCCGGGCGGCATCGAAGGCGCTGCGCACCGCGACGAAAATGTCGTCGTGCGTCTGGTACTCGGTCGCTCCCCGGCCGATGGTGATGATCTTGCCGGGCACGGTCAGCTCGACGCGCAGGTGAAACTTCTGCGCGGGCCGCTGGGCCCGGTGACGGCCCTCGACGATGACCCGGCACGAGGTCAGCCGGCCAAACACCCGCTCGAGGTTGTCGGTGCGCTCGCGAATCTGCGCTTCGACCGCTGCCGACGACGGCAGCTCGTGAAAGGTGATCTGTAACGGTACGGTCATGGGCGCCCCCTTGGGAAGGAACCGACGCAGCAAGACTTCATTCCCATATCGGCGGTGCAAAGCGGTGGCGCAACCCCCGCAAACAGCGCAAGATGACGGCAAAGATGCGATCGTGGCGGGTCCGCCTTCGCGCAGGCTTCCCGGACGGCCGCACGGGAGGTTGCCATGCCAGAATACCGGCTGATCTCTGCCGATTCCCACGTGAGCGAGCCACCCGATCTGTGGGTGACCCGGGTCGATCGGAAATATCGCGAGCGGGCGCCGCGCCTGGCGGTCGATCTGGCCGGCAAGGACGGCGCCTATTTTCTTTACGAGGGCCACGCGCCGCACCCGATCGGCATCGGCCTCGGCGCCGGCAAAAGCCCCGAGGAGCTCAAGGAATTCCTCACCAAGGCGACCTACGCCGATGCCC
Organism: Allostellaceae bacterium; assembly: GCA_035632515.1. Taxonomy (GTDB): domain Bacteria; phylum Pseudomonadota; class Alphaproteobacteria; order ATCC43930; family CGMCC-115725; genus DATARH01. The sequence goes on along the minus strand of DASQGR010000326.1, from coordinate 7,274 downwards.
GCCCCGGCGGCTGGGACCCGGCCGAGCGGATGAAGGACAACGCCGTCGACGGGGTCGAGGCGGATGTTCTTTACACGACCCTCGGCTTTCGCATTTTCTGGCTGAAGGATGCCGGGCTGCAGGCCGATTGCTTCCGGGTCTACAACGACTGGCTCGCCGAGTTCGTCGCCTATGCGCCGAAGAAAATGGCCGGGCTGGCGATGATCTCGCTCTACGACCCGAAGGCCGGGGCGCGCGAGCTCGAACGCTGCGCCAAGATGGGGCTCAAGGGCGCGATGATCTGGTGCTCGCCGCCGCAGGACCAGCCCTACAGCTCCGACATCTACGACCCGTTCTGGGCCGCGGCCGCGGAGATGAAAATGCCGATCAGCCTCCACGCCATCACCGGCATGGGGGTCGAGAGCCAGTGGAACTGGGGCGAGCGCTACATGCGCACCACGGTGCTCGGCTACGAGGTGGAGAAATCATTCAGCGTGCTGATCTTCTCCGGCGTGCTCGACCGCTTCCCCGAGCTGCAGATCGTCTCGGCCGAGAACAATATCGGCTGGATCCCCTATTACCTGCAGCGCATGGACCGCGTCGCCGACTCGCGCGCCGCTGCCGGGTTCACGATGAAGCTGAAGCCGAGTGAGTATTTCCGCCGGCAGATGTGGGCGACCTATATCGACGATTTTGTCGGCGTGGCGAACCGCGAGTTCGTCGGCGTCGACCGCATGATGTGGTCAAGCGACTACCCGCATCAGGCGTCGTCCTGGCCGCATTCGCAGGAGGTCGTCGCCCGCGACTTCAAGAACGCCAGCACCGACGACCTGTTCAGGATCACCCGCGGCAACGCGGCGCGGCTTTACGGGTTCGACGTCTGACGAAAGCCCGGTCGGCCGGTGATGAAGGGCGGATGAGGTTTTGCCTCAGGTCGCGTCCAGCTTGAAGAACTGGACCGCGTTGCCGGCCCAGATCTTGTCGCGCTCGGCGGCGGGGATGTCGGCGTAGATTTCGTCGATGATCGGCCGCGAGTTCGGCCACTCGTTCTCGATATGCGGAAAGTCGGTGGCGAACATGATGTGGTCGACGCCGACATGGTGGCGCGCTTCGACTGCCATGCGCTCGTATTGCACGCTGAAATAGATGTTCTGCCGCACGTAATGGCCGGGCAGTTCCTTCAGCGGCTTGAAGCCGAGATATTCCTCGGCCCAGCCGAGATGGCGCTGGTACCAGAGGTCCATGTGCTCGAGCCAGAACGGGACCCAGCCGAGCCGGGTCTCGGCGAAGAACACCTTTAGCTTCGGAAAGCGCTCGAACACGCCCGACAGCACCAACTGGGCCATGCCGATCGAGGGCGGCAGGCCGAAATTGGTCAGCCATTCGAGGAACGGGCGGCGCAGCCGCGCCATCACCACCGGGTCTTCCTTGGGGTATTTCATCGTCGGCTGGTTGGCGCGCGCGCCGGTGCGATAGAGCTGGACATGCACCGTCACCGGCATGTCGAGGTCGAGCGCGGCAGCCCAGAACTTGTCGTCCTCCGGGGTCGGGTAGCCCTTGGCGTTGGGCAGCGCGCCGAGCAGCACCCCTTTGAGGCCGAGCTTCTTGCAATGCTTCATCTCGGCGATGGCGTCGTCGACATTGGTGATCGGGATGACGCCCATGCCGATGAGGCGATCGGGCGCGACGGAGCAGTATTCCTCACCGAGCCAGTCGTTGTAGCCGCGGATCACCGCCTTGTAGACCTCGTCATGGGCGATGTTGCGCCAGAACACCGGGCCGGCGACCATTGCCGCGAACAGCACCTCGGCGTCCATGCCGTCCTGGTCCTGCTCGCGCACCCGCTGCTCGGGGCCGCCGGTGCCGGCAGCATCGGCGACCTTGAGACCGAAAGGCTGCCAGGTGCCCGCAGCGCGGCCGGCGCGCAGGTCGAGAAAGTTGGCTTCGAGCAGCGGCTGGCCTTCGATCATCAAGGCGTCGCCGCCGTCGGGCAGATGGATCGTGTGCGGTGCCCGGTCGCGATACTTTTCCGGCACCCGGTGTATCCAGCGCTCGGGCGGAACTTCGAGATGCCCGTCGCTCGACATCAGTCTGTATTGCCGCGCCATCGCCGCCTCCGCCTGTCTCGATCGGCGGCACCAAGGCTAGCACCCTTGCCGGCGCCGATCCAAGCTCTCGGCGGTCAGGGATGGCGCTGGAGGAACTGCCGGGTCTTGGCGCGGGCGAATTGGGTGGCAAAGCCGCCCCAGTTGACGTCAAAGCCGTGATCGGTGGCCGGCAGCAGATAGGCTTCGCTGGTCGCGCCCGCCCGCTTCAGGGCCGCGTCGAGAATGTCGAGCTGCTCGCGCGGCACGATGCGGTCGCTTGCGCCCAGGAACGAGATTGTCGGCGGCGACGAGGGGCCGACATAGGTCAGCGGCGACACGGCGGCATGACGCTCGGGATACTCGGCCGGGCTGCCGCCGATATAGCGCGTGCTCGACTCGTGCACCAGGCCGCGGCTCGGGCTGGTGTCGTAGAGGAGCGGCATGTCGGGAATGCCGTAGAGGCTGATAACCGAGCGCACCGCGACCGGCGGCACGTCGCAGGACGGCGGCAATCGCGGATCGCCGCTGCTGTAGGCGGCGAGCATAGCAAGGGTGGCGCCGGCCGAAAACCCGGTGACGCTGATCCGCGCCGGGTCGATATGATAGTCTCCGGCATGCCCGAAAACCCAGCCGAGCGCGCATTTGACGTCGCCGATTTCGTCGCGCCAGCGCACCGGCGGCGGCAGCCGGTATTCGACATCGAACACGTCATAGCCGAGGCCGTTGAACCAGCGATCCCAATCCGGCATGTCGCTGCGGTTGCCCTGGGTAAAGCTGCCGCCATGGATCCGCACGATCGCGGGCCGGAGCCCGCCGCCGGCAATCGCCGCGGCGGGCCATAAATCGAGGTTGAGGGCGGTGCCGTCCGCCGCAGTCCCATAGGTTACCGTGCGGTGCTCGTATGGAGCGCCCAGATTGAGATGCGTCGCCTCGGCAACATAATCGCCGAGCGACAGTGGCACATTCTCCTGGCGGGCGAACTGCCACATCGCAAAGCCGGGCCGCAGGGCCATCGCCGCGCCGAGCAACGCCGCTACCACAAAGACAGTGGCGGCCGGGCGGGCGTGCCGCCTCCAGGCGAACATCGCGACAACGGCGGCGGTGAACGTGACGGCGAGAAGATGCAGCGGAAACAGCAGCAGTACGATGCCCAGGAAGCCGAGCGCGCTGTCGAACGGGAGGGGGTAGGCCATCGCGAATGCCGCTGTCGCGAGGCCGATGACCGCGAGGATCGCCAAGAGGAGGAGAAGCCGCGCCGCTACCCCTTGCGTCGGCCGCCCCTGCGCTGCGGGCGACGTTCTGGCCTCTGTGGGAAGGGTCATTCTTCTCGCGTCGGTCCTCTTCGTGGCAGGCTAGCACCCGGATCCGCGCTGATCCATCCGGACAAGGGTTTGCCGGACAGGCGTTTGCCGGACGCGGGTTTGCCAGACGCGGGGTTTGCCCCCTTGGTTCGCGGGGGCATTCCGATGTAGACAGCAGTTCGGCGGCGCCAATCGGCCGAGCGGGCAGGGAGAAGGGAACCATGGATCTTCGCTTCAGTGCGGAAGAGCTGGCGTTTCGCGACGAGCTGCGCGGCTTTATCCGCGACAACCTGCCGGCCGACATCCGCGACAAGATGCGGCTCGGCTACGCGCCCGAGAAGGAGGATACCCGCCGCTGGCAGCGCATCCTCAACGCGCGCCACTGGGCCGCCTACAGCTGGCCCAAGGAATGGGGCGGTCCGGGCTGGACGCCGGTCCAGCGCATGATGTTCCTCGAAGAGAACATGCTGACCCCGGCGCCGGACATGCAGGTTTTCAACGTCACCATGATCGGGCCGGTGCTGATTCAGTTCGGCACCGACGAGCAGAAACAGCGCTTCCTGCCGCGCGCCGCCAACCTCGACGATTGGTGGTGCCAGGGCTTTTCCGAGCCGGGCGCCGGCTCCGATTTGGCCGCGCTCAAGACCGCCGCCAAGCGGGTCGGCGACGAGTATGTCGTCAACGGCCAGAAGATCTGGACCTCGACCGCGCATATGGCCGATTGGTGCTTCTGCCTGGTACGCACCGACCCGAACGCGCCAAAGCGGCAGCAGGGCATCTCGTTCCTGCTGATCGACATGAAGACGCCGGGGATTACGGTGCGGCCGATCATTTCGATCGACGGCACCCATCACCTCAACGAGGTGTTCTTCGACGACGTGAAGGTGCCGGTCGACATGCGGGTCGGCCCCGAGAACAAGGGCTGGGACGTCGCCAAGTTTCTGCTCGGCAACGAGCGCACCGGCATCGCCCGGCTCGGCCGCTCGAAGGAGCGGGTGCGCACCGCGACGGAAAAGGCGCGCGAGGTGATGTCGAACGGCCGGCCGCTGATCGAGGATCAGGGCTTTCGCCAGCGCGTGGCGCAGTTCGAGGTCGACATCAAGGCGCTGGAGATCACCCAGCTGCGCGTGGTCTCGGCCCACGACAAGGCCAAGGACGGCAGGCCCGATCCGCTATCCTCGGTGCTCAAGATCAAGGGCACCGAGCTGTTGCAGTCGACGACCGAGATGGTGATGGATGTCGGCGGCCCGCTGTCGATGCCCGATTGGGCGCAGGAACTCGCCGCGCTCTCGAACGAGCCGGAGCTGGGTCCGGCATGGGCGACCGAGACGACGCGCAACTACCTGATGCTGCGGGCCGCCTCGATCTACGGCGGCACCAACGAGATCATGAAGAACATCGTCTCGAAGGCCGTGCTGGGGCTTTAGCTAGACCACGAGCGCAACCAGAAGAAAATGTCACCCCCGGGCTTGTCCCGGGGATCCACGTGGATGGCCGGGTCACGCCCGGCCATGACGGGTTGGGGGGCGACCTGGTCCCTGTCCAAATCCGTTCTGAGGGATAGGCGGCGATGGATTTCGAATACACCGAAGAACAGCGCCTGTTGCGCGAGAGCCTCGACCGGCTGCTGGCCGACAGCTACGGCTTCGACAAGCGGCGCGCCTATCTCGCCGAGCCGGAAGGCTTCAGTCGCGCGATGTGGGACCGGTACGCCGAGCTCGGCCTCTTGGGCCTGCCGTTTGCCGAGGCGCATGGCGGCTTCGGCGGCGGCGGTGTCGAGACCATGGTGGTGATGGAGGCGCTCGGCCGGGTGATCGCGCTGGAGCCTTATCTTGCGACGGTGGTGCTGGCCGGAACGGCGCTGCGGCTCGCCGGCAGCGCCGCGCAGCAGGGCGCCTTGGTGCCGCAGATCGCCGAGGGCAAGCTGCGCCTCGCCTTTGCTCATGGCGAGCGCCAGGCGCGCTACGACCTGTCCGATGTCATGACCACCGCGACCAAGACGGCCGGCGGCTGGCGGCTCGATGGCGCGAAAAGCGTCGTTGTCCATGGCGACAGCGCCGACCGGCTGATCACCAGCGCCCGTGTTGCCGGGGACCGGCAGGATCCGGACGGCATCGGCCTGTTCATCGTCGATGCAAAGGCCGGCGGGGTGGCGCGGCGCAGCTACAGGATGCGCGACGGCACCGGCGCCGCCGATATCGCGCTGTCCGCGGTCGATGTCGGTGCCGCCGATGTGCTCGGCGAGCCGGGACAGGCGCTGCCGGTGATCGAGCGCGTCGTCGAGGCCGGCATCGCCGCGACCAGCGCCGAGGCGGTCGGCACGATGGAAACGATGCTGGCGATGACCATCGAATACATGAAGACACGGGTGCAGTTCGGCAAGCCGATCGGCGAGAACCAGGCGCTGCAGCACCGCGCTACCGAGATGATGATCGAGATGGAGAAGGGCCGCAGCCTGGCGATGCTGGCGGCGATCATGATCGACGACGACAACGCCGCGCAGCGCGCCCACGACATCTCGACCGCCAAGGTCGGGGTCGGCCAGGCGGCGCGCTTTGTCTCGCAGAACGCGGTGCAGCTTCACGGCGGCATCGGCATGACCGAGGAATACGCGGTCGGTCACTATTTTCGCCGCTGCATGGTCATCGAGCACAGTTTCGGCGACACCGGCTACCATTTGTCGAAACTGGCGGCGATGGTGGCGTAGTCCTCGCTATCCGCGAGCTGCGAGCATCTCCCGGATGTCGGGGAGGTGCTCGCTGCCCCAGAACAACTCGCCGTCGATCACGAAAGTCGGGGTGCCGAACACGCCGCTGGCTTCGGCATCGAGCCGGAGGCGGTTAACCTCCGCGAGGCCTGCCTCGGCGGCGTAGTCGGCAAAACCCGCGGTATCGGCGCCGGCCTCGGCCAGCACCGCGGTCACCACGGCGATGTCCTCGACATCGAGTTCGCGCTTCCAGAAGCGCTCGAAGACGCGGTCGTGATAGCCGCGAAAGACCGCGTCGCCCTGCCGCTTGGCGTAGAGCATCCCGGCCGAGGCCAACACCGTGTTCCAGATCTTGGTCGTGCCGCGGATGGTGAGGCCGCGCTTCCGCGCCTGGCGGCGGCAATCCATGTAGCTGTATTTGACCCGCCGCCACTGGTGCGCGGTGCGCTGCTGCTCGACCACATTGCCGGCTTCGTCGAGCCGCGCCGAACCCATGAAACTCGCGAGATCTAGCACATAGGGCAGCCAGTCGAGCCGGACGCCGAAATCGCGCTCCAGGTCATAGGCAAGGTCCTTCGCCAGATAGGCGTAAGGGCTCTTGTAATCGATATAGAGCGTGACGGTGCGCGACTCGGTCATCAGCTCATTCCGTCATTGCGAGCACAGCGAAGCAATCTCCTTCCGACGGGGTTTCCCGCGGCGGGAGATTGCTTCGTCGCCTCGCGGCTCCTCGCAATGACAATTGAATCACCCGATCACCTTCTCCTGCCGCAGTGCCGCGAGTGTCGCCTCGTCGTAGCCGAGGATGCCCGACAGCACCTCGTCGGTATGCTCGCCCGGCACCGGCACATGGCCGACGCGGCCGGGGGTTTTCGACATCTTTATCGTCGCGCCGGGCACGAAGACCTCGCCGGCGACGGCGTCGGGCATCTTCACCAGCATTTCGCGCTCCCACAGATGCGGGTCTTCCGCCACCTGGGGGATGGTTTTCACCGGCGCCACCGGGATTTCCGCGTCGAGCAGCGTCTTGACGATGTGGTCGACCGTGTTTTCGGCGCACCATTTGGCGACAGCCTGCTTGCGCGCATCGCCCTGGCCGACGCGGCTGGTAAAGCCGGCGGCGCTCGCCTCCTTGTCGCCGGTGGCAATCTGGATGAGGCGGGTCGCCATCGCCTGGCCCGAGGCCGAGATCACCACATG
>DASQGR010000325.1:0-9331 GCA_035632515.1 Allostellaceae bacterium | reverse complement strand
TCGTCGCCGTGTTCGCGGCCACCGCGGCGATCGGCTGCAGCCTGAACCTGATCGCGGGGGTGCCGCTGATCGTCGCCCTGCTGTTCGGCGCGATCGTGGCGACGACCGATCCGGCGGCGGTGGTCGCGATCATGCACGAGGTCGGCGCGCCGCCGCGCCTCAGCCGGCTGCTCGAAGGCGAGAGCCTGCTCAACGATGCCGCCGCCATCGTGCTGTTCACCGTGCTGATCGAGATGCTCTCGGGCGGCGGAGAACCCCATGTGGCAGCCGGGGTCGAGCACTTCGTCGTCGCTTTTCTCGGCGGCATCGTGCTCGGAGCGATCGGCGGGCGGATCTACGGCGCGATGCTGCCGTTTCTGCGCAGCTCGCGGATGGCCGAGGTGACGCTCGCGGTGGCGCTGCCCTATATCGTTTATCTTGTCGGCGAGGAACTCGAAGTCTCCGGCGTCGTCGCGGTCGTCAGCGCCGGATTGGCGGCCGGGACCGTCGGCCGGGTCCGCATGGCGCCTGACAACTGGCGCTACCTCGAGCAGGTCTGGGAGCAGATGGGCTTCTGGGCGAGCTCGCTGATCTTCATCACCGCTTCGGCCTTTGTGCCAAAGCTGCTGTTCGGCATCCACCCGAGGGACGTCTGGCTGCTGGCGATTGCGATCGTCGCCGCACTGGTGTCGCGCGCGGCGGTGCTGTTCGGGCTGTTGCCGCTGCTCTCCGCCCTGCGCCTCAGTCAAAAGGTCAGCGCCGCCTATAATTTCACCATCACCTGGGGCGGGCTGCGCGGCGCGGTTACCCTGGCGCTGGCGCTTTCGGTCAGCGAGAACCAGCAGATCGATCCGGCGATGAAGGATCTCGTCGCCGTCCTTGCCACCGGCTTCGTGCTGTTCACGCTGCTGGTCAACGGGCTGACCCTGCGGCCGATCATCCGGCTCCTGCGCCTCGATCGGCTGTCACCGCTCGACCAGGCGCTGCGCGACAAGGTGCAGGTGCTGTCGCTCGCCGATGTACGCGATGCGGTGCGCGAGACCGCCCATGAATACGCGATCACCCCGAGCGCCACTCACGCGGCCACCCAGCGCTATTCGCAGGCGATCGAGGAGGTCGCGGCGCACCCCGATCTGGAGAATGCGATCTCCGACCGCGACCGGATGACGATCGGGCTCGCCGCACTTTCCAACCAGGAGCGTCGGGTCGTCCTCGAGCACCACACCCAGCACACCGTTTCGGGCGTGGCGATCGAACACCTGCTGCGCAATACCAACCATCTGCTCGACGCCGCCAAGACCGAGGGCGAGGAAGGCTACAACCGGACCGCGCGGGAGCTGCTGCAGTTCCCGCGCGGTTTCCGCTACGCCAATTTCCTGCACCGCACCCTGCACATCGACGGGCCGCTGCAACGCCAGATCTCGGTCCGCTTTGAAACGCTGCTGGTGCGCCGGCTGGTGTTGGGCGGGCTGTCGCGCTTCACCCACCGCCGGTTGCGCGCGCTGGTCGGCGAGGCGGTGGCGGTGCGGCTGGGCGAAACCATCGCCGCGCGGATGGAGGGGACGACACGGGCGCTCGATGCGCTGCGCCTGCAATATCCCGAGCACGCCGAAGCCCTTGAACGCCGCTTTCTGCAGCAATCGGGGCTGCGTTTGCTGATCTCGCGCTACAACGACCTTTATGAGGAAGGGCTGATCGGCCGCGAGCTGTTCGACGACCTCGAACGCGAGCATGCCGCCGGTCGCCTGCTCGCGGTCGATCACCCGCCGCTCGATCTCGGCCTCGACCCCGAGCAGCTGATCCGCAATTTCGAGATGTTCTCCGGCCTCGGCGACCAGGAACTGAAGGCGCTGGCGCGGCGCTTCCGGCCCCGCCTCCTGGTGCCGGACGAGGTCATCATCCGCAAAGGCGAGCGCGGCAACGAGATGTTCCTGATCTCATCGGGGGCTGTCGAGGTGGTGCTGCCCGACACGCGCATCCGGCTTGGCAGCGGCGAATTCTTCGGCGAGATGGCGCTGCTCAGCCAGCGGCGGCGGCAGGCCGACGTCATCGCCCTCGGCTATTGCCGGGTGCTGGTGCTGAGCGCCGCGGAGTTCCGTCGCTTCCTGAACGAATTCCCGGCCGCCAAGGACGAGTTCGACCGCGTCGCCGAAACCCGCAGCCGCGAAAACGCCGAGCGCGCATCGAGCTAGCAACGGCGGGCAGCAATCGTCCGGAACCGTCGGGCCATCAGCCTTTTCGCGGCGGCTCGATCGGCATGGTCGCGATGTCGGTCCAGGCGACCGGAGCGCCGGCCTTCTCGGCGGCCTGCTCCGGCGGCAGCGAGGTGTCCCAATGCACCGCGAGGAAGCGTCGTCCGCTGACCCCGGCGGCCGCGTCCGACACCAGCCAGTTGAGCGGCGGGGCCATCACCGCCGGCTGGATCATCTCCTCGCGCTGGTAGCCGGCCTCGAGCGGCACCATGCCGGTATTGGTGACCCCGCCCGGGACGAGCACATTGACGGTGACCCCGGTGCCGGCGAGATCCTTGGCCATGATCGCCGAAAACGCTTCGAGCGCCGCCTTTGACGGCCCGTAGGTCGGCGAGCCGTCGCGGATCATCGTGCCGAGGCTGGTCGTCACGTTGACGATGCGGCCCCACCCCTGCCTCATCATGTCGTGGACGAGGGCGCGCGACAGCGCCATCGGCGCATTGTTGTGGACCGCGACAAAGAGCTTCCACTGCTCCGGCGTCACCTCCCAGAACTTGATCGGGTTCGCGCGGTTGTCGGTGCGGATCGTCGCCTGGCCGACCCCGGCATTGTTGACGAGGATGTCGACCGTGCCAAAGCGGGCGCGGGTTTTCGCGACGATTTCGTCGGCCGCCTCGTCGCGGGCGAGATCGGCCTCGATCGTCATCAGGTTGGCGCCGAGCTGACGGTCGCGCGCGGCTTTTTCCAGCGCCGCCAGCCCCTCGGCGGTGCGATCGACCGCCGCCACCTTGGCTCCCTGGCCGAGCAGTCCCAGCACCAGTTCCCGGCCGATGCCCCCGGCCGCGCCGGTCACGATCGCTACCCGCTGCTGTTCGCTCATGGTTTCCTCCGCTCAAGTCGCCGGCAACATTCTCCGGCAACATTCTCCGGCAACATTCTCCGGCAACATTCTCCGGCAACATTCTATCGTCGTCATTGCGAGCGAAGCGACGCAATCTCGTGCCCAACGCGCACTCTCATCGCAATTGCCGCGGCGCCCTCTGGGTGCCTCGCAAGGACGCGTTTGAATGGCATGGGGCCATGCAGGGCAAGGCGATTGCACGGCCGGACGCCGAGGCTCATGCTGTGTCGGCACAATTCCGGAGAAGCCAGATGCACGACATCGTCATTCGCGGCGGCACCCTTCTCGACGGCACCGGCGCAGCGGAATTCACCGGCGATGTGGCGGTCGATGGCGGCAGGATCGCCCAGGTCGGCGGCAAGGCCGGGCCGGGCAGACGCGAGATCGCCGCAGACGGCCTGCTGGTCACCCCCGGCTGGGTCGATGTGCATACCCATTACGACGGCCAGGCGACCTGGGACCCGGTGCTGGCGCCCTCGTCCTGGCACGGCGTGACCACGATCCTTTTCGGCAATTGCGGCGTCGGCTTCGCCCCGGTACGGCGCGAGCACCAGGCCGGCCTGATCGACCTGATGGAGGCGATCGAAGACATCCCCGGCACCGCGCTCGCCGAGGGACTCAAATGGGATTGGGAGAGCTTCCCCGACTATCTCGATGCGCTCGACCGCATGCCGCGCACCATCGATATCGCCGCGCAGATCCCGCACCATCCGCTGCCCGTCTATGTGATGGGCCAGCGCGCGATCGACCGTGAGCCCGCGACCGCAGCCGACATCGCTGAGATGAAGCGGCTGACCGAGGAGGCGCTGCGCGCCGGCGCGTTCGGCTTCACCACTTCGCGCACCTATTCGCACAAGACCAACGACGGCGACCTCGTCCCCGGCCATTTCGCCGAAGAGGCGGAACTGTTCGGCATCGGCCGGGCCTTGGGCGCGACCCGCACCGGCGCGTTCGGCATGAACAGCGACTTTGTCGACGAGGCCGCGGAGCTCGACTGGATGACCCGGCTGTCGAAGGAAACCGGTCGCCCGGTGTGGTTCCTGCTTACCGACCGCACCAAGGACCCGGCGCGATGGCGGCGGCTGATGAGCGGGGTGCATGCGGCGCGCGCCAAAGGCGCGTCGATCACCGCGCAGGTCGCCGGCCGGCCGGTGGCGGTGATCCAGGGCATCGCCGGGTCGTTCAACCCGTTCTCGATCCGCCCCAGCTATATTCCGCTGGAGCGGCTATCGCCCCAGGAACGGCTGGAGCGCATGCGCGACCCCGAGCTGCGTCGCCGGCTCCTCGCCGAGGAACCGTCGGAACGGCAGCTCGCCCGCCTGTCGCAGGCGCGGCAGAACATGGTCGGGCGCTGGGACAAGATGTTCGTCATGGCCGGCGCCACCCCGGATTATGAGCCGACGCCGGAGAAAAGCATCGCCGCCATCGCCGCCCGCGGCAATTCGAGCCCGCAGGAAGTCGCCTACGACTACCTGACCGAGGGGCTCGACCGGTTCCTGTTCTTCCCGATCGTCAACTACAGCGAGGGCGACCACACTACCGTGCGCGAGATGCTGACCGATTCGGGGACGCTGCTCGGCCTCAGCGACGGCGGCGCGCATTGCGGCGCCATCGTCGACGCCAGCGTGCCGAGCTTTATGCTGACCCATTGGGGTCGCGACCGCAGCCGCGGACCCGGCCTGCCGCTGCCGCAACTGGTCAAGATGCAGACCAGCGAGACCGCCGATTTCTTTGGCTTCAACGATCGCGGCAGGCTCGCGCCGGGGCTGCGCGCCGACGTCAACCTGATCGACTTCGATCGGCTGCGGCTGCATCAGCCCGAGGTGGTGCACGACCTTCCCGCCGGCGGCCGTCGCCTGGTGCAGCGGGTCGACGGCTACCGCGCGACCCTGGTCGGCGGCACCCCGGTATTCGAGAACGGCGAAGACACCGGCGCCCGCCCCGGCCGTCTCGTGCGCGCCGGGCAGTAGCCTCGCATCAACAACAGGGCCGGAACAAAAGGGCCGACCGGGGTTGCCCGGCCGGCCCTTTGCCGTCGTTAGTCGCGACTAGAGATGAGTCGCGATCAAAGTGGAGGCCCGACCGAGCGCCGGCCCATCAGCCCGGCGATCAAGGCGATCAGGAAGATCACCACAAAGACGAAGAACAGGATTTGAGCGATCCCCGACGCAGCGGAGGCGATGCCACCGAAGCCGAGCACGCCGGCCACGATCGCGATGATGAAGAACACCAGAGCCCAGTAAAGCATTCGACCCTCGTCCGTAGAATGGCCGCAACCGGAAAATTGCCGGCCGATTGCGCTGCTAACGCCCCGGGCAACGCGCAGTTCCTGGGCAACGCACTGTTCCCCGCCGTTCAGGCAAAGAAGCGGCAGCGCAATCAAATCGGTCTTATCGCTGCATCCGACGCCGCGTCGCGCCCGTCGCGGGTAGACCGAACGAGCGCAGCGCGTCTCAGCTGCGCGGCGCGTGCTTCGACAGGATGCGCTGCAGGGTGCGGCGGTGCATCTTGAGCCGGCGGGCGGTCTCGGAGACGTTACGCTCGCACAATTCGAAAATCCGCTGGATATGCTCCCAGCGCACCCGATCCGCCGACATCGGGTCTTCCGGCGGCTCCGGGGCTTCCCCTTCCAGCGCCAAGAGCGCGCGCTCGACGGCATCGGCATCGGCGGGCTTCGGCAGATAGTCGATCGCACCGGCCTTCACCGCCGCGACCGCGGTGGCGATATTGCCGTATCCGGTCAGCATGACGATCCGCGCGCCGGGGCGCGCCTCGCGCAGCGCGCTGACCACGTCGAGCCCGCTGCCGTCGCCGAGCCGCAGATCGACGACCGCAAAGGCCGGCGGGTTGGCGGTCGCCGCGGCAATGCCGGCGGCAACGCTGTCGGCGGTCTCGACGACAAAGCCGCGCCGCTCCATCGCCCGCGCCAAGCGCTGGTGCAGCGGCGCGTCGTCATCAACGATCAGCAGGGTGCGGTCGGATTCGGGAAGGCCCTGCAACGGGCCGGCGGCCGTATCGGCGCCGGGGCTGCGGTGGGGTCGATCGATCGCATTCATGCCGATTGCCTTTCTGTCACTGCGCGCCGGCCTGCGGCTATAGGCGGCACCCGCGGCGCAGTTTCCAAATTGGCACGATTCCACGAAATGACAACATGTGCGCCGCCCTCAACAAGGTTATCAAAGGTCAATTGCGCGCCGCTGCGTTCGAGCAGGCTCTGCGCGATGAAGATGCCGAGCCCCATGTGGTCCTGCGCGCCGGAGCGGGTCGACAAATAGGGCTCGCCAAGCCGGCCGATCAGATGCGGCGGAAAGCCCTCCCCGTCATCGGCGATCTCGACCGTCACCGTGTCGCGATCCCAGTAGATCGTGACGCTGACCTCGTGGCGCGCGAACTGCACCGCGTTCTGAATAAGGTTGTTGAGCCCATGCATGATCTCGGGGCTGCGCCGCACCAACGGCTCGTCGGCCGATTCGGCGCCGGTGGTGGCAAAGATCAGGCGGATGCGGGCGTCGTGGTAAAGCTCGCCGGCGGCCTCGACCAGAGCCGAGATCGGCAGACTGGCAAAAGGCGAGCCGCCATCCTCCTCCGGCCGATGCGCCAGCTCGGCCAGGATGTGACGGCAGCGCTCGGACTGGCTGAGCAGGAGCGCCGCGTCCTCGGCATGCGGCGAGTCGGCGGGGAGGTCGCGCGCCAGCTCCTTGGCGATGACCGCGATCGTCGCCAGCGGGCTGCCGAGCTCGTGCGCCGCCGCCGCCGCCAGCGCTCCCACCGCCGACACCCGCTGCTCGCGTGCCAGCACCAGCTGGGTCGCCGCCACCGCGTCGCGCAACCGTCGCGCCTCCTGAGCGACGCTCAGCGTATAGCCGCCGATGAACACGGTGGCGATGACCAGCGCCGTCCAGATGCCGAACACCAGATCGGGCGGATAATGCAGCGGCGTCGTTCGCCAAGGCAGCGGCTCGTGCCACAGCGCCAGCACCGTGATCGCCGCCACCGCGAGCACCGCCAGCGCGATCACCGGCCGCCGCGACAGCACCGTCGCCGCCACCGTCACCGGGGCGACGATCAGGATCGAGAACGGGTTCTGCAACCCGCCGGTCAGGTACAAGAGGATCGCCAGCTGCAGCGTGTCGTAGCCGAGGTAGAATACCGCCTCGCGCTCGCCGAGCCGGGCCGCGGCGCGGCGATGCAGCACAAAGAACAGGTTGAGGAGCACCGAGCAGCCGACGATCATCAGCGCCCCCGGCAGCGGCAGCTTAAAGCCGAAAACGAAGTGCACCAGCAGCAGGGTCAACGCCTGGCCGGCGACTGCCACCCAGCGGATCAGCACCAAACGCCGAAGGCTGATCCGGTCGAACGCCGAGCGCGGCTCGGCCAGCGCGATCGCGTTGGCGGCATTCATCGGTCACTCGCTCCGGTCATGTCTCGTTGCCCGGTCATGTCTTGTTGCCCGGTCATGTCCTATCGTGGCCGGGGGATGCCGGCGATCCAACAATCAGATGAGTTGCCCAAGCCGATCATGAAAGCCCACCCGAAATTCTACGCCGAGGTCTTCTCAACCCAGGAGTAGCCATCGGCCCGGTTCGCCATAATGTAGACCCAGCCGACGCTCATTCGCGACCCTTGTCTCGGCCTGCCCTTGGCGCAAGCCCCGGTTGAACAGCCGGGGCGAGCCCGGCCATGACCTGGCGGACGGGCTGGTCGATCGCCGCCCGATGCGCCATATAAAGCCGATGCCCGAGCCCGTCATCGTCGTCGAAAACCTGGTCAAGCGCTATGGCGAGACCCTCGCGGTCGGCGGCATCAGCTTTGCCGTCGAACGCGGCGCCACCGCGGCACTGCTCGGCGGCAACGGCGCCGGCAAGACCACGACGCTGTCGATCCTTCTCGGCCTCCTGCTGCCGAGCGAGGGCAGCGTGCGGATGCTCGGCGAGGATATTCTGCGGCACCGCTACCGGGTGCTGCCGCGGATCAATTTCTCGTCGCCCTATGTCGACCTGCCGCATCGCCTGACGGTGCGCCAGAACCTCTCGGTCTATGCCCGGCTCTACGGGATCGCCCGCCCGCGCAACCGGATCGACCGCCTCGCGGGCGATTTGCAGATCACCCGCTTTCTCGACCGCCCGGCCGGAAAGCTGTCATCCGGGCAAAAGACCCGGGTGGCGCTGGCGAAAGCCCTGCTCAACGAGCCCGAGGTGCTGCTGCTCGACGAGCCGACCGCCTCGCTCGACCCCGATACCGGCGACTGGGTGCGCTCCTATCTCGAAGCCTACCGGGCACGCACCGGCGCAACGATACTGCTGGCCTCGCACAATATGGGCGAGGTCGAGCGGCTGTGCTCGCAGGTGATGATGATGAAATCCGGACTGATCGTCGATCGCGGCAGCCCCGCCGAGCTGATCGACCGCTACGGCCGCACCAATCTCGAAGAAGTGTTTCTTCACATCGCCCGCGCCCCGGAATTCGAGCCGGAGCCGGTGTCGTGACCGGCCAAACCATCAACGAGGTGTTCTCGTTCGGCCGGGTCTGGGCGATGTTGCTGCGCTATCTCTACATCCTCAAGAGCTCGTGGCCGCGCACCCTGGAGCTGCTCTATTGGCCGACGCTCCAGGTGCTGATCTGGGGGTTCATGAGCCAGTTCTTCGCCCGCAACAGCTCCTATATCGCGCAGGCGTTCGGCGTGCTTTTGGGCGCGGTGATGCTGTGGGATTTGATGTTCCGCAGCCAGCTCGGCCTGTCGATCTCGTTCCTCGAGGAGATGTGGTCGCGCAATCTCGGGCATTTGTTCGCGACACCGCTGCGCGCCTATGAATGGGTGATCTCGCTGTTGGCGATGAGCGCGATCCGCACCGGGATCGGCATCATCCCGGCGGCACTGCTGGCGATCCCGCTCTATCACTATTCGATCTTCGACATGGGTCTGTCGCTCGTGGCCTTTGTCGCCGTACTGATGGCGATGGGCTGGGCGATGGGCCTGGCGGTGTGCGGCCTGATCCTGCGCCACGGCATGGGCGCCGAGAGCCTGGCCTGGACAGTGTTCTTCGCGCTGTCGCCGGTCAGCTGCGTCTACTACCCGGTGACGACGCTGCCGCAATGGCTGCAGCCGGTCGCCTGGGCATTCCCGCAGACCTACGTGTTCGAAGGCATGCGGACCGTCATGTTCGAGCACGTCTTCCGCACCGACTATTTCTTCGCCGCGGTAGGGCTCGACCTCGTCTTCATGGCCATCGGGATCACGATCTTCTTCATCGCCTTCCGC
>DASQGR010000324.1:0-10032 GCA_035632515.1 Allostellaceae bacterium | reverse complement strand
CGCCGTAACAAGGGGAGGAAGGCCGGACGGCAAAGTTTGCTGCGGAAGCGCGAAACGGCTTCACCCAAATTCTGGACTGACCCCCAAGCACTTTAAGCCACAGGAGGAACCGAATCTCGGTTTGTTCACGCCTTTCCGCATCAGGCTCCCGCTGGCTGCATTGGGGAGAACGTGATGTTGGATGTGTTGGAGAGGCAGACGAAACTTACCACCAATCAGTGGAAGATTGCCGGGGCTGCGACCCTCGGCGACATGCTCGATTTCTTCGATTTCTACCTGATCAGCTTTGTTCTGGCGTTCGTGGTCAAGAACTGGCACCTGACCTACGGGCAGTCGGGGGCGATCCTGCTCGCCTCGGGCGTCAGCGCGCCGTTCGGTTCGCTGCTTTACGGCTGGATGGCCGACAAGGTCGGCCGGCGCGCCGCGCTGATCGCCGCGGTGCTGAACGTGTCGATCGCCACCGGCGCCATGGCGCTGACCCCCGAAGGGGCGTGGATCTACCTGGTCGCCTGCCGCTTTCTCGTCGGCTTCGGCGTCACCGGGCTGTATTCGGTCGATATCACGTTGATGCAGGAGTTTTCTCCCGCCCATAAGCGCGGCTGGTTCACCGGGCTGACCACGACCATGCTGCCCGCGGGCGGGCTGCTGGCAGGCCTGCTGGGGGCTTTTGCCGCACCCTATATCGGCTGGCGCGGCATGGTTGCGCTCGGTTTGCTGCCGGCGCTGTTGTGCCTCTACATCCGGGCTTTCGTCCCCGAATCGCCGCACTGGCTGCTGCGCCGCGGGCGGGTCGAAGAGGCGCGCCAATCGCTCGCCTGGGCGCTGATGATGGACCCGGCGAAGATCGCCCTGCCGGCAGTGCCGCCCGCCGTCGAGCACACCCGCTGGCTCGAAATCTTCAAGTATCCGCGCAGCATCATCGCCGGTTGCCTCACTGGTCTGACCCAGACCGGCGGAGTCGGGTTGTCCCTGTGGCAGGTGACCCTGTTCGTCATGGTGCTGAGCGTCACCCCGCCCGAGGCGTCGAAGCTGGTCGTGTGGGTCAGCCTGTCCTCGATCGTCGGCCGGTTCTTCTGCTCATGGATCTCCGATGCCTGGGGACGGCGCGCCTCCGGCATCTTCGCCTGCCTGATCGCGGCGCTGTTCATGTTCCTGGCCGGCTATCTGCACAGTGTTTTCGTCGGCGGCATCTCGATGTTCTTCCTGATGATCCTGCTGCAGAACTTCTTCGGCAGCGGCAACTACTCGATCGTCGGCCCCTATATGGGCGAGATGTGGCCGTCCCGGCTGCGCGGCAGCGGCATGGGGTTCGTTTACGGCGTCGGCAATCTCGGCAAATTCATCGGCCCGGCCGGCCTGGCGCTGATTGCCGGTTCGTCGAATTACGTCAAGCCGGCGGCGACCCTCGACGCGCTGATCCCGGGGTTCACCTATTTTGCCGCGTGGTACGTCCTGGGCGCGCTGGCCTTCTGGCTGATCGGCATGGAGACGAGCGGGCGCACGATCGAGGAGATCGACGCCGAAATGAGTGGAAGGGCGGCAGCCAAGGCTTCGGCGGACTGACCCCGGCGTCATTGAAAGACTACGGCGGAACACTGCGGCCGGACCTCGCGTCCGGCCGTTTTTTTTATGGCTTGGCTCCCCGGACCTCGATTCGAGGACTATCACGCCCGGCCCCGAATATCGGGCGAGTTCCGGAAACCACCGGTCGACCCGAGGTGTGGGGGCGAAGTGGGCTAACCGGATGCCTGCCAACGCCGCTCTTAGATACATCTGTAACGGGTAGTGCAAACTGGCTACAGTCCATCCATCGCCACTCGATGCGGCCGATCGGTCGGCTCAGGGGCCCTTGCGGTCCCGAGGCGGGCGCGGCGTGGATCTGATCGGCCGACGATGTTAACAACCTTCGGGCAGTCGAAGCGTGGGGTTTGGGATGCTTGGCAGGGTCGGCTTTGCTGCCATAGCGGTGATTTCCGCCGTAATCGGCGCGAGTACGCTCAACCCGCGGGAGCTTTACAACGAGATGTATCCGGTGGAGGCGGTGAAGCGCGACGCCTTCCACATCTGCCATGAGGCCTATCCGACCTTCGTGCGCGCGGTGAAGGCGGACCGCGAGGCATGCTTCGAGGCGATGCCCCACGCGATCGCCGTCGCGCTCGGCCGCGTGCGCCCCGGCGCGGCGCAGACGGTGGCGGCATTGCTCGATCCGGCGCACCAGGCGGAGCTGCTGCTGACCCTCGCGGCGATGCCGCCGCGCCAGCCGGTCACCGTGCCGCGCTCCTTCACCAATACCGCCTGGACGCGGGCTTTGTCCCCCGCCTGCGACGACAAGACCGCCACGACGGCGGCATCCGGTCCGCCTTCCGCGTCCGGCAATGCGCGCACCGCCGCGCTCGACAGCACAATTCGCGGCAATCTCCCGTCATTGGCGGGCGCCGCCCGCGCCGGCGTGACGCGGCAACGCGAGCCGCTGCCGGTGATCCCGCTGGTTCGCGGCGGTTCCGGCTCGCCGGAGCAGGGTGGCGACGACCGGCCGATCGCCGCGGCGAGCGAGCCGGTGGTGACCGATCTCGGCGACAAGGGCCCGCCGGCGATCGTGCCGCTGGCTCCCGCCGGGGGCTGCGGCGGCGGCGCGTAACTCAACGCTGCGGCTTGCGTCGCTGGCAGCGGCGCATGCTAATTTGGCGCCGAAATCCTCTCGTCTGTCTGGCGCGATGAACGACGCTTCCCCCGGCGATACCGCCATGCCGCCCGCGCCGCTTCCCTCCACGGCGGCTGCGGCGTCGCCGATGATGGCGCAGTACCACGCGATCAAGGAGGCCAATCCCGGTTGCCTGCTGTTCTACCGGATGGGGGATTTCTACGAGCTTTTCTTCGACGATGCGGTGCAGGCGGCGCCGGCGCTCGACATCGCGCTGACCAGGCGCGGCCGCCATGACGGCGCCGACATCCCGATGTGCGGCGTGCCCGTGCACACCGCCGAAACCTATCTTGCGCGCCTCATCCGCGCCGGGTTCAAGGTGGCGATCTGCGAACAGGTCGAAGACCCGGCCGAGGCGCGGCGGCGCGGCAACAAGGGGCCGGTCAAGCGCGCGGTAGTGCGCCTCGTCACCGCCGGCACCTTGACCGAGGACGGGCTCCTCGACGCCCGCCGACACAACTACCTCGCCGGCATTGCCGAGGCCGGCGGCGAGATCGGCCTCGCCTGGCTCGACCTGTCGACCGGGGCCTTCGCCTTGTCGCCGAGCAGCGAGGCGGCGCTCGCGGGCGATCTGGCGCGGCTGGAGCCCGGCGAGATCCTGCTGCCAGAGCGGTTGTTGGCGCGTCCCGGCTTGTTCGAGCTGTTCGCCGACTGGAAGCCGGCGCTGACGCCGCTCGCCAATCCACGGTTCGACAGCGAGGCGGGGCGACGGCGACTCGAAGGCTTTTACGGGGTCAAGGCGCTCGACGGGTTCGGACAATTCGGCCGGGCCGAGATCGCGGCGGCGGGCGCGCTCGTCGATTACGTGACACTGACGCAGCAAGGCGTGGCTCCGCACTTGGCGCCGCCGCAGCGGGTCGCCCCCGGCTCGGTGATGCAGATCGATGCGGCGACGCGGCGCAATCTCGAATTGCTGACAACGCTGTCGGGGGAGCGGCGCGGCAGCCTGCTATCGGTCATCGACCGCACCGCGACCGGGGCCGGCAGCCGGCTTCTCGCCGACCATCTCGCCGCCCCGCTGACCGAGCCGGCGGCGATCGCCGCGCGGCTCGATGCGGCGCAGTTTTTTGTCGAGCGCCCGGACGTGCGCGACGCCTTGCGCGGCCGCTTGCGCCATTGTCCGGATATCGAGCGGGCGCTGACCCGATTGAGTCTCGGCCGCGGCGGCCCGCGCGATCTGGCCGCGCTGCGCGACGCGCTCGGCGAAACCGCGTCCTTGCGGCGCATGCTGACCGCGCCCGGGCTGGTGCCCTTGCCGGCCCTCTTGGCGGAGGCCGAAAAGCGCCTGGGCGAACATGGCGCCCTGGTCGATCGCCTGTCCCGCGCGCTGGCTCCGGAGCTGCCGCTTTTCGCCCGCGACGGCGGCTTTATCGGCGTGGCCTATTCGTTCGAGCTCGACGAGTTGCGCGATCTGCGCGACCAGAGCCGGCGCACGATCGCCGCGCTGCAGGCGCGCTATGCCGGCGAGACCGGGGTTGCCGGTCTGCGCATCCGCCACAACAACGTCATCGGCTATTACATCGAGGTGTCGGCCGCCAATGCCGGCAAGCTCGGCACCGATTACATCCACCGGCAGACGATGGCCGGCGCGATGCGCTTTACCACGACCGAGCTGGCCGAGCTTGAAAGCAAGATTTCGAGCGCAGCGGAGCGGGCGCTGGCGCTCGAACTGCGGCTGTTCGAGGACCTGGTCGGCGAGGTGATGGCGCGGCGGCTGGAAATTGCCGAGGCGGCGGCGGCGCTCGCCAGCCTCGACCTTGCCGCCGCACTCGCCGAGCGCGCGGTCGAAAGCGGTTGGGTGCGGCCCGAAATCACGCCGGGCCTCGAATTCGACATTCGCGGTGGGCGGCACCCGACGGTCGAGGCGGCGCTCGCCGGCAGCGGCGCTTTTGTCGCCAACGATTGCGTGCTCGGCGACGACCGCATCTGGCTCGTCACCGGCCCCAATATGGCCGGCAAAAGCACCTTCCTGCGCCAGAATGCGCTGATCGCGATCCTGGCGCAGATGGGGAGCTACGTGCCGGCGGCCTCGGCGCGGATCGGCGTGGTCGACCGGCTGTTCAGCCGGGTCGGCGCCGCCGACGATCTGGCGCGCGGGCGCTCCACCTTCATGGTCGAGATGGTCGAGACCGCCGCGATCCTCAACCAGGCGGGGCCGCGCAGCTTTGTCATCCTCGACGAGATCGGCCGCGGCACCGCGACCTTCGACGGCCTCTCGATCGCCTGGGCGTGCCTCGAGCATTTGCACGAGGTCAACCGCAGCCGCACGCTGTTCGCGACGCATTACCACGAGCTGACCACGCTGGCGGCCAAGCTGCCGCGCCTCGTCTGCCACACGATGCGGGTCAAGGAGTGGAAGGGCGACGTCGTCTTTCTGCACGAGGTCGCACCCGGCACCGCCGACCGTTCCTACGGCATCCATGTCGCCAAGCTCGCCGGGCTGCCGGAGCGGGTCACCGCGCGTGCCGCGGAGGTGCTCGAAATTCTCGAAAACGGCGACGAGGCCGGCGCGCTGGCCCGGCTCGCCGATGACTTGCCGCTGTTCCGTGCGGTGCGCGAACGCCCGATGCCGGCGGCGGCGAAAGAATCCGCCGCCGAGGCGATGCTGAAAGACATCCGCCCCGACGAACTCAGCCCGCGCGAGGCGCTCGAAATGCTCTACCGGCTGAAAGCGGCGCTGCCGGAGGCTTGACCCCGGTCTTCGGCTTTGCCGCGGTATTTCAGCCCAAATGCGCGACGAGGCTGGTCGCGGCCGCGCCGAAGATCACCACCAGCCAGGGCGGGAGCTTCCACAGCGCCAGCAGCAGGAAGGCGACGATGCCGACCGCAAAGTCGCGCGGGCCGAGGATGGCGCTGGTCCACACCGGGTTGTAGAGCGCCGCCAGCAAGAGCCCGACAACCGCGGCGTTGACCCCGCGCAAGGCCGATTGCACCGCGGGCCGGTGCCGCAGCCTGTCCCAATAGGGCAGCATTCCGATCAGCAGCAGAAACGACGGCAGGAAGATCGCGACGAGACAGAGGATGCCGCCGAGCCAGCCGTTCGGTGGCTGCCCCATCACCGTGCCGAGATAGGCGCTAAAGGTGAATAGCGGCCCCGGCATCGCCTGCGCCGCGCCGTACCCGGCGAGGAAGCTGTCGTTCGACACCCAGCCGGGCGGCACCAATTCGGCCTGCAGCAGCGGCAGTACGACGTGGCCGCCGCCGAATACCAGCGCGCCCGTGCGGTAGAACGAATCGAACTCTGCGAGCGCATGGTTCGGCACGGCGGCCGCCAGCAGCGGCAGGCCGACCATCAGCGTGACGAACAGGATCGCGCAAACCACCGACAGGCTCTTTGGCAGGTGCATCGCCAGCGCGGCAGCGGGCACAGACGCTGCGCTGCCGGTGAGAAACCACCAGCCGATGACCCCGCCCACGGCAATCGCCGCGACCTGGCCGATCGATGCCGGCAGGGCCATCGCCAGGAGCGCCGCGCCGACCGCTATCGTCGCGCGCTGGCGGTCGGGACAGAGCGTACGTGCCATGCCCCACACCGCGTTGGCGACGACGGCGACAGCCACGATCTTGAGCCCGTGCAGCCAGGCGGCGCCCTGGATGTCGCCGAGGCGGGAAACGCCGTAGCCGAACGCGATCATCGCCACCGCGGACGGTGTGGTGAAGCCAAGCCACGCTGCGATCCCGCCCGGCAAGCCGGCGCGCAACAGGCCGATCGACAGCCCGGTCTGGCTGCTGCCTGGGCCAGGCAAAAACTGGCACAGCGCGACGATGTCGGCAAAGGCGTGCTCGTCGAGCCAGCGCCGGCGCTCGACGAACTCGGTGCGGAAATAGGCGAGATGCGCCAGCGGTCCGCCGAACGCGGTCAGCCCGAGCCGCAGAAAGATCGGGAAGACCTCGATAAATCCCGAGCGTCCTGCCGTGCGTCCGAGGCGATCGCGGTCGACGCTCATGCCGTTTGGGGCAGCGCTCGGCCGTCCATGTCGTCGTGGTCCATGCGCATGTGGCGCAGCGCGGTGGGCGCGATATCGATAAGCCGTGTCGGCCGGGTCTCGACCCGCGCGGCGAACCCGCCGCCGGCGGCGATCAGGAACGGGTTCTGCTCATTGACGCCGAGCCCGCCATGCTGGCCAAAGCCGATCTTGCTTTCGGGATCGCCGGGGTCGGCGACGATCGGGCAATAGCCGCGGACGCCGTGCGGATTGATCCGATGGTCGGCGGCCAGCGCCACCGCAACCTGCAAGGAGCTGTCGGTCGGCAGCCCGATTTCGCCGAGTCGGCCGCCGGCGAAGACTTCACCGGCCCAATTTTCGCGGACCAGGAAATCGGCCGTGGCGGCGATCCGGTCGTGGGCGGTATCGGCGAAGAAGATGGTTGCGGCGGTGCCTTGCGGCGCGACGACGACATCGCGGGAGTGGGGTCCCCCCTTGATCCCGGCGGCGATCAGCAGCCCGTTAAGGTCGATCGCCTCCGAGATCGTCTCCATGCCGTGGTCGGAGCCGGTCACGAACAGGATATCCTCGCCCGAGGGGTCGAGCCGCCGCACCGTCTCGAACACCTGCCGCACGCAGCGATCGGCGGCGGCAATGGCTTCCAGATGCTGCGGCGAGCCGAGCGGCGAATGGTGGCCGGTATAGTCGGGCTCGGACAGCCACATCAGCGCCAGCGCCGGGGCCCGCTCCTCGATGATCTCGGCGCAGAAGCGGTCGGTCATCGCCCGGTCGCCGGCGATGCCCTTCTTGAGCGCGGCGCTGGGGGGATCGTCGATCGGTTCGAGGCCGGGGGCGAAACTGCCGGCCTGGTGATACATAAAGCCGTGGCCGTCCGGGTCCTGGAAATAGGCGGCGCCCGGCGACACGTTCGAGCAAACGATCGACAGCTCGCCATGCCAGCGCAACCGCTCGGCAAGGGTCGGCACCCGCAGGGTCTGGCCGGTGGCGCGCCGCATCCGGTCGCGGAAATCAGGCGCGCCGACATTGTGGCAGACGAGGCCGTCGCCCTCGTCGAGCGCCTGCGTATTGCCGTAGAGCCCGTGCCGCGCCGGCAGGCAGCCGGTCGCGATCGAGGCGCTGCTCGCCCGCGTCGTCGACGGAAAGACACTGCGATGTGCGGCGAAGGTGGTGCCGCGCTCCGCAAGCTCGACGAGGAACGGGGTGTCGGCCGGGTTGATCAGATCGGCGCGCAGGCTGTCGCAGATGACGATGACGACCCGCTTGTCTCCGTTCATCGCGCGATCCTCCTAAATCGGGACGATGACTTGCATCCTTCGAGACGCGCTCTGCGAGCGCTCCTCAGGATGACGTCTCGAAGGACGCAAAATGCCAACGCAGCGTCATCATACCTCACGCCTCGACCCCGTTGAGGGCGAAGTCGAAGATATCGAAATTGCGCAGCCGCGTGGCTTTTTTCCCCTGAACCTTGTCGCGATAGGCGGCATTGAGCGGATGCGACAGCAGAAACGGCACGCACTGCTCGCCGCGCCCGCCATGCGACCGCAACCGGTGGCCGGCAAGCTCCGACAAATCGTGCTCGGCCTCGCTCGCGCCGATCACGGTGTTGGCATCGCCGGTGACCACGAGGTCGGCCTCGCGGTCGTAGGGCAGCTCGTATTCGGCGGCCGCCGCATCGCGCTCCAGCACCTGGTCGATGCCGGGCAGGCCGCGCACCGCCCGAGCCAGCTCGTCGGGCGCGACCCCGGTCTTGGCGTAAACCCGCACGAACGAGCCGAGCGCACCGTGATGGCGCACGAACGGGTCGGTGATCGGGCAGATCACCCGCACCGCGCCGGCGCCGAAGCGGCGGTTCAGCAGGTCTTCCAGGAAGATCACATGCGGGTTTCCGTCCGGCAGCGCCTTGTCGTTCATGCCGTGGTCGGCGGTGACCCCGACGATGCAGCCCAGCGCGACCAGCGCGGCGATCCGCCGGTCGAGCGCGCGATGGAAGGCGAGCGCTTCCGCCTCGTCCGGCGCGTGGCCATGCTGCACATAGTCGGACAGCGACAGGTAGAGCAGCCGGGCGCGGCCCTGCTCGACCAGGCGGATACCCGCATCAAGGACGTAGAGCGACAGATCGGCCGAATACATGTCCGGCCTGGGCCGGCCGACCAGCGCCTCCACCTCGTCGATGCCGTGTTCGGCGACGGTGCATTTATCGGCCTGCTCGGACGAAAAGCAGATGCCCTTCACATCGTGTCCGAGCATGCGGCGCAGCTTGTCCTTGGCGGTGATCGCGGCGGTCGGAACCCCGGCTTGCGACATCAGCGCCAATAGGGTCGGGGTGCGCACCATCGCCGGGTCGGTCATCATCACCTCGGCCCCGGTGGCGCGATCGAGCGCGAAATTTCCGGCAATGCCGTGTCGCGACGGCGGCACGCCGGTGACGATCGAGATGTTGTTCGGGTTGGTGAAAGTCGGCATCGCCGCATCGGCAAGGCCGTAAAAGCCGGCCTCGCGAAACCCGGCGATGGTCGGCAAGACGCCGGCCTTGGTCCCGGCGGCGAGATAGCTCGGGTCGCAGCCATCGGCGCAAATCACCACCGTCGGCTGGGCGGGGGTCCGGTAATGGCGGCCGTTGAGTTCGATAGTGTGCATGGCCCTAAATATCCGTCGCTGCAACTCAATCTATGCCACCCGGAAGACGGCTCACCCGACCGCTCCGGATTGGAGCCAGGCGCGCACGATCTCCTCGCCGGTAGCGAACCAGACGCCGTCATGCGCGGCGATGTAGGCGAGCGCCTCGTCGAAGACGCGGATGCGATGCGGCACGCCGATCAGGAACGGGTGCAGGCAGATCGCCATCACCCGGCCCGATTCGGCGCCCTCGGCATAGAGCATGTCGAACTGGCGACGGATGGCGGCGGCAAATTCGTCGATTGTCCCGTTGCGGTAATAAAGGAACGGCGAATCGTTGATCTCGTACGAATAGGGAATGGAGACCAGCCGCTTGCCGTCGACATCCATCAAATAAGGCTGGTCGTCGTTGACCCAGTCCGCGACGTATTGGACGCCCTCCGCGATCAGGTAGTCGAGTGTGTGCCAGGTCTCGGCAAGCCCCGCGCCGAGCCACCCGGTCGGCTTTCGCCCCGACAGCGCGGCGATCTTGGCCAGCGCCCGGCCGATCGAGCGCCGCTCCTCCTCCGGGTCCATGTCGGTGAGGCGGACCGTGTTGGTCTCGTTGTGGCCGAGGATTTCCCAGCCGAGCCGCACCGCTTCGCGGACGATCTGGGGATGATGGTCGCAAATGTCGCTGTTGAGGGGCGGGCGGGCGCGGATGCCGCGCTTCGTCAGCACTTCCATCAGCCGCCAGATGCCGACCCGGTTGCCGTAATCGCGCTGCGC
>DASQGR010000323.1:0-3059 GCA_035632515.1 Allostellaceae bacterium | reverse complement strand
CATCTCCTTGAGGCGCAGCGCGTCGACGTCGTAGAGCCGGCGGGCGACGGTGGGGCGGCGGTCGTCGCCACCGGCGCCCGGCGGCGGCACCGCCTCCATCCCGGTAAAATGCCGCGCGACCTCGGGATCGAGATAATGCTCTTCGAGGGCGATGACCTGAGGTTTTGTCGTCATTCTTGTCGCTCCCTAACTTGTCGCTCGCTGGGACCTGCTGCCAAACCTAGAACAATTCCCGTCGCCACGGTAACGCTTCGCGCCATCAGGCAACCGGCTCCCTTTCGCTCGTTATCATCGCCCGCAGCGCGGCGTGTACCGGCGCGCCCGGCCCGAGGCGCCGGCTCGCCTCCTCATGGATCACCCGCGCCAGTTCCGGGTGCCGCCCGAGCAGCTCGAAGAAATCGACGATGTCGAGGGCGAGCAGCGTGCACGGCTGC
The DNA here is from genome assembly GCA_035632515.1 of Allostellaceae bacterium. Classification (GTDB taxonomy): domain Bacteria; phylum Pseudomonadota; class Alphaproteobacteria; order ATCC43930; family CGMCC-115725; genus DATARH01. The sequence goes on along the minus strand of DASQGR010000323.1, from coordinate 2,625 downwards.
ACCGCGGTGACGGTGGCGTTGCGCGGCGCGCCGGTCAGCAGGGCGAGCTCGCCGAAGAAATTGCCGGCGCCGAGACGCAGCGGCTGCGGCTGCAATTCGATCGCCACCTCGCCGTCGACGACGAAGAACATGCAGTCGCCGGCCTCGCCGCGGCGGACGATCACGGCGCCGGTCGGGTAGTCGCGGGCGCGCAGCAGCCGCGCCACCTCGGCGATCAGCGTCGCGCCGAGATTGTGAAAGAACGGCACCCGGGCGACGAGATCCCAGGTGCGCAGGAACTCGCGCCGGCGCATCTCCTCGGCATAGCCGGTGGCCAGAATGCCGGCCCACAGGGCAAAGACGAGGATCCCCGATACCATGACGACGCCGGCGAGCATCCGGCCGCCGATCGTCTGCGGCACGACGTCGCCATAGCCGGTCGTCGTCAGGGTGACGATCGCCCACCACAGCGCCGCCGGGATCGAAGCAAACGCCGGATCGGTATTGCGCTCCAGCAGATAGGCGAGGCTCGCCGCCGCCAGCAGCACGATGACCAGGCCCAGCAGCACCGACAGGAGCGCGTGCCGCGCGTGGGTGATGACGCGCTGCAGGATTGTCAGGCCCGGCGAGTAGCGGACGTATTTGAACACCCAGACAAAGGCGACCAGCGTCGCGTCGCGGCTGTCGGGCAGCGCGATCAGCCCCGGCAAGGCGCCGAGCAGATCGAAGACGCCGCCGAGCGAGCGCATATAGGCCAGGCGCATGAAAAACCCGCCGCGATGCTCGCCGCCCGGGCCTGCCGGAGCGAGATAAAGGCGCAGCAGGTATTCGAAGACAAAAAATCCGGCGACGACAAAAAACACGTCGTAGAGCGGCTCGCTGTAGGCGTCGCGCAGACCGGCGACGGTCAACGCCAGCATCACCCCGATCCCGGTAGCGACCATCGTGTGGTGCGCCATGCGCCACAGCTGCGCCGTCGTCTCCCCCGAGCCGGGCTGCAACACCTGGTAGAGAATACGGCGATCCATGAGCCCATTGTAATCGCCGAGGCGCCGGTGGCGACAGGTTGTCCGTTGCCCCTCCGGACGGCTGCCGCAGACAATTATTGCCCGGCTATTGCCCGGCGCGATTTCCCGCCGCTCGCGATATTTGCTATAGGAGGCGACGTTCCTCTCCGGAAGCCAGACCTGCTCGCGTGTCGCCGCTCAACAACCGTCGCGCCCTGCTTGCTTTCCTGCACGACATCGCGATGGCCGCGCTGTCGTTCGGGATGGCGCTGTATCTGCGGATCGGCGACGAAATCTGGCGCTACGAGCCGCACCTGACGCTGCTTTACGCCACCGGCTTTACCGGCGTCGCTGCGGTGGTGTTTCTGTTCACCGGGCTCTATCGCGGCATCTGGCGCTACGCCTCGCTGCCGGACCTGTTCAACATCACCCGCGCCGCGACGATCACCGTGCTGATTTTTCTGCCGGTGATGTTCGTGTTCACCCGGCTCGAGACGCTGCCCCGCTCGACCCTGTTCATCAACTGGCTGGTCCTGATCATGCTGCTGGGCGCGCCGCGGCTCGGCTATCGCCTCTACAAGGACCACAACCTCGCGCATATTTTCGGGCCCTCCAGCGGGTTGCCGGTGGTTCCGGTGCTGCTGATCAGCGCCCGCGACGGCACCGACACCTTTATCCGCGAGACGATGCGCGACCCCAACGCGGTCTACCGCGCGGTCGGCGTGCTGTCGGACACCGGCTCGCGCGTCGGCCGCCAGATCTACGGCGTCTCGGTATTGGGCACGATCGACCAGCTCGAAGCCGTGGTCGAGCGTCTGGATCGCCGCGGCCGGCGGCCGCAAAAGCTGATCGTGACGCCGCAAGCTCTCGATGGCGCGACCATGCGCCTGCTTTTCGAGCGCGCGGACCGGCTGGCCATCCCCCTCGCCCGGCTGCCGCGCGCCACCGAGCTGCGCCAGGACCTCGCCGCGCCGACGCTGCCGATCGAACCGATCGCGATCGAGGATTTGCTCGGACGGCCGCAGGCGGTGCTCGACCGGGTGGCGATGGCGCGCCTGATCCGCGACCGTCGGGTTCTCGTCACCGGCGCCGGCGGCACGATCGGCTCCGAGCTCGTCCGCCAGCTTGCGGCGCTGGCGCCGTCGCGGCTGATCCTGCTCGACCACAGCGAGTTCCTGCTCTACGCGATCGACATCGAATTGCGCGAGCGCTTTGCCGGGCTGGCGGTGCGGCCGCTGCTCGGCGACGTCCGCGACCGGCAGCGGATCGACGAGATCCTCGCCGCGGAACGGCCGGAAATCGTCTTCCATGCCGCCGCGCTGAAGCATGTGCCGATGGTCGAGCAGAACCCGGCCGAGGGGGTGCTGACCAATGTCATCGGCAGCCGCAACGTCGCCGAGGCGGCGCGCGCTCACGGCGTCGGCCTGGTGGTGCAGATCTCGACCGACAAGGCGGTCAATCCAACCAGCGTCATGGGCGCGACCAAGCGCATCGCCGAGGCGATCTGCCAGGCGCTCGCCCTGGAGGAGGCGCAGCGCCACCCCGGCCACCGCGCCGGCACCCCGGACGACGTGTGGCAACAGCTCAAGCAGTTCTACGACCATGTCGGCGGCTTCGGGCACCTCTTGATGATGGGCCA
>DASQGR010000322.1:0-3570 GCA_035632515.1 Allostellaceae bacterium | reverse complement strand
CACGAGCCGCCCAGCACCTATGGGCTGATGATCGTGCTGCCGATGGTGGCCTATATCATCGGCAACGCCGCCGCGGCGCGCTTTGCCCGCCGGGCGGGGACGAACGCGATGATCCTGTCGGGGGTGGCGCTGTCGCTGGGCTCGGGGGCGCTGATGACGCTGTGGTGCGTGTGGCCCGGGCTGTCGCCCTGGACGCTGTTCGTGCCGATGGCGCTGAGCTCGATCGGCAACGGGCTGAGCCAGCCGACCGCGATGGCGGCAGGGCTCAGCGTCTATCCGGGGATCGCCGGCACCGCCTCCGGGCTGATCGGCTTTTCGCAGATGGCGGTGTCGGCGCTGGGAACCCTGGCGGTCGGCGTGCTGCCGCACGAAGGCCCGTTCGCAATGGCCGGGGTGGTGCTGGCGACTCAGATCGTCGCCTGCGTGCTTGGCATAATCGCCATCAGGCTGCCGGCCGCCGCCGCGCCGCTGCCCGGCATCGGTCCGCGTCCGGCCGGCGTCCCCGGCAGCGGCGCTTGACCCGCCGCCGCTCGCCACAAACAATCGCCTATCCGGCATCCTGGAGGCCTCTGCGATGATCAGCGCGATCGACGAAACCCACGACCCGAAGCGGCAAAGCTGGGTCGCTTCCGCCAATGGCCATGCGGATTTTCCGCTGCAGAACCTGCCGCTCGGCGTGTTCAGCCCGCCGGGCGTGACCGCGCCCGATGCGCGGCCGCGCGGCGGCATCGCCATCGGCGACGAGATTTTCGACATCCGCGAGGCCCATGCGGCCGGGCTGTTCTCGGGCGAGGCCGCGGTCGCTGCGCAGGCGGCGTCGGGCGCGACTTTGAACCCTCTACTGGCGCTCGGCGCGGGCCCTCGGCGGGCGTTGCGCAAGCAGGTCTTCGTGTTGCTCGCGGCGGACGGTTCCGCCGGGGCGCAAGCAAAGGCACTAGAAAAGCGGATCATCCACCACGCTGCCGCCTGCCAGATGCACCTGCCGGCGACGGTCGGCAGCTTTACCGATTTCTTCGCCGGCATCCACCACGCCACCAATGGCGGGCGCCGCCGCAACCCCAACGATCCGCTCGGGCCCAACTACAAATACGTGCCGGTCGCCTATCACAGCCGCGCCTCGTCGCTGCAGCCGTCGGGGGTGCCGATCCGCCGGCCCAGCGGCCAGCGCAAGCTGCCGGAGGAGAACGCGCCGAGCTTCGGTCCCTGCCGCAAGCTCGATTACGAGCTCGAAGTGGCGATCTGGGTCGGGCCCGGCAACAAGCAGGGCGAGCCGATCCCGATTGCCGAAGCCGCCGACCACATCGTCGGGCTCGGCTTTGTCAACGACTGGTCGGCGCGCGATATCCAGCAATGGGAGTCGGCGCCGTTGGGACCGTTCCTCGGCAAAAGCTTCGGCTCGACCGTGTCGCCGTGGATCGTCACCGTCGAGGCGCTGGCGCCGTTCCGTGTGGCCCAGCCGCCGCGTCCGGCCGGCGACCCCAAGCCGCTACCCTATTTGTGGGACGATGCCGACCAGCAATCGGGCGCGTTCGACATCGCGCTCGAAGCATCGATCCTGACCGCGGCGATGCGCGAGAAAGGCCAGCCGCCGCACCGCATGTCGGCGAGCAACACCACCGACCTCTACTGGACGGTGGCGCAGTTTGTCGCCCACCATACCTGCAACGGCTGCAACCTGCAGCCGGGCGACCTGTTCGGCACCGGCACGATCTCCGGCCCGACGCCCGAGGGCTACGGCAGCCTCAGCGAACTGAGCCAGGACGGCCAGAAGTCGAACACGCTGCATTCCGGCGAGACGCGCACCTTTCTCGAAGACGGCGACGAGGCGATCTTCCGCGCCCGGGCCAGCCGCGACGGCTACGTCACGATCGGCTTTGGCGAATGCCGCGGGAAGGTGATCTGAGCGCTGCCGCGGGAAGTCATCTGAGCGCTGCGCGACCCTGCCCGGCGCCGCGGATACAACTTGCGCGCGTGTTAACTAATCCTCAATCCGCAGGCGGCCTTATAGCGCGCAGCGACGCATTGCCGCGAGCGCCGACACGATGGTTCCTCAGCCTACGGATGGAGTGATTCCGGAAACCGGCAAGCGCAAATGGGCGCTGTCGCGCATGCGCCCTGTGACGCTGCTGATCGCCTGCGGGATTATCCTGGCCGCCGCCATATTGATCGTTACCGGTCTGGTGGCCGGCTATCTGCGCGAGCAGGCACTGGCGGCAAGCGAGCACGGCCTGACCCGGCTCGACGCAGTCCTCGCCGAAACGGGCGACCAGGTGCTGCACGCCGCCGACAGCGTACTGAGCGATCTCGACAATCGGCTGAACCGACCCGGGGCGGCAGCAATCGCCGAGATCGGCCGGACGATGGCAGCCCCGGAGACAGGGGTCCTCCTCGACCGCTTGATCGAGTTCACCCCGCAAATCGGCGCCGTGGCGCTGCTCGGGCCCGACGGGGTCACGGTCCGGCAGGCCGGCGCCTGGCCGCTCGGGCAGAGCGACGCCGCAACGCGCGATTTTTTCGCGGCGCTGCGTACCCGGCCCGAACTCGATGCCTCCGTCGGCACGCCGTTCAAGACCGAACCCGGGGCGGGTCTCGTCATCCCGTTCGCCCGCAAATTGCGCTCCGATCGCGGCGAATTTGCCGGCGTCGTGGTGGTGACGGTGCCGGCCAGCACCTTCGAGCAGACCTATCGCGCGGTGCCGCTGGGCAGCGACGGGGCAATCTTGCTGCTGCGCCGCGACGGTGTCGTGCTGGCACAATACCCGCCACAGCCGGACGCCATCGGCAAGCCGATTACCGATCCCCGGCTGGTCGCGGCGCTGGCCGACGGCGGTGGGGCGATGATCGAGCAGGACCGCTCCGCCGATCGTGAGTGGCGGATCGCTGCGCTGCGCGCCTTTGCCGGCCACCCGATCACCGTTCTCGTCAGCCGCAGCGGCGACCAGGCGCTGGTTGGCTGGGCGCGGCAGGCGGCGATGTTCGGCGCGTTCGCGGTATGCGGGGTGATCGCGATCTGGCTGATGGTTTATCTGATCTCCCGGCAGTTCCGCACTCACAGCGCGCTGGCGGCGATCCGCGCCGAGAAGATCGAGGCCGAGCGCGCCCGGCTTTCGGCCGAGGCCGAGCTGCTGAAGAAGGAACGGCTGTCGGTGCTCGGCCAATTCACCGCGACAGTGGCCGATGAATTGCGCAACCCCTTGAGCGCGATCCGCAACTCGGTGTACGCGATCCGAGAGCTCATAGCAGGCAGAGGGCTCCCGCTCGACCGGCCGCTCACGCGCATCGAGCGTAGTATCGGACGCTGCGACGGCATCGTGACCGATCTCTTGGACTATGCGCGCAGCCGGCAGCTGAATTCCGTGCCGCAGGTACTGGACCAATGGCTTGGCGAGGTTCTCGACGAGCAGAAGCTGCCGGATCACGTCACGCTGATGCGCGATCTCGCCGCACCGGGCGTGGTGGTGGCATTCGACCCCGATCGCCTGCGGCGCGTCGTGGTCAATCTGGTCGAGAACGCCGCGCAATCCGTCCCGGAGACTGAGCGGGAAAGGCGCACGCTGGAGATTTCCATCG
>DASQGR010000321.1:0-1716 GCA_035632515.1 Allostellaceae bacterium | reverse complement strand
GCCAGCAACTCGATCATTGCCTTATCCATGAGCCCTACACTTTCAGGTCGACGTCCTTCGCGGTTGCCGACGGCCGTGGTCAGCTTCTCCAGACGATCCCGGAGGTATCTTCGCAAGCGCTGAACGGGATGTTACCTCGCTAACCCATAGCGACGAACCAGCTTTTGAAAGTCGCGCTGCCGGTCGCTGCCCGAACGCACCAATTAGTGACGCTCGTTGTCAGGGGCGGTACCGACGAAAAATGCTAGAACGCCCATGGTGAAGAGCGGGAGGCGGCGATGCGCGCGGTTTGGTACGACCGGCAGGGAGCTGCGGACGAAGTACTGGTTTGCGGCGAGCTACCGACGCCCGAGGCGGGGCACGGTGAGGTGCGGGTGCGGCTGGAAGCCTCCGGCGTTAATCCCTCGGATACCTACCGGCGACGCGGTCCGCCGGCGATGGAATACCCGCGGGTCGTAACCAACAGCGACGGCGCGGGCGTGGTCGATCAAGTCGGCCCCGGCATACCCCAGCATTGGCTCGGCAAGCGCGTCTGGCTCTACAACGGCCAGCGCAACGGCCGTTGGATGGGCACCGCGGCGGAATACATCGCGCTCTCCGTCGACCTGGTGACCGAGCTGCCGGATCATGTCTCGTTCGCGGAGGGGGCGACCTTGGGTGTGCCGGGCATGACGGCGCATCGCAGCGTATTTGTCGCCGGGCCGGTCCAAGGCAAGACGTTGCTGGTGACCGGCGGCGCCGGAGCGGTTGGCCATTATGCAGTGCAGCTGGCGAGCTGGGCCGGGGCGCGAGTGATTGCAACAGTAAGCTCGGCCGAAAAGGCTGAGCGCGCCCGCGCCGGCGGCGCTGCGCATGTCATCAACTATCGGAGCGAGGATGTCGCCGCCCGGGTCCGCGACCTCACCGATGGAATCGGCGTCGATCACATCGCCGAGGTCGATTTCGGCGGCAACCTCGCCGCCGCGCTACGCTGCCTGCGGGTCAACGGGAGCATCATGATTTACGCCACCAATGGCGACCGCGAGCCTCGCGTACCGGTGCGCGACCTGATGCAGAAAAACCTCGCGGTCTACTCAATGTCGCTTGCCGGTGTTCCCCACGCGGACCGGCGTCGGGCACAGTCGGACATCGCCGCCTGGACGGCGTCGCCAGGGCGCATCCTCTCGGTGGCCGCCCGCTTCCCGCTGTACGAGACCGCCGCGGCGCACAAGGCGGTCGAGGCAGGCGGCAAGGTAGGCACCGTGGTTGTTGAGCCGCAGCTGTAAGCGAGGAGACGGCAATGCTCACCATTGAACCGACCGGCGCGGTGCTCGGGGCGACGGCGCGCGGGATCGATCGTATCCCGCACCGCGACGGCAAGCCGCTCGGCGGCACCGAATTCTCCAACATGCACCTGGCCTACGAGGCGCTGCCGGCCGAGATCAAGACCCGGCTCGACGGCATGACCGCGACCCACAACATCGAAAAATTCTGGGAGCACATGCGGCGGGTCCACAACAGCCCGCGGCCGCCGATGACCGAGGAGCAGCGCCGCCGCCGCCCGCCGGTCACCCACCCGGTATTCCTCACCCACCCGATCACCGGACGGAAGGTGCTCTACTGCAACCCCGGCTTTGCCGAACGGATCAACGAACTGCCCGAGCGCGAGAGCGACGAGATGCTCGAATACCTGTTCGCGCACCAGCTGCAGCCGCAATTTCGCTGGACCAATGTATG
>DASQGR010000320.1:0-3569 GCA_035632515.1 Allostellaceae bacterium | reverse complement strand
TGGTGCGATCGAGATCGCCATCGGTTTCGTCGTCGCCTTCATCGCCGCGCTGATCGTCGTCCGCTGGCTGGTCGATTTCGTCAGCCGGCACGGGTTCGGCGTGTTCGCCTGGTACCGGATCGCGCTCGGCATCGTAGCGCTCATCGGCCTTGCCCTAGTGCACTGAGGCCGCAGAGGGGGACCAGGGGGGGATCAGCAGGGGGGATCAGCCGGTCTCCATCGGCAGGATCGGATCGACCGCCCATTCCGACATCGAGGCGTCATAGAGGCGCACGTCGGGGTGGCCCAGCATGACCAGCGCATGCGCCGTCGCGCTGGCGGCGATGCCGCCGCCGCAATAGGTGATGACCTTTTTATCGAAAGCGTGGACCGCGTCGAATTTTTTGCGCAGCCGGTCCGGCGGCAGGAAGGTGTTGGTCGCCGGGTCGACGAGACCGGCGGTCGGCACGTTGACGCTGCCCTTGATGCGCCCCGGGCGGCCGTAGGTGTTGCCGCCGGTGCCGGCGTGCTGCGGCGCCTGCAGCGCGTTGATCGTGCACACCGCGCCGTCGCCGATCGCCGCCAGCACGTCGTTCTTGTCGGCCATCAACGGCCTGGCGGCGCGCTCGGTGAAGCCGCCCGCGGGGCGGCTGCTGCCGGGGCCGGTCTCGACCGCACGGCCTTCCTTGGCCCATTTCTGGAAGCCGCCGTCGAGCACGGCGGCGTTGTCGAAGCCGTAGACCCTCAGCACCCACCACACGCGCGTCGCCCATTGCGGGTTGGCGGTGCTGTAGGTGACCACCCGGCTGTCGTCGCTGATGCCGAAACGCCGCATGGCCGCGGCGAATTCCGCCGGAGGCGGCAGCATGAAGCGCAGCTTTGTCGCCTGATCCGACAAATCGGCCTGGAGATCGAGGAACTGCGCACCGGCGATGTGGCCTTTTTCAAAGTCTTCGCGGCCGGACTTCACCGTGTAGGTGATCTTTGGATCGGGGATCAGGTGAACCGTGCAGTCGAGCACGACCAGTTTCGGATCGCTCAAATGGGCCGCGAGCCAATCGGTCTCGACCAGGTATTCCGGGTGAACATAGCCGTCGGGCATGGCGTGTCTCCTCAGGCGGGAACTGCCAGGTGGGCGATGACGAAATCGGCGCGCATCGCAATCACGGCCTGCGGCACGATAATGGCGCGATAGCCGAAGCGCTCGTAGGTCCGCAACAGCGTCTCATAGTATGAGACCGCATCGGCGAAACTGTGCCGCCTTTCGCTGTCGTTGGCGAAGATTTCCCGCCAGGGCGGCATCATGAACACGGTTTGGCGATAGCGAAGCCGCGCGGCGGCGTTGGCGAGGTGCTGCGGGAGCGGGATGCGGAAATACTCGAAGGCGGAAACCTGATCGACGATGCCGCGGTCGAAGAATGCCAGCCCGCCGGCGCGCGCGGCGCTTATCAGGTTGTGGATCGAGCGCGAGGCCGTCAGCTCGAGGAACCGGGCGGCGTCCGCCGACGGGATCGCGTCGCCGCCGATATACTGCTGCTCCTTGATGACCTGGCGGCCCGCTTCCTCGTATATCCGATAGCCGCGGCGTCCGAGTTCGGTGAGCAGCGTCGATTTTCCCGCACCGGAAGCACCCGAAAGGACGACGAACCGGTCCGCCTCGCCTTCGACGAGGGCCGGCTGGTAGTCGTCTTCGCCGGATACCACCATCAGCCTCGCGCGGGCCCGAGCGGCCGCAGGCGAATCCCCGGCCGCAGGTGGCGATAAGGCATCTCCACCGGGTCGCTGACATGCGCCCCGGGTGATCGAACGACCAGGATGGTCGCGGCGATCGGCTGGAAATCGGCGCGGAAATGCACCGTCGATTTAAGCGCCAGGATCGGCACTTGCGCGGGCTCGACGCCGACGTGGCGGAACATCTCCTGGTCGGCCGCCTGGATGCGTTTCGCCGCCAACACGGCCGAGACGCCGCTGTCAGCGTCGGTGACGAGCGCCATCGGGCCGATGGCGAATTTGGCGCCGCCGTAAAACGGGCCGGTGCCGGTGAACCGGCCGCTGCCGAGCCGCACCACCCGCCACCTGGCCGCGACCGGGGTCTCGCCGGCATAGCCGATCTTGGCGCCGACGCCGCAGGGGAGCATCGCCCCCTCGCCCGCCGCGGCGGCGGCTTCCGCGGCTTCGGGATCGACGATCATGCCGATGACGGCGCCCGCGGCCCTGTGCGCGATCAGCGCACGCAGCAGCCCAACCGTGTCCGAGGTGCCGCCGGCGCCGGGGTTGTCCTGGATGTCGGCGAGCACGATCGGCTTCGTCGCGTCCCGCGATAGCCGGATCGCCTCCTCGGCGGCTTCGTCGGCGGTGAAGAGTCGCCCGGCGAATTCGGCCTCGCGCGCCCGGATCGCGGCGAGGATGCGGTCGGCCGCCGCATCGGCAGCTTCCTGGTCGTGGCCGTAGACCACCAACGCCGGCCCGCATTGGGCGATGTCGGCCGGCGGAAAGCCGGGAGTATGGACGATGCCGACGATCCCCTGATTATGCGACGCACCCCCTTGGGCGCCGCCGCGTTCGATTTCGTCGATCAGCGCGAACACGCCCTTGGTCGGCTCGTTGAGGGTGCATTGCCAGACCAACGGGATCAGGAAATCGGCCTGCCGGTATGCCTTGCACAGCGGCCGGCGCTCCTTCAGCAGCCGGTCGAGCAGCGCCGCGGCGCGGCCGCCTGTCTCGGCCATGTCGATGTGCGGATAGGTGCGATAGCCGACCATCGCGCTCGAATAGCGCACCATCTCCGGGGTCATGTTGGTATGGAAATCGAGGCTGGCGACGATCGGGATGCGCTCGCCGACAAGCGCACGGATGCGGCGCAGCAGTTCGCCCTCGCCGTCTTCCAGATGGGCGGCGACCATCGCCCCGTGCAGGTCGAGATAGATGCCGTCGAGCGGCCCGGCCTGGGCCAGGTCTTCGAGCATCGCCGCAGCGACGCGCTCATAGGCGTCCTCGTCGACATAGGATGACGGCGGCGCCGAGCACCAGCACAACGGCACCAGCTCATGCCCGAGCCGGCGCAAAGCCTCGACCGCTCCGGCGACCGGGATATTGTACCCGGCGACCGCGTCAAACAGCTCCGCTCCGCGGACATAGCCCGGCCAGGCATCGGCGCGCTCGAAATCGGCCCAGGTCGCGCGCTGCGGCGCAAAGGTATTGGTCTCGTGCTGAAAACCGCCGACCGCGATGCGTGGCATCTGCCTCTCCGCCTTGAACGCCGTTGCTGATCCTAATTACGCGCTATAGTCGGCGCTACCGGTCGGTGGAAGGAGGAGGAAGATCAGCATGGAAACGCGCGCGGCGGTCGCCCACGAAGCCGGAAAGCCGCTGACGATCGAGATGGTGCAGCTCGACGGGCCCAAGGCGGGCGAGGTGCTGGTCGAGATCAAGGCGACCGGGATTTGCCATACGGACGCCTTCACCCTGTCGGGCGGCGACCCGGAGGGGCTGTTTCCGGCGATCCTCGGGCATGAGGGCGCGGGCGTCGTCGTCGATGTCGGGCCGGGAGTGACAAGCCTCAAGAAGGGCGACCACGTCATCCCGCTCTA
>DASQGR010000319.1:0-21850 GCA_035632515.1 Allostellaceae bacterium | reverse complement strand
GGCGGCGCCGATCTACAATGTCAGCCCGCAGATGGGCTCGTCGCTGATCATCGTCGTGTTCGCGGTCGTGGTGATCGGCGGCATGGGCTCGATCATGGGCGCGATCCTCACCGGCTTCGGCCTCGGCATCATCGAGGGCCTGACCAAGGTGTTCTGGCCCGAGGCGTCGAGCACGGTGATCTTCGTCATCATGGCTCTCGTCCTGCTGGTCAAGCCGGCCGGGTTGTTCGGGCGGGCGAGTTGAGATGAAGCGGCGGGACACCCTGATCTGGACCGCGGCGCTGATCGGGCTGGCGCTGGTCGCGCCCTATTTCCTCTATCCGCTGTTTCTGATGCGGGCGCTGTGCCTGGCGCTGTTTGCCTGCGCCTTCAACCTGCTGCTCGGCTATGTCGGGCTGCTGTCGTTCGGCCATGCCGCCTTTATGGGCAGCGCCGCGTACATCACCGCGCATACCGTCAAGGTGTGGGGCCTTCCGCCCGAGCTCGGAATCCTCGCCGGGGTCGTGGTGGCGACGTTGCTTGGCGCCGTCTTCGGCTGGCTGGCGATCCGCCGGCAGGGCATCTATTTTGCGATGATCACCTTGGCGCTGGCGCAAATGATCGCGTTCTTTGCGCTGCAGGCGCCGTTCACCGGCGGCGAAGACGGCATCCAGGCGGTTCCGCGCGGCCGTCTTTTGGGGCTGATCGATCTCGGCCATCCGCTGACGATGTACTATTTCGTGCTGGCGACGTTTCTCATCGGCTTCGCCATTATCGCGCGGACGATCAATTCGCCGTTCGGCCAGGTGATCAAGGCGATCCGCGAGAACGAACCGCGCGCGATCTCGCTCGGCTATCGTGCCGAGCGCTACAAGCTGCTGGCGTTCGTGCTGTCGGCGGCGCTGGCCGGCCTTGCCGGCTCGACCAAGTGCCTGGTGCTGCAATTCGCCTCGCTGACCGATGTCGACTGGACCACCTCGGGCGAGGTGGTGCTGATGACCCTGGTCGGCGGAGTGGGGACCCTGCTCGGCCCGGTCGTCGGCGCGTTTATCGTCGTGACGATGGAAAATTACCTTGCGCAGACCGGGTCGTGGGTCACGGTCATCCAAGGGGTGATCTTCGTCGTCTGCGTGCTGGTCTTCCGCCGCGGCATCGTCGGGGTGATCGCTCCCCACTTGACCGGCGAGCGCCGCGCCGGCCGGGCCGCCACCGAACGTTCGGCGGAAATCTCCTAACCAGCCTAGAGCCTTATCTGTTCAGGCCGAATCGCTTTGTGCAGCGCCTTGGCCGGGCTTGACCGGCCATCCACGTCTTTTCCTCCGACATTCGCAAACAAAGGCGTGGACCCGCGGGTCAAGCCCGCGGGAGGGGAACTGCTTTGAGGCTTCGATCTCAATAGATCAGGCTTTAGACTAGCTGCGCCAGCGCAACGTGCGCGACTTGATCGGGTTCTCGAACGGGCGCCCCTCGGCGCAGGCGCGGGCGTATTCGTTCTTGAGCCGGTGATACCATTTCGCCTGGGTGTCGGCGTCGTCGACGAACATCAGCGGCGGGTTGAAACGCAGCCCCTTTGCCTGCAAGGTCAGGGCGTCGCGATCCTGGTAGGCGAACGTCCGCAGGCCCCACAGCACCAGCGGCTTGATCGCGGTGAGCCAGAACGGCGACCAATAGGCCGCGTAGCACATCTCGATATTGGCGTCGTCGACCGGGGTCACCGTGTTGAGGGTGACGAACCAATGCTTGCCGAAGCGGGTATGCTCGATGCGGGTGCTCGGCAGGTGGAAGAAGAGCTGCGTCTCCGGCGCGCCGCCGAGCAGCTTGTACAGCAACAGATTGCTCGACGGCTGGTGCGGAAGCATGGTGAAGCCACAGGGCGCGGGCCCGAAATCCTTGGCCTTCTCGGCGATCGAGCCGCGCTTGCGCCACCACCACGAGACATGGACGAAGGGGTTGTGGGTCGGGTCCATCTGGCCGAACACCGCCTGGTCGATGCCGCACGGCACCGGCATCTTCATCGTCAAATCGGGCAGCCGATCGCTGGCGATGCCCGGCAGCGCCGGCATCTCGGGCGCCGCCGCCGGGTCGCTGCCGAAGAATACCCAGACGTTGCCGTGAACCTCGCGCACCGGGTATGACTTCACCCGGATGCGGCCGACATCGAATTTGTCGCTTTCGGTCAGCGACGGAATTGCGGTGCATTGCCCGGCGCAATCGAACCGCCAGCCGTGATAGGGACATTCGACCTCGGTGCCATCGAATCGGCCGTCGCTCAGCGGGATGCCGCGATGCGGGCAAATGTCGCGCAGCGCGAACGCCGTGCCGTCGCGAGTGCGGCCGAAGACGACCGGCTCGCCGAGCATCAGCCGCGGCGTCACCGCGCCCGCGCGCAGGTCGCGGCTCGGCATCGCGTAGTACCAGATCTCTCGCAATGGCGCGGACCGGTCGCCCTCCACCCCTCTCTCCTCGCCCTTTCCCAGATGGCCGGGGCGGCAGAGTAGCCCGGCCGGACGCGAGCGGCTATCTTCGCGCTCCGTCGCCCGCTATTTTCGCCGTCAGGCGTATTCATAAGGGTTTGCCGCAACCTTGCCCGGCCTCCGCATCATTCGCCATCCCAACGCGAGCGCGCCGTATCGACGCGGCGCGGTGCTGGCGATGGGCAATTTCGATGGGCTGCACAAAGGGCACGCGGCGCTGATCGGCCATGCCCGCGAGCTCGGGCGGGCGGGCGGCCTGCCGACGGCGGTACTGACCTTCGAGCCGCATCCGCGCAATGTGTTCATGCCCGGCAGCGAACCGTTCCGGCTGACCCCGTTCCGGGTCAAGGAGCGCGAAATCGCCCGGCTCGGTGTCGATTTCCTGTTCATTCAGCATTTCGATCCGGGTTTCGCCCAGAAGAGTGCCGAATCGTTTATCGATGAGGTCATGGTCGGAGCGATCGGTGCCACCCATATCGTCGTCGGCCACGACTGCACCTTTGGCAATCGCCGCCGTGGCACGCCGGACCTGCTGCGCGAGGCGGGCCGGACGCGCGGCTTCGGCGTCACCGTGATCGAGCCGGTAAGCGGCGGCGGCGCGGTCTATTCCTCGACCCATATCCGCGAATTGCTGAAGGTCGGAAAGCCGCGAGAGGCGGCGGCGCAGCTCGGCCGGTTTTGGGAGATCGACGGCCGGGTTGCCTTAGGTGACCAGCGCGGCCGCACGATCGGCTTCCCCACGGCCAATCTCGGCCTTGGCGAATACCTGCGACCGGCCTTCGGGGTCTATGCGGTGCGGGTGTCGGGCGACGGGCCGGACGATCCGCTCGGCGGCGCCACGATCGACGGCGTCGCCAATATCGGACTGCGCCCGACCGTCGGCACGCTGGTGCCGCGGCTCGAAGCGCATCTGTTCGACATAAACACCGATCTCTACGGCCGCCACCTGCGGGTGGCGCTGGTCGATTTCATCCGGCCCGAGCGCAAATTTGCCGGCTTCGCCGAGCTCAAGGAGCAGATCGCGGCCGATGCGCGCAAGACGCGAGAGATACTGGCGGCGGAGCCGCGGTAACCTCCGGCCTCGCGACCGCCGGCTGGTCTCGCTTATCCCGGCCGTCCATCCCCGGGATCAAACCGGGGATGGCGAACCGGACGCTGCGGGAAATTTACGCCGGCGGCGCCACCGAGAGGCGGCCGACGACGCCCTGGCGCTCGATAAAGCTGGCGACCATGCCGGATTTCTTGGCCTCCTCGACGAAGGCCTTGAGGAACTCGAACCCGGCCGCGTTCTTCTTCGGCGTGCCGACCGCCTGCTGCACCGAGGCGAACTGGCCGTCGAGGATGCGCGAGCCAGGGCGCGCCTTTGCCACATCGATGAGGCCCGGCCGCAAGCCGGCATAGGCATCCATCTTCTCGCTGTCGAATGCTTTGAGCGCGGCGTCGGCGTTGTCGAACTGCACCAGCTGCCCCTTCTTGAAATTGTTTTCGAGCCAGAGGCCGTAAGCGCTGCGCGCGGTGACGGCACAGCGCTTGCCGGGCTGGTCGACCTCGGCGATCGACTGGATCGGCGACCCCGCGGGCACGAGGTAGGTCGCTTCGATCTCGGCATAGGCGGCGGTGAAGCTGATCACCGCGGCGCGTTGCGGCTCGGCGCCGATATTGCCGATGTCCCAAACGCCCTTCTCCGCATCGTCGGCAATCTCACCCGGCCTTGCATAGGGGATGAATTTCACCGGAACGCCGAGCCGCGCCCCGATCGCCAACGCCATGTCGGGGGAGACTCCGGTCGGGTCGCCCGACGGCGACTTGCCGGTGACGAGCAGAAAATTGCCCATGTTGATTGCGGCGCGCAGGACGCCGGTCGGAGCGAGTTCGGACACGAGCTTGGCATCGGGCATGACGAGGGTTCCTGAAATGGGAGGACGGTTTAGGCGATCAGATAAATCCTGTCGTCGCTCCCGCGAAAGCGAGAAGCCAGGGCAACGGTTCGCTCGCTTGCCCCTGGACCCCCGCTTTTGCGGGGGCGACGCGAAAGTGTTTCGATTGAGATGGCGTCATGCTTCAGCCGAGCAGCCTGCGCGCTTCGGCGGCCTGGGCCTGCAGCGAGTGCAGCAGGCGCACTTCCGGGGTCGGCGCGCAATTGGTGTAGCCGGCGCCGAGCTCCTTGAGCTGCGCGGCGTTGCGCGGATAGGCCGCGTGGGCGAGCGGCAGCGCCAACCGCACGCCGACATTGCTTTTGCGTACCGCCTCGCGCACCCGGTCGATCGCCGCGACGAGCTTCGGGTGATCGGGCTGGCCGCTGACCCCGAGCGAGCGCGACAGATCGGACGGGCCGACCGCCAGCAGGTCAACGCCTTCGACCGCGGCGATCGCGTCGATGTTCTCGATCGCCTCCACGTCCTCGATCATGCAGGCGAGGGTGATCTCCTTGTTCGACGCGGCCATGTGGTCCAAGAGCCGGGTCTTGCCGTAATCGGCGGCGCGGCTCGCCGCCGCCATGCCGCGCTCGCCCTGCGGCGGATAGCGCACCGCCTTCACCGCCTCGCGCGCGGTCGCCGCGGTCGAGACATGCGGCACCTGGATGCCCTGCACCCCCATATCGAGCAGCCGCAGGATAAAGGCCGGATCGAAGCCGGGAGTGCGCACGATCGGGGTCACCCCGGCCCGCTCGGCCGCCATCACCATCAGCTGGATGTCGCGCAGATCGAAGCTGGTGTGCTCCATGTCGATGAACGCGGCGTCGAAGCCAGCGAGCCCGATGATCTCGACGATCTGCGGGTCGGCAATCCCGCCAACATGGGTGCCGATCGCCAACCCCCCGTCGGAGAGGATGCGCTTGACCCGGTTTTCTTTCATTTGGCTCCTCCGGCTTTTCTCATCGTCATTCCCGCTTTCGCGGGGGTGACGAGGCAGTTTACGCGGTGTGCTTGCGGATGAACGCCTTCATGCGGTCGAGCGCGCGGGCGGCGTAGGGGGCATCGGGCTTGCCGGTCATAAAGCCGTGATTGGCGCCGGGATAGAATTCGACGTCGATCTCGCCGCCGGCCTTCTTCCAGCCCTCGGCGGTCCGGTGCGTGACCTCGACCGGCACCCACTCGTCGGCGTCGCCGCCGAACAGCAGCGCCGGCGGCAAATGGACCTTCTCGCCGCGGTCGAGGATCGCCGGGATGCTGCCCTCGCTCATCACCGCCTCGGTGCCCCAGAATGCGTGGTGGTTTGCCACCAGCTCCTCGTTGCCGGCCTTTTTGGCCAGGTGATAACGCAAGAGCGGGTCGAGAACGCCCCAGCCCGAAATCACCCAGGACTGCCTCGCGTCGATCTCCGGCGCCTCGGGCAGCGGCAGCGCGGCGTAGCGCGGGTCGTCGGACCGCATCGCCGCGAGCAGCACCTGATGCCCGCCGCTCGACGTGCCGAAGCTGCCGACCCAATCCGGCCGGCTGCCATAGAGCCGGGCGCGGGCCTTCAGCCAACGGATGCCGAGATTGATGTCCTGCAACGAAGCCGGGTAGCCGCCATCGGGCGGCATGCGGAAATCGATCGAGGCGACGACGATGCCGCTCTGCGCCAGCGATTTCGCCATGAAATCGTTGTCGATGCGGTCCTTGTGAACCCAGGCGCCGCCATGCACCTGGAGCGCGGCCGGAAAGGGGCCGGTGCCGCTCGGCCGGTAGAGCCGCGCCAGCATCGCCTTGCCGCCCTGGCGTTGGTATTCGACATCCTCGATGCGCACCTCGTGGCGGGCGTCGGCAAGCGTGGTGGTGGGCATGGTATTCCTCCCCGAAATGGCTCGGCGCAGTATAGCAGCGGTGATGGAGCGGGCTACGTGCGTCTCGACCCACGCAACCGCGCCATGCGGCCTCAAATCAGATCTTCGATCGCCTTCTTGTAGCGGGTAATCGCGTCGAGGTGCTCGGCGGCGGTCTTGCCGGCGATCCGCTTATGGTTGGGGCTGGCGTAGGTCGTGTGGACGGTAGCGTGGGTGACGCCCGCGTTCTTCCAGAAGGTGATTCCCTTGCGCCAGTCATCGGCGTTGCCGGTGCCGGGCGAGACCCACACCTCCAGCCCGAAATTAGCCGGGTCGCGCCCGTTCTCGCGCAGCAGCCCACGCAGCTTGTCGAAGGCCGCCAGCGCCGTGTCGCCCATCGGATAGGCGAGCGGCATGAACCCGTCGCCGTAGCGCGCCGCGCGGCGGAAGGTCGCCTCGGCGTGGCCGCCATACCAGATCGGCACCCGCCCCGAGGCCGGGCGCGGGTTGATGCCGGCGTCGTCGATATGGTGGAACTCGCCCTCGAACTTCACATGCGGCTCGGCCCACAATGCCTGCATCACCCGCACCTGCTCGGCCGAGCGCTTGCCGCGGGTGTGAAAATCCATGTTGAGGCCGGTGAACTCGACTTCGTTCCAGCCGCCCCCGATGCCGAGCCGAAACCGCCCGTTGCCGCCGCACAGCACATCGAGGCTCGCGGCCTGCTTGGCGACCAGCGCCGCCTGGCGCTGCGCCAGGATCAGCACCCCCGAGGCAAACCCGATCTTCCGGGTGCAGCCGGCGAGAAAGCCGAACAGCACGAACGGGTCGTGATAGGCGGTCGCGGTCGTGCCGACCCGCCGCCCGCCGTAATCGACGTCCGGATTGGCGCCGAGCACATGATCGGGCGCGAGCAGGTAGGAAAATCCCAGCCCTTCCGCCGCCTGGGCATAGTCGCGCAGGACCGCGGGTCCGGTGCCGATGTCGCCGACCGGCAATGAGGCGCCAAGCTGCATGAGATTCTCCTGGATGGGTTTGCTTTTCCATTGACGCGCAGATCGGCGCCGCGGACAAGCGGCATCGGCGAATGGCGGCAAGGGATGAGCGCCGCCTCGCCGGCGGTCGCCGGTGGCGGATTTTTCCCTCTCATTACTTCCTTGCCGGACTTCCTTGCCGGCGAATGTGCTTTAAGCTTCCGGCGGCGGATCGATCGACGGGAGAGGGCAATGAAGGTCACCGGGCTCGAAGTGCTGCGCGCCGATGCCGGCTGGCGCAACTACTACTTCCTAAAGCTCACGACCGATGCCGGCGTCACCGGCTGGAGCGAGTTCGACGAGGGCTTCGGCTCGCCCGGAGTCACCGCCGTCATCGAGCGCCTTGCGCCCAAGGTCGTCGGCCAGAACGCGATCGACCACGAGCGCATCTTTTTCGAGCTCTATTCGGCGACCCGGCCGGCGGCGGGCGGCGTGGTGGCGGAAGGCCTCGGCGCGATCGAGAACGCGCTGCTCGACACCAAGGCCAAGGCGCTGGGCGTGCCGTGCCATGCGCTGCTCGGCGGCAAGGTGCGCGACCGGGTGCGGGTCTACTGGTCGCATTGCGCGACGTGGCGGATCAACCATCCGCATCTGTTCAAGCCGGCGATCACCGATCTCGACGGGGTGAAGGCGATCGGCGCCGAGGTACGCGAACGCGGCTTCACCGCGCTCAAGACCAACATCTTCCTCCACGACCAGAAACCGCTGCATGGCTGGCGGCCCGGCTTCGGCGTGCCGTTCTACCCCGAGCTCAATGTCGACAAGCGGGTGCTGCGCAACCTTTGCACCCATCTCGAAGCCATTGCCGGCGGCGCCGGACCGGATGTCGATCTGCTGCTCGACCTCAACTTCAACGCCAAGACCAAGGGGTACCTGAAAATCCTGCGGGCGATCGCCGAGTTCGAGATGTTCTGGGTCGAGATCGACAGCTACAACGCCGAGGCGCTCGGCTATATCCGCAGCCATAGCCCGCACCCGATCAGCTCATGCGAAACCCTGCTCGGCGTGCGCGAGTTCCTGCCCTATTTCCGCGCTCAATCGATGGATGTCGCGATCGTCGATGCGGTGTGGAACGGGGTATGGCAGTCGATGAAGATCGCCAACGCCGCCGAAGCGTTCGAGGTCAACATCGCGCCGCACAATTTCTACGGTCACCTGGCCTCGTTCATGAACCTGCATTTCGCCGCCGCGGTGCCGAATTTGCGGATCATGGAGATCGATGTCGACCGGCTCGACTGGGACCGGGAGTTGTTCAGCCACGAGCCCGAATTCGTCGACGGCCACCTCGCCGTTCCCGACCGCCCCGGCTGGGGCTGCGAGCCCAACGAAGACGCGATCCGCGCCCACCCGCCGAAATCCGTCGGCGGGCTGGTCGGGTATCGGCAGCCGAGCTGAGCGCGACAGCTCTTGGCATTGCCCAGTCATCCGCGCGTGGGACGGAGATGTCTTATAGTAAATAAACAATAAATTATGTCCTCAGTATAGTATGTAAAATTTTAACTACCTTTGTATTTGCCTTTCGGGGTCTGCCATTCCACCATCATTCGTGTCGTCTCGCGGCTGCGGGGCGGGTAGAAATTTACCACAATAGCGTCAAATTGACGCAAATACAGCAGGTTTTTAGGTGGTATTTGCTAACCATGGTAGTGGGGTAAGGGCAATGAATGGCGTGACTGCGCTTTCGTATCGGCCGGATTGCCAAAGCGGCTCCCCTCACGATCGCACCTCCTTTGCCTTCGAGGACGTCATCGACGGCATCTGCGCGATGCCGTGGGAAGGGATCACCAACGCCGAGATCCTGCGCGTCGCCAAGGCCTATTACTTTTTCTCGATCCAGTTTCGCGAAAACCTGGAAATCGCCTGTGGCTTGCGGCCGCGCGACGCCAAGCTGATTTCGCTGCACCGGGGCGAGTGCGATACCGACAATCTGTCGCCCTATCCCGAGGTCGCCGCACCGGGTGAAAAGCTCAACCACGACGAATTCCTCAAGCGGGCGCTGGCACTGCAGGCGGTCGACAACGACGCTTTCATTGAAAGTCTCGGCCATGCCTATCTCGGGCGGGTGCGCAGCATCGGTCCGATGACCCGCGCGATCAGCATCGCCAGCTATGAGGATGGCGGCCTCAGCCGGGTGTTCGCCGCAATGTTGCGGGCGCCCGATTGGCGCGGCGCCGGGCAGCAGGCGTTTCGTTTTTTTCTCGAAGAGCACATCCGGTTCGATACCGATGACGATGGCGGGCACGGCAGCCTTAGCCGCCATCTCGTGCCGAATGACGACATTCTGCCGCTATGGGCGGCGTTCGCGGAGTTGCTGGCCGGCGCCGTGCCGCGGCTGTCGCGTGCCTCGGCCGAGGCGCCCGATACCCGGGGAAGCGCAGCTTATCGGGCGGCCTGACGTTTCTCGGATCGGCGTGCTTAAACAGGGTTAAGATCCGCGCATGCCGTCGGGCCGGCAACGCAAAATTCACCGGGACGGCGGCAAGGTTTCAGCCGGCTCCGAGATAGCCGAGCCGGGACGGCGGGACCGAACGGGAAGGGCAGGCTAGGTGCGCAAGGAAACCCTCGCTATCCATGGCGGCTATGACGGCGATCCCGCGACCAGGGCGGTTGCCGTGCCGATCTACCAGACCGCGGCCTATGAGTTCGACAGCGCCGAGCATGCCGCTGCGCTGTTCAATCTCGAAGCCGAAGGCTTTCGCTACAGCCGCATCAATAATCCGACGACCGACGTGCTCGACCGCCGCGTCGCATTGCTCGAAGGCGGGGTTGGCGCCTTGTGTGTCGCCTCGGGCCAGGCGGCCTTGCACTATGCAATACTCAACCTGACCGAGGCGGGCAGCAATATCGTCTCGGTGCCGCAGCTTTACGGCACCACTCACACGCTCTTCTCGCACCTGCTGCCGAGCTTCGGCATCACCGTGCGCTTTGCCAAGTCCGACCATCCCACCGATATCGAGCCGTTGATCGACGAGAACACCCGCGGCGTCTTCTGCGAGAGCGTCGGCAATCCGGCCGGCAATGTCTGCGACGTCGAGGCGCTGGCCGAGGTGGCGCATGCCGGCGGGGTGCCGCTGGTCGTCGATAATACCGTGGCGACGCCGATCCTGTTGCGGCCGATCGAGTACGGCGCCGACATCGTCGTGCATTCGCTGACCAAGTTCATGGGCGGGCACGGTACCACGCTCGGCGGCGCGATCGTCGACAGCGGCAATTTTCCGTGGATGAAGCACGCCGCCCGCTTTCGCCAGTTCTGCGCGCCGGACCATTCCTATCACGGCCTGGTCTATGCCGACCGCTTCGGACCGAGCGCCTATATCGCGCGCTGCCGCAGCGTCTATCAGCGCACCACCGGCGCGGTGCTGTCGCCGCTCAATGCCTTCCTGTTGCTGCAAGGCATCGAGACGGTGGCGCTGCGGGTCGAGCGCCATGTCGAGAACGGCCGGCGCGTGGCCGAATTCCTGCGCGACGACAAGCGTGTCGCCTGGGTCAATTACGTCGGGTTTCCGGACAACCCCTATCACCGGCTGGCGGGGAAATATTTTGGCGGACGGGCCTGCTCGCTGCTGACCTTCGGCGCGCAGGGCGGGTATGCCGGCGGCACCCGGTTCTACAACGCTTTGAAGCTCATCAAACGATTGGTGAATCTCGGCGATGCCAAGTCGCTTGCGTGCCACCCGGCCTCGACGACGCATCGCCAGATGCCTGCGGCGGACCAGCAGAAAGCCGGGGTCACGCCGGAAATGATCCGGCTCAGCATCGGCATCGAGCATGTCGACGACATCATCGCCGACCTCGACCAGGCCCTCGACCGGGCGTCGGGAACGCTTTAGCCGCGATGTCGCATCCAGCGCTCGAGGGAAGCCAGCTTCCGCGCCGCGCCGCCGCCGATCCGCTCGTCATCGGTCTCGTCAACAATATGCCCGATGCGGCGCTGCGCATCACCGAATGGCAGATTCGCGACCTGTTGGCCCGCGCCGCCGGCGCGCAGGCGGTGAGCCTGCGGGTCTTTTCCCTGCCGGAGGTGCCGCGCTCGGCGGCCGGGGAGGATCATGTCCGCCAGCACCACGAGCCGATCGCGGCGCTGTGGCGGAGCGACGTCGCCGGGCTGATCGTCACCGGGACCGAACCGAGAGCGCCCTCCCTCGAGGATGAGCCCTACTGGCCGGCCATGGCCCGGCTGATCGATTGGGCCGAGGAAGGGACCGTTTCGACAATCTGGTCCTGCCTCGCCGCGCACGCGGCGGTCCACCGGCTCGACGGCATCGAACGGCGACCGCTCGGCCAAAAGATGTTCGGCGTCTTCGACTGCGAAAAGGCGGCCGATCACCCGCTCGTCCGGGGCCCGTCGCGGTGGCGCGTCCCGCATTCGCGCAATAACGAATTGCCCGAGGCGCCGCTGCAGCGTGCGGGATACCGGATTCTGTCGCGCTCCGCCGGCGCCGGCGTCGACATGTTCGTGAGGGAGCGCAACAGCCTGTTCGTCTTCCTGCAGGGACACCCGGAATATGATGCGACGGCGCTGTTCGGCGAATATCGGCGCGACGTGCGGCGTTTTCTCGCCGGCGACAACGAGGAATACCCCGAACTGCCGCACAGCTATTTCACTGCCGCCGCAATCGCCGCACTGCTGGCGTTTCGCGAGCGGGCGCTCGACCGTCGCGACCCGGCGTTGCTGGAGCAATTCCCCGCTGCCGCGATCGGCCGCGAGCTTGCCGCGCCCTGGCGCGAGGCGGCGACGCGCATCTACGCGAATTGGCTGTCGTATCTGCGCGAACAACTCGCGCAGCGCCACGACCGGTTGCAGGCATCGGCTGCGGCCGACGCGCCGCAGCTCAAAGTGAGCCACGCCTGACCATGCCCGACGATGCTGCGCCCGATCGCCCGGTTGCGGGCGGCTCAGCCTTGTTTCCCTCGCGCGCCGAGCGCGAGCAGTGCGATGACCGGCTGACCCAGGCGCTGATCGCCGCCGGAGAGCGCGTTGCCGAGGGCTCGGTGGCCCCGACTTTCAGCCTCGACCTGTTCAAGGACGAACTCGCCGGTTTCGATTTTGCCGCGCCGCTGCCGCTCGACGAGCTTTTGTCATGGACCATCGCGCAACTCGAGCACGGCGTCACTCGGGTGACGCATCCGCGCTATTTCGGCTTGTTCAATCCGGCGCCGACCTTTCCCGCGCAATGCGCCGACCGCATCGCCGCCGCTTTCAACCCGCAGCTGGCGACCGCGACGACCTCTCCGGCCGCGATCGAGATCGAGGCGCACGTGATCCGGGCGATGGCGCGACGAGCCGGGCTGCCAGAGGCGGCGACCGGGCACTTCACCACCGGTGGCGCCGAGGCGAACTACACGGCGTTGATCTGTGCGCTGACCCGGGCGAATGCGGATTTCGCCGAGTCCGGCTCCCGCGCCTTTGCCGGCGCACCGGTCTTCTACGTGTCGCGGGAAAGCCACCTCGCCTGGTTCAAGATCGCGCACCAGGCCGGGATCGGCCGGTCTGCGGTGCGGCTGGTGGCAACCGACGGCGGCGGCCGCCTCGACCCGGATGCGCTGGCGCGGGCGATCGCTGACGACCGGGCGGCGGGCCGCGTGCCGGTCATGCTCGTGGCCACCGCGGGCACCACCAATGCCGGCATGATCGACCCGCTTCACGAATGCGCCGAGATCGCGCGGCGCTGTGGATTATGGCTGCATGTCGACGCCGCCTGGGGTGGTGCGCTGATCTGCTCGGAGCCATATCGCAGCGTGCTCGCCGGCATCGCAGCGGCCGACTCGCTGACCATCGACGCCCACAAATGGTTTGCCGCGACGATGGGCTGCGGGATGCTCATCACCCGCCACGCGGAGATGCTGATCGCGGCGTTTCAGGTATCGACCGGCTATATGCCGTCGCATCAGGCCGGGCGCGACCCGTATCTGACGTCGGTGCAGTGGTCGCGGCGCTTTCTCGGGCTGCGTCTGTTCCTGTCGCTGGCGGCAGCCGGCTGGGAGGGCTACGCCCGCCACGTCGAGCATTCGGTCGAGCTTGCGGGGCTGCTCGCGGAGCGGCTGGTCGCGCGTGGATGGTCGATTGTCAACAACTCGCCGGTGGCCGTGCTCTGCATCCAGCCGCCGGCGGGATCGGCCGCGGTGCAGGCGATTGTCGGCCGGGTGCTGGCCTCGGGCCGCGCCTGGGTGTCGGTCGCTGCGTTCGAGGGCCGGCCGGTCATCCGCGCCTGCGTGACCAACGGAGAAACGAGCGCCGACGATGTCGATGCGCTGATCGCGGCGCTCGAGGCGGCGCGTGCGGTTTAGCTGAGGCGCGGGTTCAGGGGCGCGGCACCGCGATGGCGGTCAGCACCAGCCCGTCTTCGACCAGAAACCGGCCGGCGAAGCCGGTCAGGTCGCGATAGGCGGTCGACAGCTCCGCCTCGAACAACCCCGCAGCAGGGTCCACCGTGACGGTTGCATCGGAAAAGCCGAGCCATTTGCCGGTCAGCGGAAACCACGCCTTGTAGACGCTCTCCTTGGCGCTGAAGATCAGCCGGTCCCAGTATATGCCGGCCGGCGCCCGTTTCAGCCAGTCGCGCTCTTCCGCGCGCAACACATAGTCGGCGACCCCGGGCGGCAAGGGCGCGTGCGGCTCGGCGTCGATGCCGATGGTGACCAGATCGGCGGCGCGGGCGACGGCGGCGGCACGGTAGCCGCGGCAATGGGTGATGCTGCCGACGATGTCGCGCGGCCACAGCGGTTCGCGCCGCGGGCCGCGCAGGATCGGGCCGGCATCGACCCCGATACGGCTGAGCGCCTGACGCGCGCAATGTCGGCCGGCGGTGAATTCGCGCCGCCGCTCCCCGCAAGCCCGGCGGAGCAGCGCCGCCTCCTCGGGCAGGAGCGGCCCGGCGAGATCGTCGTCGCGCAGCGCGGCGCAGGCCGCCTGCGGCGGCAGCAGGCGCTCGATCATGCCGTCCTTCCCTTGCCGGCCTGCGCCCTGTCGAGTGCGGCGCGCAGCTTGTCGGCGAGCACCCGGACATTGGGTTCGTGCAGCATCGTGTGGTGACCGCCGGGCACATCGTAGGCGGTGACCGTGCCGGTCACGATTTCTTCCCAACCCGGCCGGTAATCGAAGATGTCGGGCCGCTCGATCGGCTGGAACAGGGCGATGTCGCCGGGATAGGGAAGCGGCTCGTAATGCATCGCGGTGCGATCGATGATGCCGTCGAAATAGTGGCCCGGCGGGCCACCCGCGGCCGCTCGCCGCAACAGCCGCGCAACGACCTTGCCGGCGCGCTCAGCCGCAAAGCCGCGCAGCTCCCTGCTGCGCATCCGGCCGAACTTGCGCAGCTGATGCTTCAACAGGCTGAACCTGACTGCGAATGTGCCGAGCCGGCGAATGTGCTGCGGATTTCCGGCATGCAATAGCACCAGCAGGCCGATCTCCTGACCCGACGCGATCAGCCGCGAGGCGACGTCGTAGGCGAGCAGCCCGTCGGCGCACCAGCCGCCGAGGTAATAGGGCCCCTCGGGCTGGGCGGCGCGGATGCTGTCGACCAGATAGGGGGCGATGTCGGCGATCCGGCTCGGGCGGTTTTCCGCCGTGGTCACCACCGTGTTGAACATCAGCCCGGTAAACGGCTGGTCGGGGCCGAGCGCCTTGGCCAAGGGCGCGAAGATCGGGCCGGGGTCGATCCAGTAGAGCGGCGGGCGCGTCCCCCCGGCCTGCAGGGCGACGGTACGCGCAGCGGCGCCGTCGCCGAGCAGCGCTGCGATCTGGCGGATCGTCGGCCCGTAGAACACCGCGGTGATCGACAGCCGGCGGCCAAACTCGGTCTCAATCCGCCGGCATAGCGGCATCACCAGCAGCGAATGGCCGCCGAGATCGAAGAAATCGTCGGTCGCGCCGACGCGCTCCGTGCCGAGGATGTCGCGCCAGATCGCCGCCAGCTTTTCCTCGCGCTCGCCCTCCGGCGCGACGAAATCGGCAACGCCCACTTCTCCCCCGGGAGCCGGCAGGGCATTGCGGTCGATCTTGCCGTTGGGGGTCATCGGCAGCGCGTCGAGCCAGACAAAGGCGTTCGGCAGCATATAATTGGGCAATCCGGCGGCGAGGTGCCGGCGCAGCGCGGCGGCATCGGGGCGGGCCGCGTCCGCGGCGACGAGATAGGCGATCAGGCGCTCGTCGCCCGACATTTCGGCGCGGACGATGACGGCGCTGTGGCATACCGCCGGGTGAGCCAGCAGCGCCGTCTCGATCTCGCCCGGCTCGATGCGGAAGCCGCGGATCTTGATCTGCCGGTCGCACCGGCCGAGGTATTCGATGGCGCCGTCGGGCAGATAGCGGGCGACGTCGCCGGTCCGGTACATTCGCGCCCCAGGCTCGCCGGCAAACGGGTCGGGGACGAAACGCTGCGCCGTCAGTTCCGCCCGGTTGAGATAGCCGTGCGCCACCCCCGCGCCGCCGATGAAGAGATCGCCGGGAATGCCGACCGGCATCGGGGCGCCTTGCGGGTCGAGGATATAGATGCGCGTGTTGGCCAGCGGCCGGCCGATCGGCACCGGCCCCGGACCCGGGGAGACCCGGTGCAGCGTCGACCAGATCGTCGTCTCGGTCGGGCCGTAGACGTTCCATAGCGTGCTGCCGGCTTGCATCAGCCTGTCGGCCAGATCGCGCGATAGCGCCTCGCCGCCGCACAGCAGGGTGAGGCGCGGATCGCCTCGCCAGCCGGCATCGATCAGCCCGCGCCAGGTCGCGGGGGTCGCCTGCATCATCGTGCAGCCGCTGTCGCGGATCAGCGCCGCCAGCCGCCACGGGTCGGTCGCGGTTTCCCGATCGGCGAGGATCACCCGCCCCCCGGCGATCAGTGGCAGGAACAGTTCCAGCGCGGCGATGTCGAACGACAGGGTGGTCACCGCCAGCAGCGCGTTCTGCGCGCCGAAACCGGGCTCGCGCTGCATCGAGGCCAGCAGGTTGACCAGGGCGCGGAGCGGGACCGCGACGCCGTTCGGCTTTCCGGTCGAGCCCGAGGTGTAGAGCACGTAGGCGAGGTCGCCGCCGCCGGTTTCGGTGCACACGCCATCGTCGACCGCACCGGCGCAATCCTCGCAAAAGACGATGCGTGCCGCGGTTTCCGGCAGGCTGCCCCCGAGCGAGCGCTGGGTCAGCACCACCGCCGGGTCGGCGTCGCCGAGCATCAGCGCGAGCCGGGCCGGCGGAAACGCCGGATCGAGCGGCAGGTAGGCCGCGCCCGCCCGCAGAATCCCGAGCAGGCCGGCGATCATGTCGAACGAGCGCTCGAGCGCGATCGCGACCAGAGTTCCCTTGGCGACCCCGGCGGCGCGCAGCGTCGCGGCGATGCGGCCGGCCGCAGCCTCCAATTCGCGATAGCGCCAGGTGCGGCCGTTGAAGACCACCGCCGGCGCATCCGGCCGGCGCGCGGCCTGGGCGGCGAACAGCGGGTAGAGGGTGTCGGCCGGGCATTCGCGCTCGGTCTTGTTCCAACCCACCAGCAACTCCCGGGTTTCCGCCTCGGTCAGCAGGGGCAGCCGCGCCAGCGCGCAGCCGGGATCGGCGGCGGCGCCGGCCAGCAGGGTCATCCAGTGCCCGATCAGCCGCCGCATGGTTTCGGGAGCGAACAGATCGGCGCTGTAGACGATGCGTCCGACAAGGCGCTCGCCGTGTTCGTGCAGGCTGATCGACAGGTCGAATTTCGAGGTGCCGGAGCTGCCGTCGAGATAGGTCGCCTCCCACCCGTCGGCGACGGGCTCGGCGGTTTCGAGCGACAGCAGCGCCTGGACCAGCGGCTGGACGCTCGGCTCGCGCTTGGGCTGCACCTCGCGCACCACGAGGTCGAACGGCACGTCGCCGGCGACGAGGCCGGCCAGCACCGCCTCCCGCGTTTGCGCCAGATGCTCGCGGAACGACATCGCGGCCGAGGGACGCGTGCGCAACGCCACGACATTGATGAAGCAGCCGATCAGTCGGTCGAGACCGGGTCGCCGGCGCGTGCTGGCAATGCCGCCGACGAGGATGTCGTCCTGGCCGGTGTAGCGGTGGAGCAAAGCGCTGAAGCCGGCCAGGAGCGTCATGTAGAGGCTGACGCCTTCGGCAGTGCTGAACGCCTTCAGGGCTCGGGTCAGTTCCGGCGGATATTCGATGCTTTCCACCGCGCCGCGATAGCTGAGCGCCGCCGGGCGCTGACGATCGGTGGGGATCGGCACCGTGCCCGGCGCGCCGGCCAGCCGGCGGCCCCAGGCTTTGGTCCGTGCTGCGATTGCCGCGCCGTCGACCTGCTGCTGTCGCCAGATGGCGTAGTCGCGGTAGTGCAGCGGTAGCGGCGGCAGGGCGGGACGGTCGCCGCGCGCATAAGCCTCGTAGAACGCCGCCAGCTCGGGCAGCAGCACGCGATTGACCGACAGCGAGTCGACGATCAGATGATGGATCGTCAGACACAACCGATGATCGTCGTTGGCCAGCCTCAGCACGATCGCCCGCAAAAGCGGCCCCTCGCCGAGATCGAATGGCCGGGATGCCTGCTCGGCCGTGATCTCACTGGCCGCCTCTTCGCGACGCGCCGGCGGGATCCGACCGAGGTCGATCGAGCGCACCGGGATAGACCACGCCGGGCGCACGATCTGTACCGGTTCGCCATCCGCATCGGCAAAAACGGTGCGCAGGGTTTCATGGCGGCGGATCAGCGCATCGAGGCTCTGCGCGAGCGCTGTGGGATCGAGGTCGCCGTGCCGGCGGATGATTACTTGCTCGTTGTAGAGCGCCGGGGCAGGGGCGAGCGCCGCATGCAGCCAGATCTGCCGCTGCTCGGGCGATAGCGGCGCGGTTTGCACCGTCTCGCGAGGCGATTCGCGGCCATCGGAACCCTCGGGCGGATCGCGAGGAACAGGCTCGGCCTGCGTGGTTGCGAAGATGTCCATGAGCCCCTGGGTCGCGGCAGAATTTCCCGCCAATAGTGCAGTATAAGCGGTTGCGGATTTCTTAGCGTGGCTGCGTTGATTCGCGTCGACTGAGCCGTTGGCGGTTTTTTAATCGCGGGCGTACAAGCTCTCCGGCATTAATTCTGCGGAGCACTCGATGTCGGTCAGATCGGATATCGTCGCCCTGTTCGAGCAGGTCGCCGAAGAGCAGCGCAAGGCCTTGGCGCCGTTGTCGGATGACCTCGGGTTGCTCGAATCGGGGCTCGACTCGCTGTGCTTCGCCGTCGTCGTCGCCCGGCTCGAGGACACGCTCGGGGTCGATCCGTTCAGCGCCGATGCAGAGGTCGGCTTCCCGGTGACGGTCGGCGATTTCATCGCGCTTTACGAGCGTGCCGTCGCGGGCCCTGCAGGCTAAGCGTATGTTCCCTGGGCCGGTGTCCCGTGGGCCGATGTCGCTGTGGCGATTGCTGAGCGCGGCCGGCCGGCTGCCGCAACGCTGGCTGTGGGGGGTCGAAGGCAGCGCGAGCCTCGCAGCGCTGTCGGACGGGTCGAGCCTTGGCGGCCGGCTCCAAGAATTGCGCGGCGCCTCGGTCTTGCTAACGATCGGCGACCAGCTGCCGGCGGCGCTGGCGCTGATCGAGCTCGACGGCGTCGCCCGCCGGATCGTGCTGTGCCCGCCCGACCTGGCGACCGGTCATCTGCCGGCGGTCATCGCCACTGCGGAAATCGACGCGATCGTCGGCGATGCCGCGATGGCCGGATCGGGCGGGGTCGGGCGCTTTGTCGCCGTCGACGGCGCTATCGTCGCCGGCGCCGTCGATCGTCGCCCCGGCGAAACCACCGAATGGGTCCTGCTCACCTCGGGCACGACCGGGGTGCCCAAGATGGTCGTCCACACCCTGGGGACCCTGACTGGCGCACTGACCGGCGGCGCGGCGCTCGGCCACAGCGCGGTGTGGAGCACGTTCTACGACATGCGCCGCTACGGCGGCCTCCAGATCTTTTTGCGGGCGATGCTCGGCGGCGGCTCGATGGTGCTGTCGAACGGGCGGGAACCGGTCGGCGAGTTCCTGGCGCGCGCCGGGGCGCACGGCGTCACCCACATCTCCGGCACTCCGTCGCATTGGCGCCGCGCGCTGATGAGCCCGGCCATCGGCAAGCTGGCGCCGCGCTATGTCCGTCTCTCGGGCGAGATCGCCGATCAGGCGATCCTCGACCATCTGCGCTCGGCGTACCGCGATGCCGACATGGCCCATGCCTTCGCCTCGACCGAGGCCGGGGTCGCATTCGATGTCGGCGACGGGTTTGCGGGGTTCCCTGCAAGCCTGCTGGGGCGGCGGGGCGACGTCGAGATGCGGGTCGTGGACGGATCGCTGCGCATCAAGTCCAGCCGCAACGCGCTGGGCTATCTCGGCAGCGCCGCACCGGAACTCTTCGATAAAGATGGATTTGTCGACAACGGCGACATGGTCGAACTTCGCGACGGCCGCTACCATTTTGTCGGCCGGCGCGGAGGGGTCATCAATATCGGCGGGCTGAAGGTCCACCCCGAGGAGGTTGAGGCGGTGATCAACCGTCACCCGGGGGTGCGCATGTCGCTGGTCAAGGCGCGCCCGAGCCCGATCACCGGAGCGATCGTTGTCGCCGATGTGGTCTTGAACGACAAGCCGCCGCAGGCCGGCGGCGCCACGGCGCTGAAAAACGCCATCTTCGAGCAATGCCGAAGCGACCTGGCGCGGCACAAGGTGCCGGCGGCGATCCGCTTTGTCCCGACACTCGAGGTGTCGGCTGCGGGCAAGCTCGCGCGTACCCATGCGTAACGTCATCGTCAGCGGCGGCAGCCGTGGATTGGGCTTTGCGATCGCCTGCCGGCTGCGCGATGCCGGCTACCGCGCGATCATCGTCGCACGCAAGGAAAGCTGCGAGATCGCCGCCGACAGGGGCGAGCCGAGCCCGCTGCATTTCTGGCCGTGCGACCTCGCGGAGGTTGCCGCCCTGGCCGACCTGGTCAAGCGCATTCGCGCCGATGTCGGACCGATCTACGGTCTCGTCAACAATGCCGGGATCGGCACCAGCGGCGTGCTGGCAAATCTGCGCATCGCCGATATCGAGCGCACCGTGCAGCTCAATACCGTGTCGCCGATGGTGCTTACCAAGCACGTCGTGCGGGCGATGATGGCCGATGGCGGCGGCGGGCGGATCGTCAACATCTCCTCGATCGTCAGCACCACCGGGTTCAGCGGGCTGTCGGTCTACGGTGCGACCAAGGCGTCGCTGATCGGCTTCACCAAATCGCTGGCGCGCGAGGTCGGGCCGCTCGGGATCAACGTCAACGCCGTCGCGCCGGGCTTTGTCGATACGGCGATGACCGAAGGCATGGACGGCGGCCAGCGCGAGCGAGTGGTGCGTCGCAGCCCGCTCAACCGCCTCGCCGACGCCGAAGACGTCGCCGATGCGGTCGAATTCCTGCTCGGCGACAAGGCGCGCAATATCACCGGTACGGTGCTGACCGTCGACGCGGGCAGCACGGCCTGACGCCGGTGCGGCCGGCGGCTGCGGGGCCCCGGCCTAAAGCCGCACGTCGCCGTTCTGGATGCGCCCAAACAGCGCCGCGTCGAGCGGTACGAAAGCCGCGGCGACCCGGTCGTTGAAATAGAGCGCGTCGGTCGTCGCGGCGGGATCAAAGCTCTCGCGCACCAGCGTCTGCTTCTGCGGCTTGAACGTTCCGGTGGTGTCGATCGCGTCGCGAATGCGCAGAAACGCCGGCCGAGCATAATCCGGCAGCCGCGCGGCGAGGCGGGCATGCAAGCGGGCGAGGTCGAACCCCTCGCCGGTCACGATCGCGGCCATCCCGGCGCGCCCATCGGCACCGGGTATGGCGACGCCGTAGACTACCGCTTCGACGACACCGGGGCCGGCGGCGACGATTTCGGCAATTTCGGTAGTCGAGACGTTCTCGCCCTTCCAGCGAAACGTGTCGCCGATTCGATCGACGAAGTAGTAGTAGCCGGCGCGGTCGCGACGCATCAAATCGCCGGTGCGATACCACGCATCGCCCGGCGCGAATACATTGCGCAGCACCTTTTGCTCGGAGACTGCCGGGTCGGTGTAGCCCTCGAATTGCCCGCGCAGGGCCGCGCGGTCGCTGGGGAGCTGGCCGATCGCCTCGCCGGGCTCGTCAGGATCGCAGCGGATGCAGAACCCGTCCGCGCCGCGCAGCGGTTCGCCGGCCGTGATATCGAATTTCATCAGGGCCACCGGAAACCGATGCGCCAGAAACGCCGGAATGCGGCCGACCGCGCCCGGTTTGCCCTCGCAATTGAACAGGGAGAACGATCCCTCGGTCGCGGCATAAAATTCGAGTATGCGCTTAATATCAAAGCGTTTTTGAAACCGTTCCCAGATATCGGAACGCAGCCCGTTGCCGCAGCACAGCCGCAGCTTGTGGCTCGTTTCGCGCGGGTGTTCAGGACTGTTGAGAAGATAGCGGCACAGCTCGCCGATGTACTGGAACAAGGTGCAATCCCAGTCGGCGATATCGTCCCAGAACCGGCTTGCCGAGAAGCGCTCGCGGATCACCACCGACCCGCCGTTGACCAGCGCCGCGCCGGTCGCCACCACCCCGCCGACGCTATGGTACATCGGCAGGCAATTGTACATGCGGTCGCTGGGCTGCGTGTCGATCAGCCCGGCGAACCATCGGGTCCACTGCATCA
>DASQGR010000318.1:0-12053 GCA_035632515.1 Allostellaceae bacterium | reverse complement strand
GCCCGGCAAGATGGACGAGTGGGTGAAGATCATGGAGGAGGAGATCATCCCCTTTCAGGTGTCGAAGGGCATGGTGATCTGCGGCAGTTTCCGCGGCGAGACTGACGAATCGAAGTATGTCTGGCTGCGCCGGTTCGAGAGCGAGGCGCAGCGCGAGGCGCTCTACAAGGCGGTTTATGACACCGACCACTGGAAGACCAAGATCGCGCCGCGCGTCCCCGAATGCCTCGACCGCGACAAGATGGTCGTCACCCGCGTCGTGCCGACGCCGAAATCGACAGTGGCGTAAGGGTTTTCCCGAAACGTTTCTTTGTTCGTCATCCCCGGGCCAATCCCGGGGATCCACGTGGATGGCCGGGACAAACCCGGCCATGACGGGAAAAGGCTCACTCCCACCGCGCCGCCTCGGCGAAGGAGAGGCGGGGGAGGCGAGGGTGCAGCCGCTCGCGGTTGCCGTAGCCGATATTCATCAGGAAATTCGCCCGCCAGCTTGTGCCGGCAAAAAACGCGGCGTTGACCTTCGCCGGATCGAAGCCCGACATCGGTCCGCAATCGAGCCCCTTCGCGCGCAGCGCCAGGATGAAATAGGCGCCCTGCAGCGACGAGTTGCGCAGCGCCGTTTCCTCGGCGAAGGCGGCGTTGCTGGTGAACCACGACCGCGCGTCGCCATGCGGCCACAGCCGCGGCAGCTCCTCGAAAAAATCGAGGTCGTAGGCGACGATCGCGGTCACCGGCGCCGTCTTCACCTTGTCGGAATTGCCCGACGAGACGCAGGGGAGCAGCCGCGCTTTCGCCTCGGGACTGGCCACCAGCACAAGCCGCATCGGCTCGCAATTGGCGCTGGTCGGCCCGTGAAAGGCGAGGGCAAAGGCGGCCTCGATGTCGGCGCGGTCGACCAGCCGCTCCTGCCAGTAGGAAAAGGTGCGCGCCTCGGTAAATACCTGTGCCAGCACGTCGTTGTCGCTTGCCGTCACCATCGAACTCCTCAGTAGGGCACCGTGCCCTTGACCACGTTGCGGTGCATGACGCGGCGGTGCCTGGTCATCTCGTAATTGGCGACGGCGCGATGCAAGAGGCAGCGATTGTCCCACATGATCAGGTCGCCACGGCGCCAGCGATGCGCATAGGTGAATTCCGCGCCTGTCGCGTGGCGCAACAGCTCGTCGAGGAGGGCCGCGCCATCGGCCTCGGGCATGCCGAGGATATGCGTCGCGTGGTTGCCGAGATAGAGCGCCTTCTTCCCCGTTTCGGGGTGGGTGCGTACCAGCGGGTGATCGACGGGCGGCAGCTCGTTGGCGTAATAGCCGGGGCGCCGACCGCCTTCCCACTGGAACACGACCCGCAAGCCGGCGATCCGGCGCTTGGTGGCTTCCGGCAAGGCGTCATAGGCGAGCGCGGTATTGGCGAACTCGGTGTCGCCGCCGGTGGGCGGCAGTTCCGCCGCGTAGAGCGTCGTCAGCGCCGGCGGCGCCGCGTAGTAGGGCTTGTCGGTATGCCAGCGGTAGTTGGCGCCCTTGGCGAAGCGGTCGCTGGGGTTGCCGTCGGCGTCGAGATTGGCGGTGATATGCGCCACGTCCTGCCGCTTGCCGGGCCGGCCGCCGCCATGCGGCTCGACCTCGCCGAAATTCGCGGTAAAGGCGTATTGCTGCTCGCGGGTCAGAAATTGGCCGGAAAAAATGACGAGATGGCGATCGAGCAGTGCCGCGACGATGCGCTCGCGCGCCGCGGCCGATAGCGGCCGCGACAGGTCGACGCCGTCCATCGCGACTCCCGCCGCTGCCGACAATCGCTCGCCGATCATCGCGGCCGGCATGGCTTGCCCGTTCAGTCGTGCAGCTTGTGCAGGAACCCGGTGCGCTGGGCGGCGCCGGCGTTGAGGAACGCGCCGTCCTGGCCGGCGAGGATAAAGCGCGCACCCATCTCGATATAGCGCGGCATGATCGCCTCGTTGTAGATGCCGGCCATGCCGGGGAATTTGCTGTGTTGCTTGCAGGCGGCGATCATCGCCTTGTAGGCCTCGGCAACCTTGTCGTTGCCGAAATCGCCGTGGATGCCCATCTCGGCGCACAGGTCGTTGGTGCCGATCAGCAGCACGTCGACCCCCGGCACCGCGGCGATCTCGGCGGCGTTCTTGATCGCGGTCGGGGTCTCCAGCATGACGATGGTGAGGTTGGCCGCATTGAGGGTCGCGGCCGCCTCGCTGCTCGACGCCGAGCGCAGGCCGTAATGCGGCCCGATCCCGCCCATCGAGCGATGCCCGACCGGCGGATATTTCAGCCGGTTGACGACTTCATGCGCTTCGGCGGCGGTGTCGACATGCGGCATGACGATGCCGAGGGCGCCGTTATCCAGCGCGCGGGTCGCGATCGCGTATTCGCCGTTCGGCACGCGGGCGATCGGCGCGATCCCGGCGTCGAGCGCCGCGGTCGAGATCTGCGCGCAGGCCTCGAGCGACATGACCCCGTGCTCCATGTCGAGGAACAGCCAGTCGAACCCGGCGACCGCCATCGCCTTGGCGATCTCGACGCTGCGGGTCATGCGGATGCCGACGCCGAGCGACAGCTGGTCCTTTTCGAGCTTCTCGCGGGCGACGTTGCGGACGGTGGCGGGCATGGTCTTCTCCCTCAGGTTAGTTCCGCGATTGCGGTGGCGATCAGCCGGTTGAGCGCCGCCAGGTCCATCGGATGGTCGGTCTCGTTGTTGACCGCGACGGTCAGCCGGTGCCGGCGCAGGACGAAGATGCGCTGGTCGGACGCCCCCGACGCCCAGGCGGTGTCGCGCGGCAGATCGGGAAACAGCAGCTCGTTATTGGCGCGGAAGCAGGCGGCGTAGCTGCTGCCGGTATGGCTCGGGGTCAGCGCGTAGTCGGCCCAGCCCTGCGGCAACAGCCGCTCGCCGCCCCACATGCCGTCCTGCAGGTAGAGCACGCCGAGCTTGGCGTAGTCGCGCAAATGCGCGAACCCGGCGCCCGAGGCGATCATGTTGCCGGCGATGTCGGCCGAATGCTGGTAGCTCGCCATGCCGAGCCGGTCGGCCAGGATGCCGTAGAGCGTCTGGTAGTAGGGCAGGCAGCGCCGCTCGATCCGGTCGCGGATCACCGAGCCGATCACGTTCATCCCGGCATTGATGTAGCGGAACACGCTGCCCGGCATGGTCGCGACGATCGAGCGCTGCGCCGCCTCGTAGGCGTCGCCGGCGTCCTGGTAGACCGCGCTGTTCTCGAACCCGATCGTCACCTTGCCGTTGCCATGCACGACGGGGAAGCCGAGGCCGGAGCGCATGCGCAGGAGGTGGTCGATGGTGATCAGGCGGTGAATGCCGCGCGGGTCCTGCCATAACGGGGCGGGCGCTCGGTCATGCACCGAGCCGAGCCAGCCGTCATGGATCAGCCGCCCGACCACGGTGCAGGTGATCGCCTTGGTCATCGACCAGCTCGGGGTCGCGCGGTCGGGGCCGCTGAAGTCGCTGTAGCGCTCGCACAGGACGCGGTCGGGGGTGGCGATCAGCACGCCATAGGCGCCCTCGGAGCTGGCTAAGAAATGGTCGAGCGCACGGCCGAGCTCGAGCGGCGGGGCGGGCGCGGTCTCGACCGCATCGCCGAGCGGCCAGGCGCGGCCGGCATCGCCGCGTTGGCGCGGGATCGGCTGCGGATCGAAGCGCAAATCCTTGTGCGGGCCGAGAACGATGCCGCCATAGCCGGGGCGGGCGATCGCGGCGCCGGTGATCTTCTCGCCGAAATCGGGGTCGTTCCAGACGATGGTGACGCGCTTGTCGGCATCGTCCATGCCGATGAGGATGCGGCCGGCCTTGTGCGCGGCGACCAGCGGCGCGGCGTCGTCCGGTCCCGGCCGCTGGGTGAGGCCGCCGGGAGCCGCCGCAGGGCGCCAGCGGAAATGGGCCTCGGCGGTGGCGCGGTCGAGGCCGCTGACATAGCGCATGTCGGCAAGGCGCTTTGCCGCGAAATTGACCGTCCGCTGCCTCAAGGCGCGCGGCGAGGCGTCGTAAACGACCGGATCGGGCAGGCCCGCGCCAAACGGCTGGGGCGTGTGGTCGAAAGTCAGCTCGCCAACGGGATTGGGCGGGACGATGGTAGCATCGACGGCGTCGGGCATGGCAGGCGGCCCCGCTTATTCATGGTTCGGCTGATCAGCCTGCACCTTCTCCGCCTGCCCGGCAAGGCGAGCCGGCGCAGCGGGCACCGCCGCCGCGGCAGCGATGGCGGCGCGCGCTGCGTTTTTTGTTGCGCGCCCAGAAGGGTGAAGGCCGCCCCGTTTCGGTGCGGCCCTTCCGTATCCGTGGCGGCGGCGCTACTGCTGCTATTCCGCCTTCAGGCAATAGGCGGCGAGCTTGTTGCCGTCGAGGTCGCGGCAATAGCCGGCATAGGCATGGGGCCAGAACGTGCGCGGCCCGACCGGGCCTTCGTCCTTGCCGCCCGCGGCCAGCGCGGCCTTGTGGAACCCCGCCACCGCCGCCCGGCTGGGCGCGACAAAGCTGACCGTCCCGCCATTGGCGGCGCATGCGGGTTGCCCATCGGCGGGGGTCAGCACGAAGAATTCCTCGGTCGACTCCCCCCAGGCCGAGCCCCTGTCGCCCAAATCCCTGATGCGTTTATATCCCAGCGGCGTGAGTACGGCGTCATAGAACGCACGCGACTTGGCGAGGTCGTTGGTGCCGACCGCGACATGAGTAAAGATCGCCATTGGTTCCTCCTGTGCTTGGCGGCGCGGGGGCGGCGCCGTCAGCGGCGATGTTAGGCCGTCTCTTTCGGCACGGCCACGGCAAACGGCGGTCACTTACGAGCGAGAAATGCGGCGACCAGCAACGCGGCGACAGCGGCGAGCGACGGCACGGTAAAGCTGCCGAGACGGTCGGACACTACGCCGGCGAAAACCGGGCCGATGATCTGGCCGAAACCGAAAACCCCAGTCATCGAGGCCAGTGCGCGCCGCGGGTCGCCGCTCGCCAAGGTGCGGGCGCGCACTAGGCCGAGCGCGGTGAGCCCGACAAAGGTCCCGCCGACCAGGATCGCCGCGAGGAATACCCCGGCCTCGGTCGGCCAGGCGACGCTGGCCAGCACGCCGACCGCCTCGACGACACAGGCCGCCGCATACGCAACCGGAACGCCGACCCGGCGAGCGATCCGGCTCCACATCGCGACCGACGGGACCGCCGCCACGCCGAACACGACCCAGATCACCGGCTCGAGCGGGCGGATCGCCGGCGTGGTGCGCACGATGACGACGAGAAACGTGGCGGTGATGATATAGCCGAAACCAAACAGGCCATAAGCGGCGATCAGGCGGCGCAGGCTCGGGTCGGTCACGCCGTCGGCGGCGCGGCCGGTCGTCTGGGCCGGCGCCGTCTGGGGTCGCATCAGCAGCGCCACCGCAAGCGTCGCGGTCAGCGACAGCGCACCGCTCGCCAGCCACAAGGACTGCCAGGTTTCGCCGGCGCGCAGCATGGCGGCCACCAGGATGGCGGAAAGGGTGATGCCGGCGCCGACCCCGGCAAAGTGCAGCGACGACAAGCCGCCGCGTCCGGCCTCGGCCAAGCGTTGCAGCACCACCGTCGATGCGAGGATCAGCGCAAACGCCCCGGCGCCGCCGCCGACAAAGCGCAAGACCAGAAATGACGGCAGCGATACGGCTAATCCCATGCCGGCCGTGGTTACCGCGCTGACCGCCAGCGAGCCGAGCAGCCACAGCCGCCGCGATCCCGGCAGGATCGGCGCGGCCGCGAAAAGCGCGCCGATCAGATAGCCGAGGTAATTGGCCGAGGCGATCAGCCCGGCGGCCGACCCGTTCAGCCCGAGCGCTGCGACCATCGCCGGCAGGATCGGCGTGTAGACAAAGCGTCCGATGCCCACCCCGATCGCCAGGGCGATCAGCCCGCCAAAGGCGACCGAAACGGCGTCGGCATGGTCGGATACGGGTTCGGTCATGTCGGTTCGGCTCGTCATGGACGGTGATATAGGCCGGCCCAGACATTCGGGAAAACGATTAGAACTGATATCATCAATCTGCTTTACAGATATCTTGCGGAGGTGCCCCGTGGATACCGGCGATCTCAAAGTATTCGAGGCGGTGGCTCGGCTCGGCGGCATGAACCGTGCGGCCGCCGCGCTCAACACGGTGCAGTCCAACATCACCGCGCGCATCAAGACGCTGGAGGCGGATATCGGCTGCGCGTTGTTTGAGCGTCACGCCCGCGGGGTGTCGCTGACCGCGGCGGGGCAGCGTTTGCTGCCCTACGCCGATCGGGTCGCCCGGCTGCTGGCGGATGCCAGGCGGGCAACGCGCGACGACGGGTTGCCGTGCGGCCTGCTGACCGTCGGATCGCTGGAGACCACCGCGGCGTTGCGGCTGACGCCGCTCCTGGCGCGGTATGCGGCGGACAATCCAGATGTCGATCTGGTGCTGCGCACCGGTACAACCCGCGAGCTGGTCGGCGACGTGCTGGAGCAGCGCGTCGATGGCGCCTTTGTCTGCGGGCCCGTGGCGCATCCCGAGCTCGCCGAGCAGGTGGTCTTTCACGAGGAGCTGGTCGTCCTCGCCGCACCCGGCATTGCCTCGCTCGACGCCATCTGGTCTGCTGCCGAGATGCGCATCGTCGTGCTCCGCGCCGGCTGTTCCTACCGGCAAATGCTGGAACGGCTACTGGTGCGCCGCGGCCTCACGGTGCAGCGACAATTGGAATTCGGCACGCTGGAAGCAATCTTCGGCTGCGTCGGCGCCGGGCTCGGCATCACCCTGTTGCCGCGCGCCCTGATCGGCGACGTGTGTGCGGCATCACGGGTCAGCATTCACGCCCTGCCGCCGGCGGACGCGATGGTCGACACGATGTTCATCCGCCGTCGCGACGGTTTTGCCTCGAGCGCCTTGCGGGCATTTCTGGCTTGCACCGCCGGCGAATTCGCAGCGGCCTAGACGGCAACGGGGCCGCCCGATGGACGGCCCCGCGCCTTGGTGATCCTCCTTGGTGATCCTGGCGGCCTGCGAGAGGCCGCGTCGGATCAGCTATGCCAGCGGAACTCCTGCGCCTTGCGGGCGGAGCCTTGGCTGAGCTTGATGTTGACCAGGCCCGGGCCGGGGAAGTTCATCAGCTCGTCGAGCGCGCCGCGAACGTCCTTCGTATCCTCGACATAGGCGCCGTAGCCGCCGAAGGCCTTCATCATCTGGTCGTAGCGGGCGCCATAGATCAGCGTGTTCGGCCGCATGTTGAGCATCGGGTTGCTCGGGATTTCCGGCATCCCCGGGCCGATGCCGCCATTGTTGAGGACGACGATCTTGGCCGGCATGCCGTAGCGGCACAGCGTCTCCATCTCCATGCCGGAGAAGCCGATCGCGGAGTCGCCAGAGATATGGACGACCGGGCGATCGGGGTGCACGACGCAGGAGGCGACGACGAGCCCGAGACCCACGCCCATCGTGCCGTAGCTGCCGGCGTTCAGGTAGGAACGGGGGTTCTCAAGCGGCATCTGGGTGCCGCCGATATCCATCGTCGTCGCGCCCTCGCTACATAGGACCACGTTCTTCGGCAGCCATTCGCGGATGTCGCGGAACAGCCGGTAATAGCCGCCCGGCGAGGAGTCGTCGTCGATCTGCGGCGCGATCATCGCCGCGTTCTCGGCCGACTTCTTGGCGATCGCTTGGCGCCACGGCGAGCCCTCCGGGTGGAACCATTGCCGGCCTTGCAGCGCCTGGTTCAGCTGCGCGACGATCGCCTTGCCGTCGCCGACGAGCGCAACCTCGGCCGGCTTGTTCTGGTGCATCGACTCCGGCTCGATGTCGAGCTGGACCACCCGCACATCCTTGTTGTAGCGCGGCGGCAGGCCGAAATGCAGAATCCAGTTGAAGCGCGCACCCATCAGGAAGACGACGTCAGCCTGCTGCAGCGCCAAGCTGCGTGCCGCACCGGCCGACAGCGGGTGGTCGTCCGACAACACGCCCTTGCCCTTGGGCGTGCGCACA
Source organism: Allostellaceae bacterium (assembly GCA_035632515.1). Taxonomy (GTDB): domain Bacteria; phylum Pseudomonadota; class Alphaproteobacteria; order ATCC43930; family CGMCC-115725; genus DATARH01. The sequence continues at coordinate 4,083 of DASQGR010000318.1, read as the reverse complement.
AACGGTATCTGGGTGCGCTCGATAAAGGCGCGCACCTCGTCCTCGGCGCGCGAGGACGCCATGCCCTGGCCGATAAGGGCGAGCGGGCGCTGCGCCGATTGCAGCACGTCGAGGGCTCGCTCGATGTCCTGCGGCATCGCCATCGTGCGCGGCGGGTCGGGGCATTTCTGAACCTCGGCCACGTCGCTCTCGGCGCACGAGCCGGTGATCAGGTCGTCGGGGAAGTCGAGATAGGTCGCGCCGGGGCGGCCATAGATCGACTGCCGGACTGCCATCTCGACATAGAACGGGATGCGGTTTACGTGCTCGATCGCGTGGGCCCATTTGGAAACCGGGGTCGCGGCCAGCACCTGGCGCTCCTCCTGGAAGGAACCCATGCCGTTGCGGTAAGTCTCCGACGCGCCGCCGATCAGCAGCATCGGCCAGCAGTTCTGCTGCGCATTGGCAAGGCCGGAGAGGCCGTGGATGACGCCGGGGCCGGTGACGACGATGCACGAGCCGGGACGGCCGGTCAGGTAGCCGCCCGCGCCCGCGGCATAGGACGCCGCCTGTTCGTTGCGCATCCCGATATAAGGCAGGCCCACCTTCTGCGCAGCCTCTGCGATCGGGCCGACGGGGAACCCGACGACGCCGAACATGTACTCTACGCCCTGCTCCTTGAGGCTCTTCGCCAGCAAGTCGGCGCCCTTAATCTCAGCCATAATCTCCTCCCCTGGGGTAAGGCGGGTTCGGCCGCAGCGATGCGATCGAGCCCGTTCGCAAAAACGTCGGCCGCAGATTACGCATTTATTGCGCGACGGGGAAAGAGCCTCTGCCGCAGGGCGGCATTCGCCTCACGCGGACGTTGCCGGCAAAGAGGCGTTTGGCCGTGGTTTGCCGGAGTAGCCGGTTCTTGTCGCTCGTCCGGCGATAGGGGATGATCGGCCCGCAATTGCGCTGAACGCAGGAGAGCAGCATGCGCCGGGTCGGACCCCACAGTTTTACCGAAATCTACTACGCCGGCTGCAACCCCAGCTTTGTCGAGACCAGCGATGGCTTTGTCATGATCGACACGCCGCAGCAGCCGATCGATGCGGTGCGGTGGCGCGAGATGATGGAGGAAAAGGCACCGATCCGCTACCTGATCAACACCGAGCCGCATGGCGACCATATTTCGGGCAATGCCTATTTTCCCAGCGTTCCGGTGGTCGGCCAGGTCAAGCTGCAGGAATGCTTCGACCGCTATCTCGAGGCCTTCGGCACGATCGACGAAAAGCGCGAGCGGCTGAAGCAGATGGACCCGGACAGCGTCTGGCTGCTCGGACATCCCGACTACGCCGATTCGCACGGGCCAACGGTGACGTTTACCGAGGGGCTGACGCTCAATGTCGGTAACCACACCTTTCAGATCATCCATCATCCCGGCCACACCGCGCCGCAAACCTCGGTGTTCGTGCCTGAGGAAGGCGTCGTGTTCACCGGCGACAACGTCTTTCACAAGTGCCGCTCCTGGCTGCAGGAATGCGACCCGTGGGAGTGGCTTGCTGCGCTTAAGAGCATCGAGACCCTCGACGCGGATACGATCGTTCCCGGCCACGGCGAGCAATGCACCAAGGCCTACCTCAAGGACCAGGCGCAGATCGTCGAAAACTGGATCGGCTATATCGAGCTCTTTGTCGACCGCGGGGTGACCCCGGAAGAGATCCTGAGCGGCCAGGTGGCGGTAACCGACCAGGACCCCTATCCGATCGGCCAGCGCCTGTTCATGCACGACCAGCGCCTCACCGGGATGATCGTCAACAACCTCCATACCCGCATCCGCGAGAAGAAAGAGGGCGCCAAGGCCTGATATCGGCTCACCCTGCCGCGCGGCGCTTCCGGTAGAGCGCTGCCGTTAGCGAGGCGTTAACCCCGGATGTGGTTGATTGGCCCATCGTAACTTGTGCGGATGCGGCCGAGCCATGTGGAACCTCACACCCGACTACCTCGCGAGCGTGAAGGAAGAACTGAAAGGGCGCCGCGCGGCAATCCAGGCGCGCATCGCCGACGAGCTGAAAGCGATTGACGAAGATCTCGAGGAGGTCGAGACGCTGGAACGGATCGCCTATGCCTTTGCCGTAAAGCATCTGTCGGACGGCGAGGCGCCAATGTCGGCATCGCCGCAGGAGCCGGCGGCAGAGCCGGAGGGCATGGCCAGCCTTCAGGGCGGTCAGGCGGCCGAACCCGACACCAACGACGGCGCCGTGCCTGCGCCAAGGGGAGGCGTGTCGCGCTGGCGGATCCGACTTGATCGGCCGGCGGAAGCTGAATCGGCCTGACGCCGATCCATCGGGATTGAAACGCTCATTCCCGGGTCAAGCCCGGGGATGATTGAGACGCTCGTCCCCGGGCTTGACCCGGGGACCGGTCCAGGGCCGCCGCGACGTCGAAAACGGCATGCGCTTCGCAGTCCCGCTTGCGCGGAGACGACCATCAAGCGAAGCGGATCACACTCTCGACCACTCCGGCCGCCGCGCGATCGGCGGTTCGATATAGGTGTGGAGAAGCTGCAGCGTCTTCTTCTGCTCGGCATCGAGATGCGACGACCGGTCGTTGAGGTCGCCGTAGATTTCCTCGATCTGCTCTTTCAGCACGAGCAGCGCCTCGCCGATGCTGGTGCCGGTGGCGTGAATGCCGATATTGCGTACCGAGGCGGTGAAAACCTTGTCGCCGAGCGCCTCGATCGAAACCGGTATCGGCTCGGTCAGCATGCGGTGCGGCAGCGAGTCTATGATCAGCTCGATTTGATGGCTGTGGTTCGGCGGGGCCTCGGGCTCTTCGTCTTCGACGCGGGCGGCGGGAGGCTCCGATGCGGCCACATTTTCATCTTCGCGCGGCCGGCGTGGCTCGGGGTCCTCCCGTGGAGGCGGAGGCGACAGGGGCAGGGCCGGCAGTTGCGGCAGCGTCGGCTGAGATAGGTAAAGCGGGATCGCCGAGCCGCTTTGGAACGTGAGCGCCAGCGCCGGCGCCGGAACCGCCGTCAGGATCAGCGACGGGTCATCGGTCGAGACCAGGAACGTCGTGGTCGCGGAAACCGCGATGGTGTTGCACAGCGACTGGTCCGAGCGCGTGTGGACGGCGTTGCGCAGGGTCACTCTGCCGCCTCGCGCAATCGGCTCGCCCTGACATCGGTCACGAGGGTCGAGCGCATATTGTAAACCGGCTCGCCGGTGGCCGTTCGTGCATCGTCGATGCGAGAAATCGCGATCATGATCGGCTTGATCCGCAGGACCGTGCCGTCGGCAAGCCGATATTCGCTCCAGGTTTCCTTTGCCTCCACGACCTCGACTTCGGTCGCCGAGGGCGAAGCACTTACCGAGATGTCGTTCACGTCGGTCTCCCTGGCGCCAGGCAATCGCCTGCGTCGGAGAAATTCTGCGCAAATGAGGTTTAAGAAGCCTTAACCAGGGCTCAAACCGAAGGCGATCGTTGGCTGACCGCGCTTTTCGGGCGGCTTTGCCGGGCGATTCGCCGGCGGTGTCGGCCCGGGCGCCGGTTTCAGCCCGGCGAAATGCGGCAAAGCCCCACCCTCATCATTGCGATTTTCCCGGCGCGATTTTCCCGGCGCGATTTTCCCGGCCGGTCGGCCATGCGGTAGCTGACGGGGAAATGACCCGGTGGAATTGAAACGCGTGCGAGGCGTTACTCTACCGATCGGGCACGGCCGTTTCCCCTTTGCCGCCGTGCCCCGCAAATCGGAGGACGACAAATGATTGGAAGCAATCTTGTTGCCCGTACAGGGCGAACGCTGGCCTTTGCAACGGCGCTCGCGGGCGTGGTCGGATTGACCGCGGTGCCGCAGCCGGCCCATGCGCTGGGCACCGGTGCAGCGGTCGGTATCGGGCTCGGCGCGCTGGCCGTCGGCACCGCGCTCGGGGCCGCCGCCAACCCGTATTACCCCAACGGGTATTATTACTATCCGCAGCCCTATTACGCCCCGCCGGCGCCGGCTTATTCCTACTATCCGGCCCCGGCCTACCCGATGGGAAGCTGCTGGAGCGGGTATTACGGGCGCTACGTTCCGTGCTGACGCCGGGTCTCGTCGTGGCCGGGTTTGGCCCGGCC
>DASQGR010000317.1:0-2534 GCA_035632515.1 Allostellaceae bacterium | reverse complement strand
GATCTCGACGCGCAGGCGCGGCGGCTGTTCATCGGCTGGTGCGAGGCGGCCGGGTGCACCGTCACCGGCCAGGAGGCGCATGCCGGTCCGACCCCGATCCCGCGCCGCCACGATGCCCTCGTCGGCGCCGCGCGGATGATCGACGCGGTCAACCGCATCGGCCACGCCCACGCGCCTTATGCCTGCGCCACGGTGGGCTTTGTCCAGGTCAGCCCCAATTCGCGCAACACGATCCCCGGCCGGGTGTTTTTCACCGTCGATTTCCGCCATCCCGACAACGACACGCTGACCGCGATGGACCGCGACCTGCGCACCGCTTGCGCGGAGGCTGCGGCCTCGCAGGGCTTGGAGGCCGAGGTCAAGGAGTTCTGGTATTTTCCGCCGACCCCCTTCGATCAGCGTATGGTCGGCGCCGTGCGCGAGGCCGCGGCGGCGCAGAATTTGCCGCACCAGGACATCATCAGCGGCGCCGGCCACGACGCGGTCTACATGGCGCGGGTGGCGCCCACCGCGATGATCTTCGTCCCCTGCGTCGACGGCATCAGCCACAACGAGATCGAGGATGCGAAGCCCGACGATCTCACCGCCGGCTGCGCGGTATTGCTGAACGCGATGCTCGACTGCGCCGACGCGCAACCCTGATTGGACAAGGCCTCCCTTTTCCCGACGAAGAAGCGGCCTATCTCTTGCGTGCCTGGGGCGGGAATACCTGTCGCGGCGATTTGCCGATGGTTCCGGATAATTTCTTCGCGTAACAAGCGCCCATGACCCAACTTGCCTTGAAATACGGGCTCGTCTTCGCTGAGCTCTACGACCGCGACGGGCTGGTCAAACTCGACCGCGAATTCATCGCGCATCTGGCCGCCGCCGATGTCGGGTTGCATGACCGGCTGGTCACGGCGCGGGCCGACGCCGCGGTGCTCGACAAGAAAGCCGAGTCCGACCTGATCGTCGAGGTCGCGCCGCATCTGGAGGATTTCCTCGGCGAACTGTTCGGCGTACAGGCGGAAGTGCGCGAATTGCAGGCGCGGCACGACGCGCTGGCGCCGCTCTATTCGGTCAAGCGCCTGTTCGTCCAGCGCCGTGCCACCCGCGAGGTGAAGGAACCCGAGGCCGCCGCACTCGACGGTGCGGTGCTGCGCCGGAGTTTGGCGCCGCTCATCGGCGCGGTCGAAGAGATGCCGGATACCCGCGCCGGCGTGCTGGCCTGGGAACGGCGCTATGCCGAGACGGTGTCGGGCTGGCTCGCCGATGAGGCGGCCAATGCCGCATCGCTGCGCGCCGCGATCGAATACGCCGCCTGGGCGGTGTTGTCGCCGCAGGGGCGGGAGGCGCACCGCAGCGGCCTTCTGTTCAAGGTGCCGCACCGGCTCGACATGGAGCACCTCGTGCCGGTCGAGACGATCGAGCGCGACGGCGTCACCATGCTGCGCCTGCCCGAGCATGAGTGGCGGGCGCGCCAGGGCTTTGCCCTCACCGATGCCGGCACCGACCTCGCCGGCGCGCTCGACGAGGCGAATTACTGCATCTGGTGCCATAACCAGGGCAAGGACAGCTGCTCTCACGGCCTGACCGAGAAGGACGGCAGCTTCAAGAAAAGCGTCTTCGGCGTGACTCTCGCCGGCTGTCCGCTCGACGAGAAGATCTCCGAGCTGAACCTCGTCAAGTCGCGCGGCTACAGCCTGGGTGCGCTGGCGATCGTTGCGGTCGACAACCCGCTCTGCGCCGCCACCGGGCACCGCATCTGCAACGACTGCATGAAGGCCTGCATCTTCCAGCGCCAGGAACCGGTCGACATCCCGCAGATCGAAACCCGCACCCTGAAAGACGTGCTGGCGCTGCCGTGGGGCTTCGAGATCTACGGCCTGTTGACCCGGTGGAACCCGCTCGATGTGCGCCGGCCGCTGCCGAAGCCGACATCGGGGTACAAGGTGCTGGTGGTCGGCCTCGGCCCGGCCGGGTTCACCCTCGCGCATCACCTGATGAATGACGGGCATTTCGTCGCCGCGATCGACGGGCTCAAGATCGAGCCGCTGCCGCCCGACATTTCCGGGGTCACGGCGCTCGGCGAGCGCGTGCCGTTCGCGCCGATCCGCGACATCGCCAGTCTCAACGAGCAGCTCGACGCCCGGGTCATGGCCGGGTTTGGCGGTGTTGCCGAGTACGGCATTACCGTCCGCTGGGACAAGAATTTCCTCAAGATCGTCCGCCTCCTGCTCGAACGCCGCGCCGCGTTCTCGATGTATGGCGGGGTGCGCTTTGGCGGCACCGTGACCATCGACAGCGCGATGGCGCTCGGCTTCGACCACATCGCGATGTGCGCCGGCGCCGGCCGGCCGACCGTGATCCCGATGGCCAACGGCCTGGCGCTCGGGGTGCGGCAAGCCTCGGACTTCTTGATGACGCTGCAGCTGACCGGCGCCGCCAAGACCGAGAGCATCGCCAACCTCACCGTGCGCCTGCCGGTCGTGGTCATCGGCGGCGGGCTCACCGCGATCGACACCGCGACCGAGGCGCTCGCCTATTACCCGGTG
>DASQGR010000316.1:0-5105 GCA_035632515.1 Allostellaceae bacterium | reverse complement strand
TGCGGCGCCGCAACCGAACGCGCTGAGCCCGCCGCCCTCGTCCGCCAGGGCTCTGCCCGACATCGTGCCGCTCGACGGGCCGGCGCCGAAACAGGCCGCGGCCGAGGCGCCGCCGGCAAACGGCGCGCCGCCGCCGGTGATGCCGCCGCGCAATCCCGCCGCCGCCTTGCCGCTGCCAGGCGAAGCGCCGCAGGCAGTGTCGGTGCAGCCGTCTGCAGCGGCGGCCGGCGCCGGAGGCGAACGCTTCACCTGGCCGGTGCAGGGCCGCATCCTGGCCAATTACGGCACGGCCGCCGGTGGCGGCCGCAACGACGGCATCAATATCGGTGCGCCGCGCGGCACGCCGGTGCGCTCGGTCGATGCCGGCGTCGTCGCCTATGTCGGCAACGAGGTGAAGGGCTACGGCAACCTCGTGCTGGTCAAGCACGACAATGGCTGGATTTCGGCCTATGCCCACCTCGACGACCCGATGGTCAAGGTCGGCGACAAGGTCGCGAGCGGCCAGGTCATCGCCAAGGTCGGCAGCACCGGTTCGGTCGGCGAGCCGCAGCTCCATTTCGAGCTGCGCCGCGGCCGCAAGCCGGTGGACCCGCGCGAATACCTTGCCCCGGCGCCTAGCGCCGGTCGCCCGACAAGGGACCCGGCGGGCTGATCCGGCGAATCGCCTATCGCCCTTCGTCCTTCGCTCCGCACGGGGGCTATCGCTCGGCCCGCGAAGCGGGCGAGGGGCCAAGCCTAAGCCAGCTTCTTTCCCAGCCTCCCGGCGAGGTCCTGGATGTATTGCCAGGCCACCCGGCCGGAGCGGGCGCCGCGAGTGATCGCCCATTCGTTGGCCTCGGCCTTGAGCTGGTCCTCGGGCAGGTCGAGCCGGTAATGCGCCGCATAGCCGCAGACGATCGCGTGAAAGGTCGGCTGGTCGACGTTATGAAAACCAAGCCATAGCCCGAAGCGGTCGGAGAGCGACACGCTTTCCTCGACCGCCTCGGCCGGGTTGATCGCGGTCGAGCGCTCGTTCTCGATCATGTCCCGCGGCATCAGGTGGCGACGGTTCGAGGTGGCGTAGAGCACGACATTGGCGGGGCGCCCCTCGATGCCGCCTTCGAGCACCGCCTTCAGCGATTTGTAGCTGGTGTCCTGCTTCTCGAACGACAGGTCGTCGCAAAACAACAGGCAGCGCCGCTGGCTGGGGCGCACCAGCGACAACAGGCGCGGCAGGCTCGGGATGTCCTCGCGGTGGATTTCGATCAGCGCCAGCGCTCTCGGCGTCTTTTGGTTGATCGCGGCATGCGCGGCCTTGACGAGGGCGCTCTTGCCGGTGCCGCGGGCGCCCCACAGCAGCACGTTGTTGGCGGGCAGCCCGGCGGCGAACCGCTCGGTGTTCTCGACCAGGATGTCGCGCACCCGGTCGATCCCCCGCAACAGGCCGATATCGACCCGGTTGACCTCGGGCACCGGCTCAAGCCACTCGCCCTCGGCGTGCCAGATGAAGGCGTCGGCAACGGCGAGGTCGTTTTTCGGCGCCGCCGGCGGGGCGAGGCGTTCGAGCGCATCGGCGATGCGGGTGAAAAGGGCGGCGTTGTCGGGTTCTGTCATCGGTTGGTCATGCGGCAGTGCGAAAGGCCGCGGACGCTAGCCTAAATCGCGCCGGCGCGAAATGCGGTTCGGTGACCTCGCCTTGCCCTTTTCGAGGCCATCGCGTACCAATTCGCGCAACGCCGCTCAGGCGCCCGCAACCCGCTCCGGCGTAGCTATTCGAGGTCGATGCCGATGCTGATATCCACGGCCTATGCCCAGGGGTTGGGCGGCCTCTTCGACAGCCAGAGCGCGATGGTGCAATTCCTGCCGCTGGTGCTGATCTTCGTCGTCTTTTATTTCCTGTTGATCCGGCCGCAGCAGAAAAAGCAGAAGGACCACCGCGCCATGCTCGAGACGCTGCGGCGCGGCGACCGGGTGGTTACCGGCGGCGGCATCATCGGCACGGTCAACCGCGTGGCGAGCCCGGAGGAGGTCGAGGTCGACATCGCCCAGAACGTGCGGGTGCGCGTGCTGCGCAGTACGATTACCACCGTCCTGGCCAAGACCGATCCCGCAGCCGCGCGCGAGGCCGCCAGCGAGCGCCCGGCCGCCTCGGCCCGCCGTCGCGCCGCCAAGTCCAAGGAACCCGCTGCCAACGAAGACGACAAGGCATAGCCGCCGGCCACGACGATGCTCTATTTTGCCAATTGGAAGGTGCTGCTCATCTGCGGGCTGTGTGCGCTCGGGGTGCTGTTCAGCCTGCCTAACCTGTTTACCCCGGCGCAGCTCGCCTGGCTGCCGCAATCGGTGCCGCACAAGCAGGTGGCGCTCGGCCTTGATTTGCGCGGCGGCTCCTACCTTCTGCTCGAGGTCGATGTCGCGGCGGCGCAGCACGAGCGGCTCAATACGCTGGTCGACAGCGTCCGCAACGTGCTGCTCGACGCGAAGATCGGCTATGCCGACCTCAATGTCGAAGGCGACGCGATCACCTTTACCTTGCGCGACACCGAGCGCGCCGAGGATATCCGCAAGGGGCTCACCCGAACCGATCCCGATCTGGTGCTCGAGGTCGGCGCCGGCGGCGCCAGCACGGTGAAGTTCAGCCCCCAGGCCACCGAGAGCCGGCGCGCCCAGGCGGTCGACCAGTCGATCGAGATCATCCGCCGCCGCATCGACGAGACCGGCACCAAGGAACCGACGATCCAGCGCGAGGGCAAGGACCGCATCCTCGTCCAGCTCCCCGGGATCGACAACCCCGAGCATGTCAAGGCGCTGCTCGGCAAGACCGCCAAGCTGACCTTTCAGCTGGTCGATGCCAACACCACGGTCGACGCCGCCCGCCGCCGGCTGCCGCCCGGCGACGAGATCCTGCCCTCGGAAGAGCACGCCGGGCGCGGTGGCGCCACCGCCTATGTCGTCCACAGGCGGGTGATGGTCGGCGGCGACACGCTGGTCGATGCTCAGGCAACGTTCCAGAACAACGAGCCGGTGGTCAGCTTTCGCTTCGACACCGCCGGGGCGAAGCGGTTCGGCGACGCCACCAAGGAGAATGTCGGCAAACCGTTCGCCATCGTCCTCGACCGCAAGGTGATCAGCGCGCCGGTGATCCGCGAGCCGATCCTCGGCGGCAGCGGCATCATCTCGGGCAGCTTCACGGTGCAGACGGCAAGCGATCTGGCCCTGCTGCTGCGCGCAGGGGCGTTGCCGGCGCCGATCACCATCCTCGAGGAGCGCACGGTCGGCCCGGACCTCGGCGCCGACTCGATCCATGCCGGCGCGGTCGCCAGCATTGTCGGCGTCGCGCTCGTTGTCGTGTTCATGATCCTGTTCTACGGGCTGTTCGGCATCTTTGCCGACATCGCGCTGTTCTTTAACCTGTGCCTGATGCTGGCGTCGCTGTCGCTGCTCGGTGCGACCCTGACCCTGCCGGGGATCGCCGGCATCGCGCTGACGATGGGCATGGCGGTCGACGCCAATGTGCTGATCTACGAGCGCATCCGCGAGGAACTGCGCAGCGGCCGCACCATGCTGTCCTCGCTCGAAGCCGGGTTCACCCGCGCCTTCGGCACGATCGTCGACAGCCATGTGACGACGCTGGTCGCCGGCCTTTTGCTCTATTGGCTTGGCTCGGGGCCGGTCAAAGGGTTTGCGGTGACGCTCAGCATCGGGGTCTTGACCTCGCTGTTTTCCGCCATCCTGGTGACGCGGCTGCAGATCGTTACCTGGCTGCGCCAGTTCAAACCAAGGGAAATCCCGCTGTGAGCGCGCCAGCCCGGTGCCGCGCCGCCACCCTTTTTCTCCCACGCCTGCGGCGCGGGTCCCTCGCTCTTCCGCAAGCGGGAGAGGGGAAAGGTTTCATCCTGTGATCCGACCGCTGATCGTCATACGCCGGGTGCCGAAGATCGACTTCATGCGCTGGCACAAGCTGGGGCTTGCCTTTTCGGTCGTCTTGACCCTGGCGTCGATCGGCGCCTTCCTGACCGTCGGTCTCAATTACGGGATCGATTTCAAGGGCGGCATGCTGATCGAGGCGCGGGTAACCCCCGGGCCGGCCGACCTGGCAAAAATGCGGGCCCAGCTCGATTCGCTAAAGCTCGGCGAAGCCTCCCTGCAGGGCTTCGGCAGCCCCAACGATGTGCTGATCCGCCTGCCGCAGCAGACCGGCGGCGATGCCGGGCAGGAACGCGCGATCACAACGGTCAAGCAGGCGCTCGGCGAGGGGATCGACTATCGCCGGGTCGAGGTGGTCGGTCCCAGCGTCGGGGCCGAATTGATCCGCGCCGGGGTGCTGGCCACCGTGCTCGCACTCGGCGCGATCATGATTTACGTCTGGTTCCGCTTCGAATGGCAATTCGGCATCGGTGCGACGATCTCGACGATTCACGACGTCATCACCACGGTCGGGCTGTTCGCGATCTTTCAGCTCGAGTTCAACCTGACGACCTTGGCGGCGATTCTGACCATCGCCGGGTATTCGATCAACGACACGGTGGTGATCTACGACCGGGTGCGCGAGGCGATGCGCAAATACCGCACGATGCCGTTTCGCGAACTGGTGAATCTGGCGCTCAACGAAACCCTGTCGCGCACGATCCTGACCGTCACCACGGTGGCGCTGGCGGTTTTGTCGCTGCTGATCTTCGGCGGCGAGGTGCTGAAAGGGTTCAGTATCGCGATGTTGTGGGGCATCGTCATCGGCACCTATTCGTCGCTCTTCATCGCCGCACCGATCCTCAATTACGTGCAGCCCAACCGCCGGGCGGCCGCCCGCGAAAGCGGCGAGGACGCCGGCGCCGAGCGCAGCCGGCCCTAGGCCGGATGAAGGCAATGGCCGTGGCACCCCGGTCTTCCGCAGGCGGCCGCGGGAACGCAGCGTCTAGAAACGCGGGGCAAGCCGGCGGGAGAGGGCAAGGTGCGCGATGGAGCTGACGACCCATGTTGCCGCCGGGCGCCAGCTGATCGAGCGTTACGGCGCGGGCGGATTTCGCATCAGCGGGATCGTCCATCCCGGGCCGGTGCTGGTATTCCCGGACCGCACCGTGGCGTGGGAGCCGGCGGACGTGTCGATCGAGGGATTGGCGCCGGTCGTC
>DASQGR010000315.1:0-3677 GCA_035632515.1 Allostellaceae bacterium | reverse complement strand
CGACGGTGACGGCAAAGCCCTCCTCGGCGAGGATCCGGCCGATCCGCTCGCGCCGCTCGCGATCGTCGACGACGACAAGGATTTCCTGCCCGTCGGGGTACATCTGACACTCCTGGCCCATCACGGCCGCGATCACCACAGTCGATGCCGCGATATCGGTCATATCTAGAAATGTCGCCAGTTTTATCGATCGGAGTTTGGCAGTAATTTATCGAAATTGTCAGATTTAACATAGGGTAAACTTAAAATATTTACTTTTAATTTACCACACCAAAGCGGTCGCCAATTAATCGGCGGTCAAGAAAGGCGGGGCAGGCTGCCAAACATGGGAAAGCCCGCCGCGGCGCCGCCGCCGTTCCATTCCGCGGCGCGGATAATTGCCGAACCCCTCTTCCGTCACCTTGGCTGGTTCGCGTTTTTCCTTATGCTGGCGCCGATTATCGGTCCGCGGGGCTATGGGCTGTATGCGCTGGCGTTGAGCGGCATCGCGATCGCCGACGCGCTGCTGAGACAGACCGTGACCCGGGTTCTGGTCGATCTGGAGCGCCTCGACGAGCGTCATTTGTCGACCGCGCTGGTTGCTGCCGTTGCAATCGGTGCGGCAATGTCGCTCGCAGCGCGACGGCGAGGGGCGCCGGTTGGCGCTACAGGCCATCGGCGGCCTGGTTGCAGTCGGCAGCGCGGCCCCTTATGGGCTGGTTCCGATTGCCGCAACGTCGCTTTTCTGTGCCGTCGCGATCGCGCTGGCGGGGCTGTGGCCGCTCGGCAGGCGGCCGGGGCGGGAGCGCGGCAGGCGCGGCGGCATGGCAACGCCGCTTGCCGGCGCCCTCGCTACCGGCGCTGTGATGTTCCTCCTGGCCGAACCGGTCGGCCTCGCCCTGGCCCCGCTGCCCGCGCTATGCCTTCTTGGCGCCTGCGGCCGGCTTTGCTCGCTCGTCGTCAGCGGGCTGGCGGGCTGCAGGCGACCGATGGTTGTGCTGCGCTGCGCCAAGCCGGCCTAGATGTATTCCTTGAACAAGCGCCGATAACACGGTTCGCCAGTGCAAGCGTTTGAGCTTACGGTTTTTTGCCGCTTCTGCCCTGCCTGCTGAAACCTGACCTTACCAGCATTTCCCGGCAATCACCGCGCGGATGTCGGCGATCGAGGCGTCCATCTGGGCCACGGTCTCGCCGCGCTCGTGGCCGGTGAGACAGCGGTTCATCGGCTCGCGCGCCTTGGTCATGTCGTTGAGGTTCTGGCGCAGCAGCCGGCAATTGGTCGCCATGTCGCCGGCGATGAATTTCTTGTCGCGCGCCTTCACCGCCTCGATGAAGCGGTTGGCCGTCGCCAGCCCCCGGCGGCAGTCCGGCGTGTCGATTACGCCGGCCGCGGCCCGGGTCACCACAAAGGCGGCCAGCAGGCCGGCGATCAGTGGAAAGCAAATCAATCTTTTATTCCATCCAAAAAATAATTATGGCGAAGATATCACAATCATGACCATTACGTGATTGCCGGAAGAAAGCCGAAAAGCACTCGTTTTGGACGCGACGAAGTTGTTTCGTCCAAATTCGGAGATGTCCATGTTGAAGTTTTCCCGGCTGCCCCTCAGCCTTCTTGCCATGACCATCGCCGGGCCGGTTTTGGCGGCGGAACCTGCGGCGACCACGACCCATCCGGCGCCCGCTCCGACGATGGCGCCGGCCAAGCCGTCCGCGATGCCGCAAGCCACGATCGCGCCAAAGGCCGAGATGGTCGACGTCAACAGCGCCAGCGCGACCGATCTCAAGGCCCTGCCGGGGATCACCGACGCCGAAGCGGCCAAGATCGTGCAGGGCCGGCCGTACAAGAACCCGAGCGACCTGGTGTCGAAGAAGATCCTGTCCGAAGCGGAATTCGCCAAGATCAAGGATCGGCTCGTCGCCGGCCACCCAAAATCGTGACGATTTGATGCCCGCCCGCGTCAGGGCGGGCTGGATGCGAGTGGGGTCGCGACACGGTGGCGGCCCCGCTTCGCGTTTGGGCGGTTTATGCGCGGTACCCGCTGCTAAGGTCTGGCCTTCCGGATAAGCCTGGTCTAATCCGAACCGGTCCGGAACAGGGGGACACGATGAGCGAGGCAGGACAGGGACCCGGCGCGATCGAGCGGCCGGCGCTGGCGAACGAAACCGGCGATTATTGGGGCAGCGACGTCATGGCACTGATGCTGCGCGAGGTGGGCCTGCCCTATGTCGCGCTCAATCCCGGCGCCTCGTATCGCGGATTGCACGACAGCCTCGTCAACCTGCTCGGCAACCAGGCGCCGCAGATGCTGCTGTGCCTGCACGAGGAGCATGCGGTGGCGATCGCCCACGGCTATGCCAAGGTGATGGGCAAGCCGATGGGCGCGATCGTGCACAGCAATGTCGGACTGATGCACGCGACGATGGCGGTGTTCAACGCCTGGTGCGACCGGGTGCCGGTGGTGCTTCTCGGCGCGACCGGGCCGGTCGCCGCCGACAAGCGGCGGCCCTGGATCGACTGGATCCATACCGCGGCCGACCAGGGCGCCCTCATCCGCAACTACACCAAATGGGACGACCAGCCGGCCTCGATCGGAGCGGTACCGGAATCGGTGCTGCGCGCCTACAAGATGGCGACGACTCCGCCCTGCGGTCCGGTTTATGTTTGCTTCGACGCGGCGTTGCAGGAAACTCGGATCGGCGATCTGCCGGCCCTGCCGAGCGCCCAGCGTGCCCGCAAACCGCACGCCGTCGCGCCCGACCCCGCGGCGGCGAGGGAGGCGGCCGAACTGCTGCAAGCCGCCGCCAACCCGGTAATCCTGATGGGCCGCACCTCGCGCGGCGAGGCCGAATGGGACCGTCGGCTCAAGCTCGCCGAGGCGCTCGGCGCGATCGTGCTAACCGATCCGAAAACCGGCGCCAGTTTTCCCACCGCACACAAGCTGCAAGGCCCGCCGGCCGGCAATAATCCCAGCGCGGAAGCCTGCGCGGTGCTGCGCGATGCCGATGTCGTGCTGAGCCTCGACTGGGTCGATCTCGCCGGCGCGCTGAAGAGTGCCTGGGGCGACCAGGAGGTCAAGAGCAAGGTGATCCTCGCCTCGCTCGACCACCAGCTCCACAACGGCTGGAGCATGGATTACCAGGGGCTGCCGCCGGTCGATTTGCACCTCGCGGTCGAGCCCGATATCGCGGTCGCCGCGATCCTGCCGCTGCTGCGGCCGCGCCAAACCGGCTGGGCCCGGCGAACCGAGAGCGCCGCCGCCGGCGACAGCGCCGCCGCCGCGCCGCCCGACGTGATCACCCCGGTCTCGCTCGCCGCCGGGTTGCGCGATGCGGTCGGCAGCCGCCAGACCTGCCTCATCCGCACCCCGCTCGCCTGGGGCGGCCATGTCTGGGAGACGACGCACCCGCTCGATCTCTTGGGCGGTGACGGTGGCGGCGGGATCGGCGGCGGGCCGGGCATGGCGGTGGGCGCCGGTCTTGCCTTGCGCGGCAGCGGCAGGCTGCCGATCGCCGTGCTCGGCGACGGCGACACCTTGATGGGGATCACCGCATTGTGGACCGCGGTGCATTACCGCATCCCGGTGCTGATCGTCGTCGCCAACAACAACTCGTTCTTTAACGACGAGCTGCACCAGGATCGCATGGCGCGCCAGCGCAACCGCCCGGTCGGCAACCGCTGGATCGGCCAGCGCATT
>DASQGR010000314.1:0-6185 GCA_035632515.1 Allostellaceae bacterium | reverse complement strand
CCTACATGACGCTGGCGATCGCCCGGGCCGGGCGCAAGGCCGGGGTCACCGTCGCCGAGATCAACCTGAAATTGATCTGGAACGTCATCACCGCGTTGGGAATCGGCCAGGGCGGCTATGCCTATGTCGTCGATCAGCATGGCCGGCTGATCGCCCACCCCGACATCAGCCTGGTGCTGCGCGACACGGATTTGTCAAAGCTGCCGCAGGTAGCCGAGGCGCTCGCCGCACCGCGCGGGCCGCAAAACCCGGCCGAAATCGTCACGGTCGCCAAGAACATCGCCGGCCGCTCGGTCCTGACCGCTCATGCAGCGATCGCGCCGCTCGGCTGGCTGGTGTTTGTCGAGGTGCCGCTGTCTGAGGCCTTCGCCCCGCTTTACGGGGCGGCGTGGCGCACCGGTTTTCTGCTGGTGTTCGGCCTGCTGGCGGCGGCGGTGGCGGCGCTGGTCCTGGCGCGGCGCATGACCGGGCCGATCCGCGCTCTCCAGGCGAACGCGGCGCGGATCGGCGCCGGCGAACTCGACCGCCGCATCGACATCCGCACCGGCGACGAATTGGAAGAGCTGGCCGACCAGTTCAACGGCATGGCTGCAGGCCTCCAGAAATCCTATGCGGAGCTCGAGCATCGGGTTGAAGAGCGCACCGCCGAGCTGTCCGAGACGCTCGAACAGCAGACCGCGACCGCCGAGGTCTTGCAGGTCATCAACGCCTCGCCCGGTGTGTTGGCGCCGGTGTTCGACGCCATGCTCGACAAGGCGACAAGCCTTTGCGAGGCGAATTTCGGCATTCTTTGGACCTTCGACAACGGGCTCGCCAGCGCCGGCGCGCTCCATAAAGTTCCGGAGGCTTACGCCGCCCTCGTCCGAGGGCCGTTCCGCCCCAGCCCCGTATCTGGTCCCGCCCGAATGATGCGGGGAGACGATACCTTTGCCATCGTCGACCTCGCCGACTCGCCGGGTTACCGCGATGGCGATGCACTTACGCGGGCGATCGTCGACCTCGCCGGTACCCGTAGCGTCGTCATCGCGCCGCTGCGCACGGAGACCGTCACGCTCGGTGCAATTACGCTCTACCGCCAGGAAGTCCGACCTTTTACCCAGAAACAGATCGCGCTGCTGCAGAATTTCGCCGCGCAGGCAGTGATCGCGATGGAGAACGCGCGGCTGCTCGACGGCATCCGCGCCGCCCGGGACACGGCGGAGAGGGCGCTGTCTGAGCTGAAACTGGCGCAGGCCAATTTGATCCAGGCCGAGAAGATGGCCTCGCTCGGCCAATTGACCGCCGGCATCGCCCACGAGATCAAGAACCCGCTCAACTTCGTCAACAACTTCGCCAGTCTGTCGGTCGAGCTTCTCGACGAGCTGAAGGAGGCGGCCGCGCCGGTGCTGGCGACACTCGACAAGACCAAGCGCGCCGATATCGACGATGTCGTCGAGATGCTGACCGGCAATCTCGAAAAGATCGGCGAGCACGGGCGGCGCGCCGACAACATCGTCAAGAGCATGCTGGAGCACTCGCGCGGCGCCTCGGGCGAGAGCCGGGCGGTCGACCTCAACGGCTTGATCGAAGAGGCGCTCAACCTCGCCTATCACGGTGCCCGCGCCCAGGACCAAAGCTTCAACATTACCCTGGAGCGCAATTTCGCCAGCGGCATCGCCCCGATCGAGATGGTGCCGCAGGATGTGACCCGGGTCTTCCTGAACCTGTTCGGCAACGGCTTCTACGCCGCCAACAAGCGCCTCAAGAGCGCATCCGATGCCGATTTCAAACCGGCGCTGAAGGTGACGACGCGCGATCTCGGGATCGAAGTGGAAATCCGTGTCCGCGACAACGGCACCGGCATACCGGCCGAGATCAAGGACAAGCTGTTTCAACCCTTCTTCACCACCAAGCCAACGGGCGAGGGCACCGGGCTCGGCCTGTCGATCAGCTACGACATCATCGCGCAGCAGCACCGCGGCTCGATCGAGATCGAGAGCGAGGTCGGCGAGTTTACCGAGTTCACCATCCGCCTGCCGCGCAGCCGCCAAGCCGCTGCCGCCGAAAGCTGAAGCGGCGACCGCCCGGCCCGACGCGGGCACCGTCCGCCGGTATCGCCGGTCGATTCCCCGGCGAAAATCGCTCGCCGCCGCGGCGGGCGCCGTGTTAATCGCAACAGCCATGAATACCGCCCGACCAGACCCGATCCGCTACCGCCTCGGCCTCAACCAGCCGGCGCACAGCCCCACCGCCCGGCGCATGGCCGAGATGGCCGAGGCGATTCTTCGCGATACCGACGGCGCCTTCCGGCTCGAGGTGCACCCCGAAAGCCGGCTCGGCCCCGATCCGCAGATGTTTGCCGATGTGCAAAAGGGCGCGCTCGAATTCTATGTTTCCGGGGCGACCTTGGGCGGCGTCGCTCCGGCGAGCGCGCTGCCGCTGTTGCCTTTTGCCTTCAAGGACAGCAAGGCGGTGTTCGCCGCGCTCGATGGCGGCCTCGGTGATGCGATCCGCCGCGAGCTGGCGACGGCTGGGCTGCACGCCTTCCGCCATTCGATGCAGAACGGGTTTCACCACATCACCACAAGCGTGCGGGCGATCCACGCCGCCGAGGATTTCGAGGGCCTCAAAATTCGCAGTCCGGGCGGCGCCATCGCCGCCGATTTCTTCGCCACGCTCGGCGCCGAGGCCGGCATGGTCCCGTTCAGCGGCATGTACGCGGCGCTGAAGGCCAGGCAGTTCGACGGGCAAAGCGATCCGCTCGGGGTCGTGCAGTCGCTGCGGCTCTACGAGGTGCAGACGCATCTGAGCCTGACCGGGCATTGGTGGTCGGGCTTTACCCTGATCGCGCACCACGCGGCGTGGGCTGCGCTGCCGGCGGACATCCAACGCGTCGTCGAGCGCAACGCCGAGGCCTGCGCCAAGCTGCAGCGCGCCGATATCGAGACGGTCAACGCCGCCGGCGCGGTCGCGCTCGAACAGGCGGGAATGGTCGTCAACACCGCGGATGCGGCGAGCATTCGCGCCAAGCTCGGCGCTTTCTACGCGCGCTGGAAGGCAAAGTTCGATCCCGCGACCTGGCGCCTCCTCGAAGCCCACGCCGATGGCCTCGGCTGAGCCGTTTCGCCTCGACGGCAAAGTCGCGTTGGTCACCGGGGCCGGGCGCGGGCTCGGCCGCGGCATCGCGCTCGCCCTGGCCGGCGCCGGGGCGGAAGTGATCCTCAACAGCCGCACCCCGGCGGAGCTCGATGCCGTCGCTGCGGAGATCGCCGCAGCGGGCGGCCAGGCGCGCGCGCTGGGGTTCGACGTGACCGATCAACGCGCCGCGAGCGCGGCCTTTGCCGGGCTCGAACGGCTCGACATCCTGGTTAACAATGCCGGGGTCAACCGGCCGCAGCCTTTTCTCGACGTCGACGAGGCAACGCTCGACCGGCTGATCGCGCTCAATATCCGCGCCCTCTTCCTCAACGCCCAGGCGGCGGCGCGGCGGATGGTCGAGGCGACGGGCGGGGTCATCATCAACATGTCGTCGCAGATGGGGCATGTCGGCTCGGAGCTGAACCGCACCGTCTATGTGATGACCAAGCACGCAGTCGAAGGCCTGACCAAGGCGATGGCGGTCGAGCTGGCGCCGCATGGGGTGCGGGTGGTCTCGATCGCCCCGACCTTCATCATGACGCCGCTGACCAAGCCGTTCTTTGACGACCCGGCCTTCAGGAACTGGGTGCTCGACCGCATCCCGCTCGGCCGCCTCGGCACGGTCGACGAGGTGGCGCAGGCGGTGGTGTTCCTCGCCTCGCCCGCCGCGGCCCTCGTCACCGGATCATCGCTGCTCGTCGATGGCGGCTGGACCGCGTGGTGATGCGCCGGCGCGAGCTGATCCTCGGCATCGGCGGCACGATCGTCGCGCCGCTCGCCGTGCGCGCACAGCCGCCGGCGCTGTCGGTGATCGGGTTTCTCCACTCCGGCGCGCCGGAGCAGAACGTCGAGCGTCTATCGGCGTACTTCAAGGGCTTGAGCGAAACGGGTTTTGTCGAAGGCCAGAACGTGGCGATCGAGTACCGCTGGGCGGCGGGGCACAACGACAAGCTGCCGATGCTGGCGGCCGAGCTGGTCCAGCGCCAGGTGGCGGTGATCGCGACGCCGGCGAGCACGCCGGCCGCGCTCGCGGCCAAGGCGGCGACCGCGACCATTCCGATCGTCTTCGCCAGCGGCGCCGACCCCGTCGCGCTTGGCCTCGTCGCCGGCTTCAGCCGGCCCGGAGGCAACGTCACCGGCGTCACCTCGTTGAACATAGAGCTGGCGGCCAAGCGGCTCGAGCTGTTCCGCGAGCTGCTGCCGCAAGCCACGCGCTTTTTCACGCTCATCAACCCCACCTCGGCATTGGCCGAACCCTTTGCCAAGGACCTGGAGACCGGTGCAGCGACCGTGGGAATCCATGTCGAGATTCTGCACGCCAGCACCGATCGCGAGATCGAAGCGGCGTTTGCCGGTCTCCCGCAACAGCCCGGCATCGCGTTGGTGTTCGGGCCCGACTCGTTTTTCTATATCCGCCGCGCTCAGATCGCCGCCCTTGCGGCACGCTATGCGGTGCCGGCAATTTTTGACGTCCCGGAATATGTCGAGGCCGGCGCGCTGATAAGCTACGGGTCGGACTTTTCGGATGTGCTTCAACTCGCCGGCCGCTACACCGGCCGCATCCTCAAAGGCGAAAAGCCGGCCGACCTGCCGGTCGCGCAATCGACCAAATTCAAGCTGGCGATCAACCAGAACACCGCCAAGGCGCTCGGCCTCACCGTGCCGCCGATCCTGCTGGCCCAGGCCGATGAGGTGATCGAATAGCGCCGGCCCCGAAGGTTCGGCTGCGAAATTGCCCAAATCGCATCTCATCGTTCGCCTGCCGGGGTTCGCAGTAGATTTGCTGCAGAAAGCGGCAAAAGCAGCGAGCAGTACGGGCGCGACCGGCTGTAGACTCCAGCCACGACGTTCGCAGGAGGAATCATGGCCCGACACATCAAGACCGCCGCGCTTGCCGGCACCCAGGACGAGGCCGATGCCAAGACCCGCGCCACGGTCGAGGACATCATCGCGGATGTCCGCACCCGCGGCGACGCGGCGGTGCGCGAATTGTCCGAGCGCTTCGACAAATGGTCGCCGGCGAGCTTCCGTCTTTCGGACGGTGAAATCCGTGAACTGGTGGCAAAGGTGGCGCCGCGGACCATCGACGACATCAAATTCGCCCAGGCGCAGATCCGGAATTTCGCCGAGATCCAGCGCGCCGCGCTCAAGGATGTCGAGGTCGAAACCCTGCCGGGGGTCGTGCTCGGCCACCGCCATATCCCGGTCGGCCGGGTCGGCTGCTATGTGCCGGGTGGGCGCTACCCGATGGTCGCCTCGGCGCACATGTCGATCGTCACCGCGAAGGTCGCCGGGGTCGGCCATATCACCGCCTGCACCCCGCCCAACCAGGGCGGGCCGCACCCCGAGACCATCGCGGCAATGCATCTCGGCGGCGCCGACGAGATCTTTGTGCTCGGCGGCGTCCAGGCGGTGGCTGCGATGGGGGTCGGCACCGCGACTTTCACACCGGTGGACATGCTGGTCGGGCCGGGCAACGCCTATGTCGCCGAGGCGAAACGCCAGCTTTACGGCAAGGTCGGCATCGACCTTTTTGCCGGCCCGACCGAGATCCTCGTCATCGCCGACGACAGCGCCGATGCGGAGATGTGCGCCACCGACCTGCTGGGCCAAGCCGAGCATGGTCCGACCTCGCCGGCAATGCTCCTCACCACCTCGGAAAAGCTTGCCCACGAGACGATCCACGAGGTCGCCCGCCAGCTTCATGTGCTGCAGACCGCCGACGTCGCCGGCGTCGCCTGGCGCGACTATGGCGAGGTCATCGTGTGCGCCGACGAGGATGAGATGGTCGCCGAGGCCGACCGCATCGCCGCCGAGCATGTCGAAGTGCTGACCCGCGACCCGCGCCGCTATCTCGAGCGGCTGCACAATTACGGCGCGCTGTTCCTCGGCCCCGAGACCAACGTCTCCTACGGCGACAAGGTAATCGGCACCAACCACACGCTGCCGACCAAGGGCGCGGCGCGCTACACCGGCGGGTTGTGGGTCGGCAAATTTTTGAAGACCTGCACCTACCAGGAGGTCCGAACTGCGGAGGCCAGCGCGATGGTCGGCGAATATTGCAGCCG
>DASQGR010000313.1:0-3991 GCA_035632515.1 Allostellaceae bacterium | reverse complement strand
CGTTGTCGTGGGTCAGCTTGCGGCGCATATCGGCACTGAGATTGGCCATCTGGCGCTCGATCGCGTCCCTGGAATGCGGCCATACACTGTCCGGGTGCGGATAATCCGACGCCCACAGCAGATGCCCCTCGCCAAAGAACGGGATCAGCGCCATCGCCGCGTAATCCTCCTGGAAGGTCGCGTAGATCTGCCGCCTGAACAATTCGCTCGGCTTGGTTTCGAGCTGGATGCCGCCCTTGTCGGCCCAGAATTCCTTGGCCTCCCACAGCCGCCAATGCCGGTAGTCGAGCTCCTGCACCAGCCAGGGCAGCCAGCCCGTGCCGGCCTCGGCCATCACCATCTTGACCTTGGGATGGCGCTCGAGGATGCCCCAGGCGAACAAATCGACAAACGGCTCCAAAAAATTCGCCATGAAGAATTTGGTGTTCTCGAACACGCTGGCCGGCTTGCCGGCCACGCGGTCGCCCGGCTTGCCGACAAACACCGTGATGTGCCAGCCGAGGATGATCCCGGTCTCCTCGAGCGCGGTCCACAGCCGCTCCCAGGCCGGATCGTCGAGTTTCGGATTGACGTTGGCGATCATCAGCGAGACCTGCCGCACCCCGCCCTTGCCGGCGAGGCGCATCAGCTCCTCATACGCCGCATCCGGCGATTCCGGCAGCATCGGCGCGCCGATCAGACGGTCGGGCGCGGCCGCGCAGAATTCCAGCAGCCAGTCGTTGTAGGCCCGGTAGCAGGCGACGCGCAGCGCCGGGTCGTCGGTGCTGATCTGGAAAATCGGACCGAAGATCACCTGGGTCTGGACGCCGTCGCGGTCCATGTCGGCAAGGCGCAATTCGGCGACCGCCGGCCGCCGGCCGCTCTGGTCGTGGATGCCGCCGCGGTCGAAGGCGTTGTAGAGCGGCTTCACCGCGCGCCGGTTGCCGGTGGCCGGCCGCTTGCCGCTCCAGGTGCCCCACACCTTGCCATCGCACATCCACACCGCCTGGCCGTCCTTTTCGGCGATGCGCGGCGCGCGATCGCGCAGGCCCGCCGGCAGCCGGGTTTCCCACAAATCGGCGGGCAGCTGCCCGAGATCCATGTGGTCGTCGCAGGAGATCAGCGTATTGGTCATCACCCTCTCCTATTCAGCCGCCTGCTGTTGGCGCTCGGCGGCGATCATCCGTTCGACCATCCGCCGCATCGTCATCCGCGTCGCATCCGAAGCGATATCGACAAGCCCCTGCTCGCCAAATTCGCTCAGTCGCGCCTGCTGCGCCTCGACCATGTCCTTGTCTTCGACAAAGGTCGGCGCGATTTCCCGATAGAGCTGCTCGGTCGCTTCGGGCTCGTTCTGGCGATAGCCGTTGGCGACCGACCAGAAGTAAAAGCAGCTTGTGTCGGTTTCCGGCGTCAGCCCGTGGAACAGGCGGAACTGAAAGCGGAAATCGTCCGGCGCGATGCCCGAGCCGGCATCGGTCGCGCCGGTCCATTGCAGCACGCTCGACGGCGCGACGAACTCGAAGGCCTGGAGGCGATCGACGCGTCCGGCAAACCCCGCCGCCTTGACGTAGCTCGGCGGCGGCATCGAGTCGCGCATCCAGCGGGTAAATTTGACCCCGGTCGCGGTGCGCTCGACCTTCATCTCGGCAGCGACGTGCTGCGACGGGTTGCCGCCGACCGTCCTGGCATGGAGATAACCGAGATGGGTCAGATCCATCAAATTGTCGACCATCAGCATGTAATTGCCTTTGATCGGGTAGACATCGTGCTTGTTCGGCCAGCGGGCAGGGTCGTCGTGATAAGGGAAGTCGACGATCGACGCGGGATCGGCCAGCGCCGGGTCGCCGAGCCAGAGCCAGATCAACTGGTTTTTCTCGACCAGCGGATAGCTGCGCACCCGCGCATCGTCGGGGATGAGGCGCTGGCCGGGCACTTTCACGCAGCACCCGTCGCCATCGATGATCAGCCCGTGATAGCCGCACTGGATGCCTTGTTCGACGACGGTCCCGAGGCTGAGCGGCGCGGCGCGGTGACAGCAGCGGTCGGCCAGCGCCGCGGCGCGGCCCTGACGATCGCGAAACAGGACGATCGGATCGTTGCAGATGCGGCGGGCGAGCGGCGTGTCGCCGATCTCGTCAGCCCAGGCGGCGATGTACCAGGCGTTACGCAGCAGCATGGGGGCCTCCCTGCCGGCTTTGGACCCGCATGGTAAGCCGACCCCGATGCTCCGAAAAGATATTATGCGGGCTTGGCGCCGGGCCGGCCGAGACTGGGCAGAAACACGGTCAGCAGGCCGATCAGCGGCAGGAAGGCACAGATTTGATAGACCGTATCGATGCTGGTGGCGTCGGCGAGGCCGCCCAGCGCCGCCGCCCCGACCCCGGCCATACCGAAACTGAGACCGAAAAACAGCCCCGACATCGTGCCGACCTTGCCGGGCACGAGGTCGAGGGCATAGACGATGATCGCCGACGAGGCCGAAGCCATCGTCGAACCGACGATGATCGTCAGGATGCTGGTCCAGAACAAATTGGCGAAGGGCAGCAGCAGCGCAAACGGCACAACCCCCAGGATGGAGCCCCAGATCACCGCCTTGCGCCCGACGCGGTCGCCAATCGGCCCGCCGGCCAGCGTCCCCAAGGCCACCGCGGCGAGGAAGATGAACAGGTAGACCTGCGCGCTGGCCAGCGAGACGTGGAACTTGCTCATCAGGTAGAAGGTGTAATAGGTGCCGAGGCTGGCCTGGTAGAACGCCTTCGAGAACACCAGCGACAACAGGATCACGAGCGCCCAGCACACCCGCCGGCGAGACAGATCGGGCCGCGCGACTGCCGAGTGCCGGGTGCGCCGCGGCAACGCCCGCTCGCGCCGGTACCAGTTGCCGACGGCGAACAGCACCGTCATCGCCAGCAGCGCCGCCGACGAGAACCAGCCGACGCTGCCCTGCCCTTTCGGGATCACGATGAAGGCGGCGAGGATCGGCCCCGAAGCCGAGCCGATATTGCCGCCGACCTGGAACAGGGATTGCGCCAGGCCGTGCCGGCCGCCCGAAGCCAGCCGCGCCACCCGCGACGCCTCGGGGTGGAACACCGCCGAACCGGCGCCGACCATCGCCGCGGCCAGCACCAGCGTCAGGTAATGATCGGCATTGGCCAGCAGCAGCAACCCGACCAGCGTTACGCACATGCCCGCCGCGAGCGAATAGGGCTGCGGCCTGTGGTCGGCGACTAGCCCCACCACCGGCTGCAGCATCGACGAGACGATCTGCATGGTCAGCGTGATCAGCCCGATCTGGGCGAAGGAGAGCCCGTAATTCTCCTTGATCATCGGATACAGCGCCGGCACCAGCGACTGGATCATGTCGTTGAGGAGATGCGAGAACCCGAGCGCCAGGATGATCGAGAAGGCCGCGCCTTCCGCGATCCGCGGCCGCTCGGCCGCCGCAACCACCGGCGGCACGGTCGTTTCGCCTGAAACCTCGGTCGCCATACCTGACCTTGCCCGATTCACCCGCACGGCCGGCCGCATCACGGTCCGGCCCGCGTCGGAGATAATCTCAAACCGCACGATTGGACTAGCACGGATGGACCGAGCGGCTGCCCGGTATTTGACCATGGCAGATATTCGGGCGCTCATCTCACGCCGGCAAAGGCCGGGACGCGGGTTTCCGTTGCTCGACAGTCGAACGATCGGCCCGGCGGCTTTCGCCGGTCTGGCGGCGGAGCTACGCCGGGGCGGTGCCGCGCAGGCAGGTGCGATGCAGCACCCGCTTGTAGCGGGCGGCCTCGAAATTGGCGTCGGCGCGGTGCAGCAGACAGCGGTTGTCCCACATCAGGACATCGCCCGGCCGCCAATGATGGCGATAGATGAACCGCGCTGCCGTGGCGTGCGCTTCCAGTTCGGCGAGCCGGGCGCGGCCCGCGTCGAACGAGCGGTCGTCAAGATGCGAGGCGTGCTCGCCCATGAACAGGCCCTTTTTCCCGGTCTCGGGCTGGGTGCGGACCAGCGG
>DASQGR010000312.1:0-4753 GCA_035632515.1 Allostellaceae bacterium | reverse complement strand
CGGTGCCGATGACGCGCTCAGACGCCTGGCTCCAGCGAGGGTGCGGCACTTCGGGGTTCACATTGGCCCAGAACCCGTACTCGCCCGATTGCAGCGCCTCCCAGTAGGATTTCGGGCGCTTGTCGGTGAATTCGAACAGGTTGATCGACTTGACCGACTTGAACCCGTACTTCCACGGCACGACGAGACGCAGCGGTGCGCCGTCCTGTTTCGGCATGACATGGCCGTACATCCCGGTGGCGATGAATGACAGCTCGTTGGCCGTCTCGGCCATCGTCAGCCCTTCGGTATAGGGCCAGGGGTAGAAGAACTTCTTCTGCTCGGGCGCCATGCTCGAGTCCATGAAGGTGACCATCTTCAGGTACTTGGCCGAGCTCAGCGGCTTTGCCTTGGCGACCAGGGCGGCGAGCGGGAAGCCGCTCCACGGCACGGCCATCGACCACGCCTCGACGCAGCGATGGCGGTAGAGCCGCTCCTCGAGCGGCATCTTCTTCAGCAGATCGTCGATGTCGACGGTCATCGGCTTTTCGACCATGCCGGCGATCTTGATCGTCCACGGCCGGGTCTTGAGCTGCTGCGCCTCGCGCCAGATCGACTTGTCGGTGCCGAATTCGTAGAAATTATTGTAGGTAGTCGACGCCTTCTCGTCGGTGATCGGCCGGTCGAGCGTGTATTTCGGGTTCTTCTTCGCCGGATAGAGGCCCGCCGACGGGTCCTCGTCGGCCGCCAGCGCCGGCCCGCCGTGCAGCAACCCGGGCGCGAGGATCGAGCCCGCCGCCAATCCCTGCATCAGCCGGCGACGGTCGCGGAACACCGCTTCGTCGGTCGCCGCGCCGTCCGGAAGCTCCCAGCCCCGCCTGCGTCGGATAAGCATCGCCCTGCCCCGCTATTGCTCGCGCCCAGGATTTGGGAGCGGCGAGGATAGCCGCCAACTCACGCTTTCGCGATTAACGGCAGCACGCGACCCAATGGCGCAGCCGCTATATTTGTACTGCTACTGCGCGGCCTCTTGGGCGCGCGAAGCGATGACCTTCTCGGCCGGCTTGCCGGTCAGCTCCTGCATGTGATCGAACTTATGCGCAAAGCTGCCGACCCCCAGGGTCAGCGAACGCAGCTCGACAATCAGATCGTGCAGCTCGCTTTGCGGCAGGTAGGCGCGGACCACGTCCCAGTTCGGCCAGTCCTCCTTGCCGTCGAAGCCAAGGATCTGGCCGCGCCGTCCCGACACCAGCCGCTGCACGCGGGCGGTGAAGGCGTTGGGCACCGAGATCTCGACCGAATCGATCGGCTCCAACAGAAACGGCTCGCATTTCGCCAGCGATTCCTGGATCGCCTGGCGGCCGGCGGTCTTGAACGCCATGTCGGAGCTGTCGACCGCGTGGAACTGGCCGGTGAGCAAATTGACCGAGAGGTCGACCACCGGGAAGCCGAGCGGCCCCACTTTCAGCGCCTCCTCGATGCCTTCCTCGACCGCCGGGATGTAGTTGCGCGGGATCGCGCCGCCGACGACGCTGTCCTTGAAGATGAAGCCCGCGCCCCGCGGCTCCGGCTTGACGTCGATGGTGATGTCGGCGAACTGGCCGTGCCCGCCCGATTGCCGCTTGAAGCGCGAATGCTGCTGCATGCCGCGGCGGATGGTCTCGCGATAAGGCACCACCGCGGGATGGCCGACCACCGCGAGGTTGTGGCGGTTGCGCAGTCGGTCGATCGCGATCTGGATGTGCACGTCGCCCTGGCCCCAGAGCACCATCTCGCGGGTGTCCTGGTTCTGCTCCAGTTCGAGCGCCGGGTCTTCGTCGATCAGCTTGGCGATCGCGCCCGACAATTTGACATCGTCGCCGCGCTTCTCGGCGTGTACCGCAAGGCCGAACACCGGCTGCGGCTTTTCCGGCTGGGGCAGCGGATCGGCCTTTCCCGACGGGGTCAGCACCGTGCCGGTGGCGATCTCCTCCATCCGGGTGAAGCCGACCACCTCGCCGATCCCGGCGGACGCCACCTTTTCGTGCTGGGCGCCGTTGACGCGCACGATCCCGGCGACGCGCACCCCGTTCAGCACCGCACCTTCGGCGATCGAGCCGCGCCACACCCGGGACAGCGACAGCTTGCCGGTATGCGGCAGGTGGTAGGTCTTGATGACCTGGGCCATCGGCTCGCCCGCGGCGGCGATGCCGAGCCGCGCAGCGGCGACGTCCGGCCCCGGCGTGTCGTGGCGCAGCGACTTCCACAAGCGGCGCACGCCGAAATCCTGCAATCCGGAGCCGACCAGCACCGGCACGACCTGCGCGGCGCCGATTTCCTTCTTCAGATGCTCGTAGATCTCCTCCTTGGACGGCTGCGCGTCCTCGAGCAGCTTTTCCAGCAGCCCGTCGTCGAAATCGGCGAGCTTTTCGACGAGGTTGGTTCGGGTGTCGGCCTCGTTGTCCCAAAAACCGGCCGGCAGCGAGACCAGCTCGGAGGCCTGCCCCGGCTTGTACTTGTAGGCGCGCTCGCTGACCAGATCGACATAGCCGGTGATGTCCTCGCCGTCGCGCAGCGGCACCTGGCGCAATACCAGCGGCCGCTCGGAATACGATTGCAGCCCCGCCAGCACGTCGCGCACCCGCGCGCTCGCCGTGTCGAGCTTGTTGATGAAGATCATGTGGGGGACGTTGTGGCGGCTGAGGAAGCGCAGCAAGGCGCTGACCGTCACCGCACGCTCGACCTCGGGCTCGCACACCACGACCGCAACATCGGCGGCCAGCATCGCCTGCTGCGCCTCGTAGGACAGCTCGACCGAGCCGGGGCAATCGAGGATCGTCCACTTGTCGCCGAGATAAGTTGCCTCGGCGGCGTTCATCTCGGTCGACATCTGCCGCGCCCGCGCCTCGGCGACGTGGTCGCCGACGGAGCTGCCCTCGCGCACGCTGCCCCGCCGGCTGGTGGTGCCGCTCGAATAGAGCATGGCCTCGAGCAGCGTCGTCTTGCCCGACAGATAGGGGCCAACCAGAACCACGCAGCGATGGCCCGGTGCGTGACCTTGGGCAGCGTCGGTCATAAGCGTCTCCATTCCGTCCCCGGGGCGCTGGCGTGACCGCTCACGCCGTCCCCAACCTTATGACCGGATCGTGACGCCGCCGCCCCCCCGAAGGCAATCGGAATCTCGCCGCCGCCCGGTTGCAAAGGATGCCGTTTTCGATTTGTCCGCCGATGACGCGACTTGTCGTCCGGGACGCCGCCGCGCGCCAAGCCGCGTATTGGGGGCCGGCTAATTACGCCCGTAATCATCCTCGAAGCGGACGATGTCGTCTTCGTCGAGATAGGGGCCGGACTGCACCTCGATGACGTGAAGCGGGATCTTGCCCGGGTTCTCGAGCCGATGCAGGGTGCCGAGCGGAATATAGGTCGACTGGTCCTCGGTGAGGATGAGTTCCTCGTTCCCGCGGCGGATGCGGGCGGTGCCCCGCACGACGACCCAGTGCTCGGCGCGGTGATGGTGCATCTGCAGCGACAGCTTGCCGCCCGGCTTGACGATGATGTGCTTGACCTGCACGCGATGGCCGTTGTGCAGCGACTCGTAGGAGCCCCAGGGTCGCAGCACGCGCGGCAGGGCCGAGGCCTCGCTGCGGTTTTCCGCGGTCAGCCGCGCCACCAGATGGCGAACATCCTGGGCGCGGCTGCGCGGCGCCAGCATGACCGCGTCCTGCGTGGCGACGACGATCATATCCTCGATTCCCAGCGCGGCGACCAGCCCGCCTTCCGAGCGGACGTAGCAGTTGCGCGTGTCTTCGGCGATGACGTTGCCGGCGAGCGCGTTGCCGGCCGCGTCCTTCTCCGCCATCTCCCACAGCGCGTCCCACGAACCGAGATCGCTCCACCCCATCGACACCGGCACCACCGCGGCGCGGCCGGTTTTTTCCATCACCGCATAGTCGATCGAGTCGGCCGGGCAACCGGCAAAGGTCGCTTTATCGAGGCGGGTAAAATCCTCGTCCTGGCGCGCTCCCGCCATCGCTGCGCGGCAGGCGGACAGCATATCCGGCCGCAGGCGGTGAAGTTCGCTCAGGTAGAGCGCCGCCGGAAACAGGAAGATGCCGCTGTTCCAGAAGAAATTACCGGCGGCGACATAGCGCTCGGCCGTGGCGGCGTCGGGCTTCTCGACGAACCGGACCACATCGAACGCGCCCTCGCGGCCGGCGAGCGGCGGCCCCCGCTCGATATAGCCATAGCCGGTCTCGGCTCGCTCCGGGCTTATCCCGAAAGTGACGAGGCGCCCGGTGCGGGCCGCCGCCGCGGCGCGCTCTACCGCCTGGCGAAACGCGCCGACATCCTCGACCACGTGATCGGAGGGCATCAGCAGCATCAACGCGTCCGGATCGGTCTCGACCAGGCGCAAGGCCGCAACCGCCGCAGCGGGCGCGGTGTTGCGGCCGACGGGTTCGAGCAGGAGCGCCTGCGGCACGAGATCGATGCCGCGCAACTGCTCGGCGATGATGAAGCGGTGTTCCTCGTTGGCAATGACCAGCGGCGCGGCGAAACCGGCGCTGCCGGGAACCCGCAGCGCCGCCTGCTGCAGCAGGCTGTGCTCGCCGACCAGCGCCAGCAGCTGCTTGGGATAAAGCGCCCGCGACATCGGCCACAGCCGGGTGCCGGAACCGCCCGACAGGATTACGGGATGGATCGTGCCGCCAATTCTGTTGCGTTCATCTGCCATGAGATCCCGCCTGCAGGATCATGGTTAACCTGTCGCTGGTGGCGCGCCTCACGCGTTGCCGCG
>DASQGR010000311.1:0-2876 GCA_035632515.1 Allostellaceae bacterium | reverse complement strand
TGCGGGTTTATTTGTCGGAACAATTCCCGACCGCACTGCGTGGCCGCGGCAACGTGTTCGGTGAGGCCTTCGGCCGCATCTTTGCCGGCGTGCTGGCGCCGTTCCTGATGGAGCCGCATGTCGGCGACCCGTTCATCTTTTTCGGCACCATCACCATCGTCGTGCTGTGCGGCGCGTTCATTCCGGTGCTGTTCGGCAAGGAGACGGTGGGCCAGCTCGAGGCAGTGACCGAGCCGGGCTTGGCGCTCGAAGCCGCGGAATGACGCGGACAAGCCGGCCGGCTGCCTCAATACCAGTCGGCTAAGACGGGGACTGGCGCGTAATGGGCCTCAGGACCCGAATCGATGTACTCGTACGTGGCGAGAGGCTGATAGCCGTAGTAGCGGTTTAGCCACGAAAACGGGTACCGCTCGGCAAGCGGGGACTGGCCGGCATAGCTCAACGGCGGCACCAAGGCCTGCGGGGCGGCGATCGTCGGCGACGCGATCGTATAGCCGATTGGCGGAGCGGTGGCGGCTGCCGCGGGAGCGATGCCCGCCAGTCTGCTCAACTCCTGACGATTGAGGTCGTCGGCCGAAACCGGAACCTGAGCCCAGGCAGGCGTCGTGACGGCCAATGCGGCGACGAGGGAGATCGTTCGTAGTCTCATCCGCGGCCCTCCGGGAGATCGAGGGCCGTCATCACGCCTTGAAGATCAACGATGATGCCAGTGCCCGGTTCCGTGCCAACTGCCATGCCAGCCGCTCCAACTTCGACGCCAGCCCCAGCCCCATCCGGGTGAGACGCCAAGCGAGGTATACGGGTAGACGTAGTCCGAATAATAGGGATAGCCGTAACTGTAGGTTGGATAATAGTAATACGGATATTGGTAGCCGTAGTACGGGTACTGGTAGGGATAATAGTACATTTGCGCCGGCTGCAGGTACGGTTGTGGCACCGCGGCCGCCGGAGCCGGGACCGCCGGCGGAACATAAGGTTGCGGCACCACGGCCGCCGGAGCCGCTGCCGCCGGAATAGTTGCAGCGGCAGGCGTAGCAAGGCGGCTGAGTTCCGCGCGATTGAGGTCTTCGGCCGTCATCGCAGCCTGCGCCCAAACCGGCGCCGCAATCGACGAGACAGCGGTGAACGCGATCCCTGCCAGGAGCGGCTTCATCGAGAACCTCCACGCAGAATGTGGGTCTTATCAATCTCGATCGGCTTTCCAGCTCATTGATCCACGTCAAATTGGCCGGACGCGCGCCGCTGCGGCTTCGTCCGACAGAGTTTTGCGGAGAATTCAACCGGCAGCGCCCGTTTCCTCGAGCTGCTGCATCCAGAAGCGCGCGCCGTCGTCTTCTTCGGTGGCCGCCGCTTCCTCGTATGCTTGCACGACCTTGGCCGTATCCCCGTTGGCGCGAATACGGCCGTCATCGACCCAAATCGCCCGGTCG
Source organism: Allostellaceae bacterium (assembly GCA_035632515.1). GTDB lineage: Bacteria > Pseudomonadota > Alphaproteobacteria > ATCC43930 > CGMCC-115725 > DATARH01. The sequence continues at coordinate 1,446 of DASQGR010000311.1, read as the reverse complement.
CACATCTCCTTGAGCTGTCCCATCTCGTGCGTTACGAGGATCAGCGTGCCGTGCCGGCGGAACGATTCCATGAAATCGAGACAGCGGCGCCGGAAGGCCGCGTCGCCGACGGCGAGCGCCTCGTCGACAATCAGGATGTCGGCGTCCGCATGCGCGCAAATCGTAAAGGCGAGCCGGGCGCGCATGCCCGATGAGTAGAGCCGCACGGGCTGATCGATGAACTGCCCGATAGCAGCAAATTCAGCGATCGAAGGAATTCGCTGAAGGATGTCGGTCCGGCGCAGTCCGAGCACCGCGGCACCGAGCAATGCATTCTTGCGCCCGGTCAACTCGAGGTCGAACGCCGCGCCGAGCGCCAAGATAGGCGCTACCCTGCCGTTGACGTACAGCTCGCCATGGGTTGGTTGCGTAATGCCACACAGCAGCCGCAGCAAGGTCGTCTTTCCGGCGCCATTGCGTCCGACAACGCCGACCGCCTCGCCGCGTCTGATCTCGAGGTCGATGTCACGAAGGACCCAGTATTCCTGGTAATACCGCCGGAAGCTGCCGAACAGCATCTGCTTAATCTGGTCCGGGCGCCGGGCGTAAAGCTGGAAGACTTTGCTCAGGCCTACACAACGGATTGCGACGTCAGATTGCATCGAGCGCAATGCCCTTGTATCGGTCGAACACGGTGTAGCCGGCCCGGAATACGGCAAGGGCCGCGGCGCAAAAAAGCGCGTAGACGAGAACCGGAACCCGGGTATCGCCGAGAACCACGGCGCGCATCATCTCGATCGAGACGCCGATCGGGTTGAGATAAGCCGCTGCCCGTAACACCGGCGGCATATCCGAGATCGTGTAGAACACGGGAGTGGCCGCCATCGTCAACGGGACAAACGTCGTCATCAGGTACGAAATGTCTCGGGTGAAAGCGCCGATCCCCGCCAGAAACCCCACCACGCCGAGCAAAAACAAGCCGAGTGGCAGGATAACCAAGGGCAAAAGCAGGAGGGAAAGCTGGGGTGTCTCGCCGAACCCCAGCTGAAAGACAAGTAAGACGCATAGACTGACGCCGGCGAAGGTCAGGGCCCGGAACAAAGCGATCCAGGCAAGAATCTCGCTCGGGAAGATCGATGATTTCAGAAACCAGGCGTGCTCGTGGAGCAGCACCGGCCCGCGGCAGCATAGCTCGGCGAAGACGCCAAAAACGATCAATCCGGCAAAGACCGAGAGCGCGTAATGCGATGTGCTGGCTTGGGCCGACGCTACCGGCAACTTCACCGCCGTGGTGAACATCACCAGATAGACCGTCACCGTAATCAACGGGCCGGCGATTGCCCACAGCCAGCCCAACACCGAGCCGCTGAACCGATCCTCGAGCTCCCGCCGCAAGACAGCGGCAATCAACTCGCGGTAGCGCCACGCCGCACTCACCGGCCGCACCGTCATCTTGAATTGACGCAC
>DASQGR010000310.1:0-5965 GCA_035632515.1 Allostellaceae bacterium | reverse complement strand
CGCAGCACCAATAGTTCGGCGGCTTCCAGCTCGATCCAGCGCTCGGCGAGCGGGTGCTGGATCCCCTGGTTCTGGCCGATCGGGTGGCCGAAGACGATGCGCTCGCCGGCATAGCGCGCAGCCCGGGCGAGGGCCGCCCGGCCAAGGCCGACCGCCTCGGCGGCGATGAGGATGCGTTCCGGGTTCATCCCGTGCAGGATGTACTGAAAGCCCTTGCCCTCCTCGCCGATGCGGTCCTCGAGCGGCACCTTGTGCCCGTCGATGAACAGCAGGTTCGAATCGACCGCCATGCGGCCCATCTTGGGGATTTCGCGTACCTCGACCGCGCTGCGGTCGAGGTCGGTGTAGAACAGGCTCATCCCCGCCGAGGGGCGGGCTGCCTCCTCAAACGGCGTGGTGCGGGCGAGGATCAGCATCTTCTCGGTGACCTGCGCGGTCGAGGTCCACACCTTGCGGCCGGAGATGACATAGCCGTTGCCCTCGCGCACCGCGCGAGTCTTGAGCCGGGTGGTGTCGAGGCCGACATCGGGCTCGGTGACGGCAAAGCAGGCCTTTTCGTTGCCGGCGATCAGCGGCGGCAGAAAGCGCTGCTGCTGCTCCTTGGTGCCGAAGACGACGACCGGGTGCAGGCCGAAGATGTTCATGTGGACGGCCGAGGCGCCCGAAAACCCGGCGCCCGATTGCGCCACCGCCTGCATCACCACCGCCGCCTCGGTGATGCCGAGCCCGCTGCCGCCGAATTGCTCGGGCATGGCGATGCCGAGCCAGCCACCCTCCGCCATCGCCCGGTGGAACTCGTGCGGGAAACCGCCTTCCGTATCCTTCTTCAGCCAGTAATCGTCGCCGAACCGCGTGCAGAGCCGCGCCACCGCCTCGCGGATTTCCAGCTGATCGGAAGTCAGGGTGAAGGACATCGCGACCTCGCGGCTTGCTACGGCATCATACGCCGTCTATCAGAAATTGGGGCGCCGGAGACAGGGAGAAGGCCACTGACGGTGACGATCAGGGAGGCAACCCCGGCCGACGCCGCCGAATGCGGCCGCATCATCTTCGACGCTTTCGCCGCCATCACCGATCAGCACAACTTTGCGCGCGATTTCGCCTCGGTCGATCGGCTCCGGCTTGCCCAGCAAACGACGTTGACGAGCATGGGCTTGTACAACGCGCCGGCAGGCGCGTGGCTGCCCTCAATTCTGTACTGAGCACCGGGGCGCGCTTATATCTTGTAGGAGAACAAGAAGTCGGAGCACGCCTTTGCCGCTTGATGTCGCGTTCAGCGTTTGCCCACACGATTGTCCCAGCGCCTGCGCGCTCGAGGTCGAGCGCATCGACGGAGCCCGCGTCGGGCGCATCCGCGGTGCGCGGGCGCAGGGCTATACCGATGGCGTCGTCTGCGGCAAGGTTGGGCGCTATTCCGAGCGCCAGTATCACCCGGAGCGGCTGTCGGTGCCGTTGCGCCGGGTCGGCGACAAGGGCGTCGGCCATGCCGCCTTTGCCCCGATCTCGTGGGACGAGGCGCTCGACCTCGTCGCCGAAGGGCTGACCCGCGCCGCCCAGCGCCATGGCTCGCAGGCGGTTTGGCCGCACTACTATTCCGGCACGATGGGGCTGGTGCAGCGCGACGGGCTGCAGCGGCTGCGTCATGCGATGCGCTATTCCCGCCAGCATTCGACGATCTGCAACACGCTGACCGATGCCGGCTGGCTGGTCGGGGTCGGCGCCAAGCGGGGGGTCGACGGGCGCGAGATGGCGACATCCGACCTGATCGTCGTCTGGGGCGGCAATCCCGTCTCGACCCAGGTCAATGCGATGGCGCATATCGCCCGGGCGCGGAAGGAGCGCGGCGCCAAGCTGGTCGTCGTCGATCCGTACCGCACCGGCACTGCCGAGATCGCCGACATGCACCTGGCGCCGCTGCCGGGCACCGACGGCGCGCTCGCCTGCGCGGTGATGCATGTGCTGTTCAAGGAGGGCTATGCCGACCGGGCCTACCTGGCGCGCTATACCGACGATCCGGCCGGGCTGGAGTCGCATCTCGAAAGCCGCGACCCCGAATGGGCCGCCGGGATCAGCGGGTTGTCGCCTGCCGAGATCGTCGCCTTCGCCCGGCTCTACGGGCAGACCAAGCGATCCTATATCCGGCTCGGCTACGGTTTTTCGCGCCAGCGCAACGGCGCGGCGCAGCTGTTCGCGGTAACCTGCCTGCCGGCCGTCACCGGCGCCTGGCAATACGAGGGCGGCGGCGCACTGCAGTCGAACCACGGCCTGGTGCAGATCGACCGGAGGCTGATCGAAGGCGCCCACCTGATCGACCATTCGACGCGCATTCTCGACCAGTCGCGCATCGGCCCGATCCTGACCGGCGACAGGCGCGACCTCGGCGACGGCCCGCCAGTCGATGCGCTGCTAATCCAGAATACCAACCCGATGGTGGTCTCGCCCGAAGCGGGCCTGGTGCATCGCGGCTTTGCCCGGGACGATCTGTTCGTCTGCGTGCACGAGCAGTTCATGACCGAGACCGCGGCGATGGCCGATGTGGTGCTGCCAGCGACGACGTTCCTCGAGCACGACGACATGTACACGGCCGGAGCGCACACCTTCCTGCAGATGCACCGCGCCGTGGTGCCGCCCTATGGCGAGTGCCGATCGAACCATGAGGTGCATTGCGGCCTGGCCGAGCGGCTTGGCGCCAAGCATCGCGGCTTCCGGATGACCGCATTCGAGATCATCGCCGAGACCTTGCGGGCGAGCGGCCTGCCCGGTCCGGAGGAATTCGTCGAGGGCACCTGGCTCGATTGCGCGCAACCGTTCGAGACCGCGCATTTTCTCGACGGGTTTGGCCATCTCGACAGGAAATTCCATTTTCGTGCGCGCTGGTCGTCGGTCGGCCGCGACCATGCGGCGCTGCCGGAACTGCCCGACCATGTTGCGATCATCGACGACGGCGACCCGGAGCGGCCGTTCCGCATGGTGCCGGCGCCGTCGCGCTCGTTCCTGAATACCAGCTTCAACAACACCCCGTCGGGCATCGCCCGCGAGGGAAGGCCGAGCGCGCTGGTGCATCCCGAGGCGCTGGCTAAGCTCGGCCTTGGCGATGGCGACCGTATCCGGATCGGCAACGACAAGGGCAGCGTCGTCGTCCACGCCCGCGCCTTCGACGGGCTGCAGCCGCGGGTGGTCGTCGTCGAAGGGGTTTGGCCGAACGCGGCCTTTGAGGAAGGCATCGGCATCAACCTCTTGACCAGCGCCGATCCCGGCCTGCCGCATGGCGGCGCGGTGTTTCACGACACCTCGGTATGGCTGCGTCCAGCCTGAGTGACGATGATGAGCGACAACAAGCTTCCCACGGCGTCCCCATCGGCCGAGGTCGATGCCTTTCTCGCCGACCTCGGCAGGGCACCGGCGGTGCGGCCCGGCGGCGGGCGCGGGCGACTGATCTTCGCCCTCGACGCCACCGCCAGCCGTGAGCCGAGCTGGGACCGCGCCTGCCGCATCCAGGGCGAAATGTTCGAGGCCACGGCCGCGCTTGGCGGGCTCGACGTCAAACTGGTGTTCTATCGCGGCTTCGCCGAGTGCAAGGCGAGCCGCTGGATGGCCAACGCCGCCGAGCTGCACCGGGCGATGCGCGCGGTATCCTGCATCGGCGGCGAGACCCAGATCGAGCGGGTGCTCGACCACGCCCTCGTCGAAACCCGCAAGCGGCGGGTCAATGCCGTGGTCTTCGTCGGCGACGCGATGGAGGAGAATGTCGACCGGTTGTGCCAGCGCGCCGGCGAGCTGGGGCTGCTCGGCACCCCGGTCTTCGTCTTTCACGAAGGCGGGGACCCCGATGCCGGCCGCGCCTTCAAGCAAATCGCCAAATTGTCGCGCGGCGCCTATCTGAGCTTCGATCTGGCCAGCGCCGACCGGCTCAAGGCGCTGCTCGCCGCGATCGCGGTCTACGCCGCCGGCGGCTATCGCGCGCTCGCCGACTACAGCAAGCGCCACGAGCGCGACGGCCGGGGCGGCGACATCCGGCTGCTCACCGCGCAGCTGCGAGGCTGACGGCGGGACGTGATCGCGATTGCGAATTTCTGTCGTCACCCCCGCGAAAGCGCGGGTCCAGGGGCGCGCGTCATAGCGCTTGCTTTGGCTCCCCGCTTCCACGGGAATGACGATTGATTTGATCGGCGGAGACCCGCGGCGATGCTCATTCTCGGCGGCGTGGCGATCCTCGGCGGGCTGCTGCTGCTGGTCTACCTGTTCGTCAACGCCGATCCGGCCAGGTTGGCGCGCGGACTCAAATGGACGGCGCTCGGCGTTGCAGGGCTGCTGTTCCTCGGGCTGCTGCTGTCCGAGCGTTTCGCTTTTCTGTGGCTGCCGCTAACCCTGGCGTTTCCCTACCTGCGAGGGTATCTGCGGTCGTTCTTCAGCGGGTTCGGCGGGCCGGCGGCCGGCCGCACCTCGGATGTCGGCACGACCTATCTGCGCATGACCCTCGACCACGACACCGGGGCGATGACCGGCACCGTGATGGCCGGAGCTTTCGCCGGGATGCGGCTCGACGAGCTGAGCCTTGACGATCTTCTCGCCTTGCTGCGCGAGTGCCGCGCCGCCGACGAAGACGGCGCCCGCCTCGTCGAAGCCTATCTCGACCGGCTGCATCCCGATTGGCGCGAGGGATTCGGCAGCGGAGAGGCGCGCTCCCCGCCGCCGCGCGACGGAGCCGAGATGAGCGTCGACGAAGCCTATGCCATTCTCGGGCTCAAGCCGGGCGCCGACGACGCCGCGATCAAGGCCGCGCATCACCGGCTGATGATGCAGCTCCACCCCGATCATGGCGGCACCGACTATCTCGCCACCAAGATCAACCGGGCCCGCGACGTGCTGCTGCAACAGCGGCGGGGACGCTGAAAGCCGCTTTCGATTAACACAACGCCAGATTTAGCGGACAATCGTACCATCTTGCAGGAAGTGGAAGCGTTTCGCCTGCCACCGCGTTATTGGAATGCGCTTACAATCCCATCAATGCTGAACCCCCGACCCTGACGAGGAGAAGCATGCACAAACCCGTGCGCAAGGCGGTGTTCCCGGTCGCCGGGCTCGGCACCCGCATCCTGCCGGCGACGAAGGCAATGGCAAAGGAAATGCTGACGGTCGTCGACCGGCCGCTGATCCACTATGCGTTCGAAGAAGCCAAGGCGGCTGGCATCGAGGAATTCTATTTTGTTACCGGACGCGGCAAGGCCGCGCTCGAAGATCATTTCGACGTCGCCTACGAGATGGAGGCGACCTTGCACCAACGCGGCAAGACCGAACAGCTTGGCGAGTTGCAGGCATGGCTCCCTGCCGCCGGGCAGATCGCCTTTACCCGGCAGCAGCACCCGTTGGGGCTCGGCCATGCGGTGTGGTGCGCCCGGCATCTGGTCGGCGACGAGCCATTCGCGGTTTTGCTGGTCGACGATCTGATGGTCTGCGACCCGCCCTGCCTCAAGCAGATGGTCGACGCCTATGCCGAGACCGGCGGTAACGTCGTCGCCGTCGTCGAGGTGCCGCGCGAGCATACCAGCCGCTACGGCGTGCTCGACATCGTCGAGGACAAAGGCAGGCTGGTGCGGGCCAAGGGCGTCGTCGAAAAGCCAGCCCCGGAAAAGGCGCCGTCAACCCTGACGATCATCGGCCGCTATATCATCCAGCCCGAAGTGTTCGGCCATCTCGAAAAGACCAGGCCCGGGGCCGGCAATGAAATCCAGCTGACAGACGGGCTTGCCGCGCTGATCGCCGACGGTCAGGATTTCCACGGCTTTCGCGCTGCCGGGCGGCGTTTCGACTGCGGCGACAAGCTCGGCTACCTCGAAGCCAACCTCGCGCTCGGGCTCGAACATCCCGAACTCGGGCCGGAGCTGCGCCAGATCGTCAACAAATACCGCTGAGCCGTCGAAATGGGGCACGAATTCGATCCGACAATCCTGCGCGAATACGATAT
>DASQGR010000309.1:0-7453 GCA_035632515.1 Allostellaceae bacterium | reverse complement strand
GTCCGGTGCGCGACCCGGGCGAGCTGGTGCGCACCCTGCGCAGCGCGATCGAGACCGTCGAGGCCGGCGGCGTGGCGCTGGTCGATGTCCGGGTCGAGCCCGGTTATGCCACCGGCATGGGCTCGGCAATCGCCCGGCGCGGGTAAGAGTCAAAAAAACCGCGTGCGATGAATTGGATTTCGCCTCCGCTCGTTGTCACCATTGTTAGCGTTGGTAGTTCCGGGTTGGTAGTTCCCAGTTGATGGTTCATTGAGGAGGCCCCATGCGTGGCACATTCGTAGCGTCGATCGCAGCCTTAGGGCTGATTGCAACGGCTTCGGCGGCGCGGGCCGTTCCGGTGGTGATCCACGATTCCGTAACCACCGCTCCGGCCGGGATCATCGAGGTGCGGGGCGGTTGCGGGCCCGGGTGGCATCCGGTCGGCTGGCAGGACCGCTGGGGCCGGTGGCATAGGCGCTGCGTGCCCAACTACCGCCGGTGGTAGCGTCTCGATTTCGTGGTCGGGACGCTAGGGCCATGTGACGCCGGCTTCGTCGCAGCGCTTCCGGTTCCGCGCCGGCGCAATTTGCTCTAGCCTCGACCGGGTCGGGGCGAGAGGAAGCGGCGATGGCAGCCCGGTTTAGCGCGATCGAAACGCCGTCAAGATCGGGCCAAATTACCTTGCGCGTGCCGCAGGGCACCGATCTGGCCGAATGGTATTTCGAGCAGGGCTGGACCGACGGGCTCCCGGTCGTGCCGCCCACGGCAGAGACGGTGGCCGCCTGCATCGCCGCGCTCGGCGGCGAGCCCGATTTCCTCGAATGCCGGGTTCCGCCGCGCTATGGCGGGCTTACCCGCGAGGTCCTCGCGATCAACATGGTGATGGCCGGGTGCAGGCCCGACTACGCGCCGGTGGTGCGCGCGGCAATGCTGGCGCTGACGGCGCCGGCCTTCAACCTCAACGGCGTGCAGGCAACGACCCACATGGCGGGGCCGTTGCTCGTCGTCAACGGGCCGGTCGCGCGCGCGATCGGCATGAATGGCGGGGTCAACGCCTTTGGTTCCGGGAACCGCGCCAATGCGACGATCGGCCGGGCGATCCGGCTGATCCTGCTCAATGTCGGCGGCGGCACGCCGGGCGATCTCGACAAATCGACCCTGGGCCACCCCGGCAAGTACACTTATTGCGTCGCCGAGAACGAGGAAGCGAGCCCCTTTGCGCCCTATCATGTCGAGAAGGGGTTTGACGGCGACGATTCGACCGTGTTCGTCATCGCCGCCGAGCCGCCGCACAGCGTCACCAACCATGTCGCCGACGACCCCGAAGGCATCCTCGACAGCATCTGCTCGGCGATGAGCACGATCGCCAACAACAACGCGGTGTCGAGCGGCCATTGCGCCGTCGTCATCGGGCCGGAGCACGCGCGCACCATCGCCGCCAAGGGCTGGACCCGGCACGACATCCGCACCTACCTGCACATGAACGCGTGGAACCTGTTCCGCGAACTGACCTTCGATCACCGCTACGGCAAGATCTACAACCGCAACCTGCCGCGGCATTACAAGCGCGAGCTCGATTCGCGCATCCCGATCGTGCCGAGCCCGGACCACATCCACCTGTTCGTTATCGGCGGCACTGCCGGCCGGTTCTCGGCCTTCATTCCAGGCTGGGGGCATATGTCGTCGCCGGTGCTGCGCGGGATCGAAGGCAGTGGCCCCTCCGGCCCGGTCTGCGTCGACGGGACGTGTTATCTGTGACCTCATTCGTCATGCCCGGCGTCATGCCCGCCGTCATGGCCGGGCTTGTCCGGGGAGCATCGGGAGGCGAGATGGAAACGCTCGAATATCTTACCGTCTTCGATCCGCGCGGGCGGGTCGATGCCGAGCGCGTGGCGCTGGCGCCACGGGCGGCGGCGCTCAAGGGCTTGCGGCTCGGCATTCTCGACAACACCAAGTGGAACGCCAACCGCCTGCTGCGCAAGACCGCCAGTCTGCTCGAGGAACGGCATGGCCTCGCCGCGGTCCACTACTACCGCAAGGAAAGCTTTTCCAAATCGGCGGATCCCGTTCTGGTCGCCGAGATCGCCGCCGCCAACGACATCGTCCTGACCGCGATCGGCGATTGAGGGTCGTGTACGTCGTGCTGTACGCATGACGCCATTGCTCTCGAGGCGCTGGGCCGGCCGACCGCGGTGGTCGTCACCACCGAGTTCGTCCACGAGGCCAACATGCAGCGCGACGCGCTTGGCATGCCCGACCTCGCGCCGGTGGTGATCGACCATCCGCTCTCGACCCTGTCGGACGCCGAGATCGCCCAACGCGCCGAGCAGGCGGCCGCGCAATGCGCCGCCATCTGGCTCGGAAAGGGAGGGGCATAAATGACCGCCGAGGGTGCTTATACCGGCCTCAGGGTGCTCGATTTCGGCCAGGGGATTGCCGCGCCCTATTGCGGCATGCTGTTGGCGATGCACGGCGCCGAGGTCGTCAAGATCGAGCCGATCGGCGGCGACTGGTCGCGCGGGCTCGGTACCCGCTATGGCGACCACACGGCAATGTCGGCGCATTACAACCGCGGCAAGAAGAGCCTGGCGCTTGACTTGAAGGCCTCGGCGGCGCGCGACATCGCGCTCGACCTGGTGAAACGCACCGACATCGTCATCGAAAACAACCGGCCGGGGGCGATGGCGCGGCTTGGCCTCGGCTATGACGTGCTGTCGGCGCTGAACCCGCGGCTGCTTTACGTCTCGGTCAGCGGGTTCGGGCAGGAGGGGCCGTATGCGACCCTCCCGTGCACCGATTCGGTGGCGCAGGCTTATTCGGGTCTGGTCGCGCTCAATGTCGGGGATGACGGCACGCCGCACCGGGTCGGCGCGATCATCATCGATACCTTGACCGGGCTTTACGCGGCGCAAGCGCTGGCGGTGGCGCTCTATGCCCGCGAGCGGCGCGGGGTCGGCACGCGGATCGCCGTCAGCCTTGCCGAGTGCGGCGCCTCGATCCTCGGCCATAAATTGGCCGAGCACGTGCTCGAAAACGGCGCGCCGATGGTGCTCAACACGCCGACCGGCGCCTACCGGACCAAGGACGGCGGGTGGGTGATGATCGCCCTTATTCGCGAGGATCAGTTCGGCCGCCTGGTCGGCGCGCTGGGCCGGCCCGATCTGGCGGGGGACCCGCGCTATCTCAGCTTTGCGACGCGGGCCGCGAATGCGGGGCCGCTGTTCCAGACGTTGCGGGCGCTGATCGCCGAGGAGACGACCGAGTCGTGCCTGGCCAAGCTGCGCGCCGCCGACATTCTCTCCGACCGGATCAACGGCTTCGACGACTGGCTCGCCGATCCGCATATCGTCGCGACCGGCGGGGCGGTGACGGTGGCGCCGGGCGATATGCCGCCATTCAAGGTGCCGCGCACGCCGGGGATCGCTGCTGCCGCCGATGCGGCGCTGACGCCGGCCCCGCGCGTCGGCGAAAATGGCGGCACGATCCTTGCCGAATTGGGGTTCGGCCCGGCGGCGATCGCCGGGCTGGTGACCGAGGGAGCGTTGTTTTTGCCATGAGCGATACCTTCGACCGGCGGCAGCATCGCTTTCCGGAGAGCCGGTACTTCGATGACCTTGAAATCGGCGAGCGCTTCTATATCCCGAGCCGCACGGTCACCGACGCCAATTTCGCCGCCTTTCAGACCGTATCGGGCGACAACCACCCGATCCATTACGACGTCGAATATTGCCGCGAGCGCGGTCATCCGGGAGTGTTGGCGCACGGCTTCCAGGTGCTGTGCTTCACTGCTGCCGGCGCCGGCACCTTCGCGCATGTCATCGGCGACTCGCTGATCGCTTTTATCGAGCAATCCTCGAAATTCCTGAAGCCGGTCTATCCCGGCGACACACTGTACCCGGGCCTGACGGTGGCCCAGTTGAAACCGCAGCGAACCACCGGTGTGGTGACAGTTGCGGTGACGGTCCACAACCAGAAAAACGAATTGGTGCTGACCGGCGAGCAGAAATACCTGATGAAGAAACGGCCGGATTAGAGTCTGATCTGTTTAGGACGAATCGCTTTGTGTACCGCCTTGGCCGGGCTTGACCCGGCCATCCAGGTCTTTTTCTGCGACATTCGCAAATAGTGACGTGGACCCGCTGGTCAAGCCTGCGGGAGGAGGAACTGCTTTGAAGCCCCGATCCAAATAGATCGTGCTCTACCTTCCTTAAGGGATGGCGCTCAGCCTCATTCGATTGCTTCCGCAATCAGCTCTGCCGCCAGCCGGCATTGGTCCCGGCTCACGTCGAGATGGGTCACCGCCCGCACGGTGCGGGGGCCGAGGGCCGAGATCAATACCCCGGCCGCCTTGGCTTTGGCGACGGTTGCGGCTGCGTCGGGGGCGCCTTCGGCCATTTCCCAGATGACGATGTTGCTCTGCACCGAGCCGAGGTCGAGGCGGAGACCGGACAGCCCGGCGATCCGCTCCGCGATGATCCGCGCGTTGGCGTGGTCGTCGGCGAGCCGCGCGACATTGTGGTCGAGCGCGTAAAGCCCGGCCGCGGCGAGGATCCCGGCCTGCCGCAGCGCTCCGCCAAAGCGGCGGCGGGCGGTGACCGCACGAGCGATCTGGGCCTTGCTGCCGGCCAGCACGCTGCCCACCGGGCAGCCCAGCCCCTTCGACAACGCCACCGAGGCGATGTCGAACGGCCGCGCCAGCTCGGCGAGGCTGCGGCCGCTGGCGATGCTGGCGTTGAACAGCCGGGCGCCGTCGAGATAGCTGGCGATCCCGGCCTCGCGCGCCGCGGTACAGATGGCCGCCGCATCAGCCTGCGGAAAGACGATGCCGCTGCCGAGATTATGCGTGTTCTCGATGGCGACGAGGCCGGTCGGCGGCAGCACGATATGCCCCTGCGGCTTCACCGCGGCACGGAAATCGTCGACGGTGAAGATGCCGCCGTTGCCGACCGGGGTGAACTGGACTCCGGAATTGGCCGCCGCAGCGCCGGCCTCGTGCCACATCATGTGGGCATTCTGGCTGACGACGACGTCGTCGCCGGGCCGGGTCAGCAGCTTGACGGCGATCTGGTTGGCCATCGTGCCGCTGGGGACGAACAGCGCCGCCTCCTTGCCGATCAGCGCCGCGATCCGCTCCTGCAGCAAATTCACCGACGGATCCTCGCCGTATTGGTCGTCGCCGACCGGCGCCGCCGCCATGAATTGCCGCATTGCCGGCGAGGGCCGGGTCACGGTATCGGAACGCAGGTCGATCGCGGGGTCGGGGTGAGGCATCGGCTCGATCCTGGGCTGCAAGGCTGCTTCGCGCGCCCACATTGGCGTATCGTCCGGGGTCATGACGAGCGGAAATCACCCGGCGGTGCGTCATCCGGCGCGTCGATCGCGGGTTGCAATCGACGGGCAGGCGTGGTGTCATTTCCCATGGCTAGCTTGCCGCCTGAGGCGAGGTTTTCCCTCCTAAGAGATTGCTGGCGCGGGGTTGCCTGCGCCGGTTTGTTTTCGGCCGCGCTCCTGGCCGGCGCGGCTGCGGCGGCCGACACCGATACGAGGTTTTTTCGCATCGGCACGGCGGCGACCGGCGGCAGCTTCTTCGAGATCGGCGGCGTCGTCGCCAGCGCGATCTCGAGTCCGGTGCAGGGAACGGCGTGCGGGCCGTCCGGCGGCTGCGGGGTGCCGGGGCTGGTGGCGGTGGCGCAGGCGACGCACGGCTCGATCGAGAACTTGCGGCTGATCAACAGCGGACAGATCGAATCCGGCTTTGCCCAGGCCGATCTGGCGGGAATGGCCTATGCAGGCACCGGCGCCTTTGCCGACGAAGGCAAGATGTCGAAGCTGCGGGTGATCGCCAGCCTGTTTCCCGAGTCGCTGCATGTGGTGGTGCGGGTCGACAGCCCGATCCGCTCGATCCCCGACCTCGCCGGCAAGGCGGTGGCGATCGGCGAGCCGGGCTCGGGGACCCAGATCAATTCCAAGATGCTGCTGGCGGCTGCGGGCCTCGGCGAGGGCGACGTCGTAACCAAGAGTCTGCGGCCGGCCCAGGCGGCAGAGGAGATCAAGGCGGGCACGGTCGATGCGCTGATCATGGCCGGCAGCTATCCCATCCCGGCGATACAGGAACTGGCGGCGGCATCGACGGTTCGCCTCGTGCCGGTGGCCGACGATATCGCCGCGAAGCTGGGAAAGGAATTCAGCCTTTACGCGCCGACGGTGATCCCGGCCGGGGTCTACCGCAACGTCGACACCGATACGGCATCGGTCGGGTTTCATGCGCTCTGGATGGTCAGCGCCGACGCCGACCCGCAGCTGGTCTACGACATCACCCGGGCGATATGGAGCGAAGGCGCGGCAAAGCAGCTCGCCGCACTCGACCCGATCGGCCGTCGCATTCGGCTTGCGGATGCGCTGAAAGGAGTTTCGGTGCCGCTCCATGCCGGCGCCGCGCGCTTCTACCGCGAGCGCGGCATGTCGCTCGCTCCGCTGCCGACGGCGGCCGATCAGGGAGACGGGGTGACACGATGATCGGAGCCGGCTGGCGCGAGCGTTGGCGCGATTACTGGACACCGCAGGAGGTGGTCGACACCTCGCCGCATGTTTCGGACGAGGTCAAGACCACTACCTGCTACATGTGCGCCGGCCGCTGCGGGATCAAAGTGCACCTCAAGGATGGCGGGATCCGCTATATCGAGGGTAATCCCGACCACCCGGTCAATCGCGGCGTCATCTGCGGCAAGGGCGCGTCGGGGATCATGCACCAGCAATCGCCGGCCAAGCTGCGCAAGCCGCTGATCCGGGTCGGCGAGCGCGGCGCCGGCGAATTTCGCGAGATCGAGTGGGACGAGGCGATCGCCACCGCGGTCGAGTGGCTGTCGCGCATCCGCGCCGATGATCCGAAAAAACTCGCCTTCTTCACCGGCCGCGACCAGAGCCAATCGCTGACGGGGTTCTGGGCGACGCAGTTCGGCACCCCGAATTTCGCCGCGCATGGCGGGTTCTGCTCGGTCAACATGGCCGCTGCCGGCATGTACACGATCGGCGGCAGCTTCTGGGAGTTCGGCGAGCCCGACTGGGAGCACGCCAAGCTGGTGTTGATGTTCGGCGTCGCCGAGGACCACGATTCCAATCCGATCAAGATATCGCTGTCGGCGATGAAGAAGCGCGGCGCGAAGTCGATCTCGATCAACCCGGTGCGCACCGGCTATTCGGCGATTGCCGACGAGTGGATCGGCATCCGTCCGGGCACCGACGGGTTGTTCGTGCTGTCGCTGATCCACGAGCTGCTGCGCGGCGATCATGTCGATCTCGATTACCTGGCGCGCTATACCAACGCCGCCTGGCTGGTGATCCAGGCGCCCGGCGCGGCGGATGACGGCCTCTTCGCCCGCGACGATACGGGCAACCCGCTGGTGCTCGGCAAATCGGGCGGTGTCGCGAGCGCGCTCACCGCCGACGTCGAGATGCGCATGGTCGGCGAGGCGAG
>DASQGR010000308.1:0-12647 GCA_035632515.1 Allostellaceae bacterium | reverse complement strand
AAAAGAGGCGGCGGCGAAAGCCGGAATGGGTTTATATCATACGACGAGATCGCTATCGTTTCCCGATCGGCCCCTCGCCCCAAGGCCCTCGCTCAAGATCCCTCGCCCAAGGCCCCGGGTCCAAGGATGGTGCAGCGATGTTTGCTCCGTTGGCGGCAAGGACCCAAGCCAAGGCACCCCTTGCCCCGACCCGGAGTTCGGCGGCGGGGCTGACGTCGTGGCCCGATCGGGGGCGCAGGCCGCCGCAGGATCGGGCAAGCGGGCGCGGCGCCGCCTGGGATTTCAGCACCATCACACCCGCGCCCGTGGGCCTTCAGGCGAAGTTGGCGGTCGGGTCCCTTGACGACCCGCAGGAGCACGAAGCGGACCGGGTCGCCGACACTGTATTGCGGATGCCCGATCCGGCCGCTCCCGCCGACACCAAGCTGCAGCGCCAGTGCCAAACCTGCGCCGACGATGAGCGGGAAAAGCGAAAGCTGTCGCGCAAGGAATTTGGTGGCGCGGCATCGCTTGGCGGTGCCGCGGCGCCGCCGATCGTCCACGACGTGCTCAATTCGCCTGGAGAGCCGCTCGACGCCGCCACGCGATCGTTCATGGAAGACCGTTTCGGTTACGATTTCCAGCATGTGCGCGTGCACTCGGACGCCGAGGCTGCCGAGTCGGCGGCCGCCGTCGATGCGCTGGCGTATACGGTCGGCTCGCACATGGTATTCGGGGCCGGACAGTACGCACCGGGCAGCGCGCGCGGCCGGCGCCTGCTGGCGCACGAAATGACCCATGTGGTGCAGCAGGGGAGCGGCGCCGAACGCCCTCGGCTCCGGCGCTTCGCCGCCTCGGAAACCTCGAAGATCGCGCCGACTTTCCAGGACATGCTGACCCAGATCAGGCAACTGATCGATGCGGCGACGACCAATGGTCAGTTCAACTGGGATTACTTTGTGGAAATCTCCGGCGGCACGTCGGCCGGCCGACAGATCGACAAGGCGCTGGGCAGCAACGACCCGACGATCAAGTCGAAGTTGCTCGTCCGCTATCTGTTTACTTGCCGCTGCGGGTTGATCGACATGCGGCATTTTCTGCAGCTGCTGTACATCTCGAATTTCTCGACCGGCATTTCACAAAACGAGGCGATGGGAAATCGGGCGGCGACGAGAAAGGGGCGGGAGCACGAGCTCACGGCGGAATCCGAATCCCGCTTTGGCGCCGAAGATACGCCGAGCAACGCCCTGGGAGCGGCGACCAACCTCTTCCTCCCGGGACTACCCGGGCCTGACACCGTGTACGACGCGATTAAGGACACGCTGACCCGGTGCGATCCCATCGGCTGGTCGAGCCTGAGCCAGGCGAGCAAGGACCTGATCGTCCAGTTCTACGGCGATCTGGTGCCCGACCCGACACCCAAGAAGCCGGGCGACAAGATCCCGAAAAATCAGAACCAGACCGCGGTCCCGGACATTTTGCCGGTGAACGAATGCGGCGCCCGCGAGCGCTCATTGCCGTTCGAGCTGGATACTTCCGACTCCGACAGGAAAACGTTGGGCGGCAAAAACTTCCTTGGCGGCTCGACGTCGCTGACCAGCGCGAGCGACATCCGCGATTTCGTCGGTACGCAGCGACCCGAAATCATTCGCGCGTTGCCGCTCTCGGAAAAAATCCGCTTTATCAAAATCCTGCTCAAATGGCCGGTGCGCTCGGCCGACGTCGAGGCGGTCGAGGTCATTTACAAGAATTCGACGGCGGATGAGCTGCGCGCCGAACCGTAGCCTGGAGCCGGGGGGTTTTGTGGGCCGTGCTGCCACAGCATCGACGCCTTTCCGCGATGCCATTCAATAGCATCACGGCCCACGCCCACGGCATTACACCATCTGCAGCGCACATTGTAAACGTCGCGCCGGGTTAAACGCGGCGCTGGGGGACCACCAATCGGGGTGATGAAGAACCTCCCGGCCCGATCCGCAAGCGGGTCGATAGGTGTATATTCGGCTCACACGGCGTCACTGCCACCATCGCCATGCCCCGGACTTGTTCTGGGCATCCACGGAAGCACCATAGACGTCGAAATTCGCCCTAAATCGCGGCACCTCTGACCGCTGCCTAGCTGAAAAGATAAAATTTTATCTTTTGGGATTTCACCTTTAAGTTTTAACGACGCCTCGATTATCGAGTTGCGCGGCAACTCAAGTCCCGCCCGCGCGGCGCCGCCGGACCTACTTAAGCCATCGAGATCAAACAAATTTTTGCCAACGCCGCTCCGCGCATTGGCAGGCATCACGCTCGCGCGGACGGCGGAAGCCCTTATGCCGGGAGGCACACGCAGGGGTGCGGCCGGCGGCGCGAGGCTTACCAATACGTTGACCGGACCGATTGTCGCAGGCTACAAATCTTCTCGCAAACACCGCGAACATCGCGATCCACCGAACCACTGCGAGTTCTGCCCAGCACCACTCCGAAAGGAACGGTAATGGCAATCGCGCCCACTTATCCTGGCGTTTACATCGAGGAATTGCCGAGTCCGGTCCATACGATTGCCGGGGTCGCGACGTCGATCACCGCCTTCGTCGGCTATACTTCGCGCGGCATCGACAACCGGGCCGAGCGGATCCTCAGCTTCTCGGATTACGAGCGCCAGTTCGGCGGCATCGACTCGCAGAGCGAGGTGTCGTACGCGGTCCAGCAATTTTTCGCCAATGGCGGTGCGCGAGCCTGTGTGGTGCGCGTGCCGCACACCAATGCGCTCGGCGCCAAGGTCACGTTCGCCAACCTGGTCTTCACCGCGCTCAGCAGCGGCACCTGGGCAAACGGGAACGTGCTGATCGACGTGGACTACAATAACGTCGATCAAACCGCAGAGGCGACCGCCTTCAACCTGACGATCACCAACCTCGAGGACGGAACGGTCGAGACGTTTCCGTCGGCCTCGCTGAACTTCAATAAAACCAGCTACGTGCTGCCGGTCGTGAACGATCCCGATACCGGCTCGCAGATCGTCAACGTGGCGCTCGTCGCGCCGTGGCCGGGCAACGTGCCCCCGGCCGGTCCGCCGGTGCAAACCGGATTGATCGGAGGCGCGCTCGCGCTGACCACCGTCAACAACACGCGGGTTCTGGCCGCGGTGAATACGGCCTTCGGGGGCAGCAACACCGCCACGACGGTGGTCGCCGACAAGGATTTCGGGATCGGCTTGACGACCACGCAGCCGGCTCCGCCCCTCTCGCCGCTGCCGATCGACGTCAAGGTGTTCGCCCGCAACGGCTCGATCCCGCAGACCGTGGCGGGACTGGCCTCGCGGCTAGAGCAGACGATCAATGCGGCGCTGGCGGTGAGCTGGCCCGGCGCCTCGGTGAGCTGCAGCGCCGTCACGCCAGCCGGCGGCACCGACCAGGCCATCCGGATCGTCGGCACCTTTCCCGGCACCAGCGGCCAGGTCGGCCACAACGACGCCAACATCGCCATCACCGCGCCTTCGGCCGCCAGCCACCTCGACGACGCGGCGGCAGCGCTTTCGCTCTCGGCGGGGCTGACCTCGACGAATGTCGCACACTACACGACCGGCACCACCAATGCGTTCGGCTCGCAGGCGGCATCGGCCGCCGGAACCGACGGCAGCGGCTTGCCGGGGACCGCGCAGCTGATCGGCGACCAACTCGCGTTCACCGGAATCTATGCGCTGCTCAAGGTCGACCTGTTCAACCTGTTGAGCATTCCCGACGCGACCCGCCCGGCCGCCGGCAACCCCGGCGCGCTCGATCCGAACGTCGATCCGAACAGCATCTACGGAGCCGCCATCACGCTTTGCGAGCAGTCGCGCGCGATGCTGCTGATCGACCCGCCGCCGCCGGTGCGCGACGTCGCCTCGGCCGTCGATTGGAAGACGGTTCAGCTCGCCGTGCACAGCCCCAACGGCGCCGCGTATTTCCCGCGCCTGCGTCTGCCGGACCCGGCGAAGAGCTTCCAGCTGCGCACCTTCGCACCTTCGGGAGTGGTCGCCGGGCTTTACTCACGGATCGACGGCACGCGCGGCGTCTGGAAGGCGCCGGCTGGGACCGAGGCGACGCTGACCGGCGTACGGGGTGCGGTGTACAAGCTCAACGACCCCGAGAACGGTGTCCTCAACCCGCTCGGCCTGAACTGCTTCCGCATTTTTCCGATCTACGGCGCGGTGGCATGGGGGGCGCGGACCCTGGTGGGATCGGACGCCGATGCCAGTCAGTGGAAATACGTGCCGGTGCGCAGGCTCGCCCTCTACATCGAGGAGAGCCTGTATCGGGGCACGAAATGGGCGGTGTTCGAGCCGAACGACGAGCCGCTATGGGCACAGCTGCGGCTCAACATCGGCGCCTTCATGCACAATTTGTTCCAACAGGGCGCCTTCCAAGGCAGCTCGCCGAGCACCGCTTACCTGGTGAAATGCGACAAGGACACCACGACGCAGAACGACATCGATAACGGCGTGGTCAACATCCTGGTCGGGTTCGCGCCGCTCAAGCCGGCGGAGTTCGTCGTGATCCAAATCCAACAGCTCGCGGGGCAGCTACAGACCTGACGCGAACCGGCGCAACATTGCTGAGGGCACCCCCATGGCGGAATTCGTCGTCAACGCTCAGCGCTTCGACCCCTACAAGAACTTCAAGTTCAGGCTGCGTTGGGACGGGCGCTATGTCGCCGGGATCAGCAAGGTCTCGGCGCTGAAGCGCACCACCGAGATCGTCAAGCATCGCGAGGGCGGCGATCCCAGCACCAGCCGAAAATCGCCTGGACGCACCGAATACGACGCGATCACGCTGGAGCGCGGCGTGACCCATGATCTCGATTTCGAGATTTGGGCCAGCAAGGTGTGGCAGCTGCAGGCCGCTCTCAGCAGCGAGGTGTCGCTCGCCGATTTTCGCAAGGACATCATCCTCGATTTCTACAACGAGGCCGGCCAGCTCGCGATCTCCTACCACATCTTCCGGTGCTGGGTGTCGGAGTACCAGGCGCTGCCTGACCTGGACGCCAACGCCAATGCGGTTGCGATCCAGCACATCAAGCTCGAGAACGAAGGCTGGCAGCGCGATGTCGCCGTGACCGAACCCACCGAACCGACGCTGACGCCTCCAGCCTAACCATCCGGCAACCGCAGAGGCGACTTCACCGTGGAAGAGGAAGATTTCCACGAGCGCCGCAGCCCCGCCGCAAGCGAGTCGCGGTTGACCGGCGGGATGCTGCTCGAGGCGTGGGAGCGCGGCGCGGGCGAACCGCCGCTGGCGCGAGCGCGGACCTTGCTGCGCGCCGCCTGCCCGGGGCGTGACGCGGAGGACGCCGCGGCGCTGCCGCTGACGCAGCGCGACCACGCGCTTGTCGCGCTGCATGCACGCAGCTTCGGCCCGGCATTCTCCGCGGTCGCGACCTGCGAGTCTTGCGGCGAACGACTGGAGTTCATTCTGCCGGCGCAGCAGGTCGCGGGGGTGCTTCAGGCGGCGGATGTGGACTGCACCGTAGAGCGCGACAGCATCCGGTTGCGGCTGCGCCTGGCGAACACCAGCGACCTGGCCGCCGTTGCCGCCTTGCCCGACGCGGAAGCTGCCCGCTGGCTGCTTCTGGCGCGATGCGCCGAAGCTGTGGACGGCGACGGACGCAGCGTGCCGCTGCCGGAATCGCTGCGCGAGACTGCGCTTGAACGGCTCGACGCGCTGCACGAGGCGGCGGAGGTTGCGCTGGCGCTCGGCTGTCCGGCTTGCGACGCGCGCCAGGCGGTGCATCTCGACGTCGGCGCCTTCTTGTGGGCCGAGGTTCGCAACGCCGCACAGCGCCTGCTCGATGAAATCCATGAGCTGGCATGGGCCTATGGCTGGTCCGAGAGCGCCATCCTGAAAATGGGTGCGGCGCGCCGGCAAGCCTATCTCGAGCGGGCGCGCGGTTGAGCGGCGCGCTCGCCCGGCTGGTGCTGCGCGCGCAGGGTCGGCTGCCCGTCGCCGAGCCGCTGCTGCCCTCCCGGTTCGCGCCGGCCGGATCGGACCCGGCGATGACCGACCCGGCGGCAGGCGAGATCGAGTGGGGCATGCCCGCCTCCGAAACGGCACCGGCGCCGCTCGCCCGACAGGCGACGCGGGCGCCACGGCCCCCCGGTGCGGCGGCGATCGACGCCGAAGCGGCGGCAGCGCCCTCATCTCCGAACCCGTCACCGAGCCGAGCCGATACGGCGGCACCGACCCGCGATGCGCCATCGCGCATGATGCCGGTCGCGCCGTTCGCCGTCCGACCCGAACCGGTGCAGGCCGCGCCGTTCGCCCCACCTGCCGATCCCGCCGGATCGCTCGCACCGGCGGAAACGCTCGCAGCCACCGCGAACATCGCGGCATCACGCCGGGCAGGCTCCGGGCCGCCGGCCGAGGCAGAGGCCCTTCCGCCGGCGGCGTACCGCCGGCCCCCGGTTGCCGCCGCGTTTGGGCCTTCCGCGGCAGCGAGCCGGCGCGCTGCCGGCACCACGACGCCCTTCGCCGCAAGTCCGCCGGCACCGGCGCGGGCGCCGGATGTGCAGATCAGCATTGGCCGGGTGGAAGTGCATGCCGGACCCGCTCGGGCGGCTCCGCCCCGCGTCGCCCAGGCGCGCCGTCAGCCGCGGCCCCTCGCCGACTATCTGGCGCGACGCACGTGAGCGACTTTCTCGCAGTCGCGGGCGTCACGACGGTGCTGCGCTGGTTGTTGCGCGAGGCCGTCACCGGCAGCGGCGTCGATACCGCAGTGGGCGCAACCCCGACGATCAGTGCCTTGCCGCCCGACCGCATCGTCGTCGGCGCGACCGAGATCCCGCAGCTCAACATCTTCATGTACCATGTCAGCATCAACAGCGGCTGGCGGAATTTCGGCCTGCCGGAATTGGATGCAAGCGGCCGCCGGGTCAGCGCGCCGCCGCTCGCGATCGACCTCCACTTCCTGCTTTCCGCCTACGGGCCCAACGAACTGGACGGGGAGATCCTGCTCGGCTGGGCGATGCAGGTCATGCACGAGCAGCCGTTGCTGACACGCGACCTGGTGCAGACCGCGCTCACCAGCAACGCCGCCCAACTCGGGGCAACCGCCGAGGATCAGCAGGTTGGGCTGTCGACCCTCGCTGACCAGGCGGAGCTGATAAGGCTGTCGCCGCAGTCGCTCTCCACCGAAGAAGTCTATCGGCTCTGGCCGGCCTTCAACGCGCATTACCGCGCGACCGCCGCCTATCTCGCCACCGTCGTCCTGATCCAGCGCCAGCGGCCGGTGCGCGCCGGCCTGCCGGTGCAGGTGCGCAACATCCTCGTGCAGCCGATGGAACGCCCGGTGATCGAAGACGTCACCCCCGGCCTGGTCGCCACCGGCGAGCAGCTCGTCATCACCGGCCGGCATTTCGTCGGCGACAACCCCGCCGACACGACGGTCACGTTTGACGACGGCACCTCGGTTTCGCCCGACACGGTGCAGGACGCTGCGGTGCGGGTCACGATACCCGCATCCCTGCCCGCGGGCGTTCGCGGCGTCCAGGTCACGCGTCAGCTTCGCTTCGGCTCGCCGGGCGACCCGCATCGGGGGGTCCAATCGAACCTCGCGAGCTTTGTGCTGCTGCCAACGCTGGTGGCCCCGCCGGCCGCTGCGCAGGTCGGGACGACGCTGACCCTGACGGTCAACCCGCCCGTGGGGCGCCGGCAGCGCGCCGCCGTGCTGATCGGCAGCCAGTCGATCGAGATCGATCCGCGTCCCGCCTCGGCGCCCGCTTCGTCGGCGACGCTCGATTTTCCCATCCCGGCGAGCTTTACGCCGGTGGCCGCGCCGGGAGCCGCGCTGCGGGTCCGGATCGACGGCGCGGAGAGCCGGGTACGCCCCAACCCCGCTCCGCCGCCGGCGCCGCCGTATCTGCCGCTGATCGTGGTGAACCCATGACCTCATCGGCACCTTGGCAGGCAGCCAACCAGGCCGCGCTGCAGGCGGCGCTGCAGCCCGTTTACGCGGCGGTCTACCGCCACACCGGGCGCGACACCTCGGCCGACCCAGGGACGCAGAGCGCGCCGCCGCTCGACCCGCCGGCGGCGATCGAGCGGATCACCGAAATCTTCGACCTGAGCCCCTTCGAGCGCGCGACGCTGCTGCTCTGCGCCGGGGTGGAGCTGGACAGCCGCTTCGCCGATGCCTGCGCCGCCGCGCATGGCGACCCGCGCAAGGGTTACGCGACGTTCGGCCTCGCCCTCACGGCGCTGCCGGACCCGCACTGGAGCGCGTTGTCGCGCGATCGTCCGCTGCGCTACTGGCGGCTCGTGGAGATGTTGCCGGCCGACCCGCTGGCGAGCGCGCCGCTGCGCATCGACGAGCGCATCCTGCATTTCCTGGCCGGGGTGGAGAGCAGCGACGAGCGGTTCGAGGGGCTCATAGCGCCGCTGCCGCCGGCCGCGACGCCGTCGCCGCCGGAGTGGATCGCGAGTACCGCGGCGCTTGCCGCCCGCGCGCTCGCCGCACCCGGCAGCCACGTCCTGCTGACCGGCCGCAGCGCCGCCGACCGGATGCTGGCCGCCGCCGAGGCGCTGCGGCGCAACGGATTGCGCCCGTGCGTGTTGCGGGCCGCCGACATCCCCCTCGCGCCCGTCGAACGCGCCGCGCTGGCGCGGCAGTGGAACCGGGAAGCGCGCCTTGGCGAGGCCGGGCTATGCGTGCAGCTCGCCGATTCGGGCGAGGCGCGACCGCTGCTCGGCCTGCTCGCGCGGATCGACGCGCCGGTGCTGGTTGAGGCCGATGAGAGCCAAGTGCCGGAAGGACTCGCGGCGGTCAGGGTCACGCTGCGCTCCCCCACCGCCGCCGAGCGCCGGGCGATCTGGGCCGACAGCATTGGGCCGATGGCGGCGCGCATCAACGGCGCGCTCGACACGGTTGCCGACCAGTTCAACCTCGACACCGACGCGATCCGCTCGGCCGCCCGGTCGCTGGCGCTGCACGAGGCCGAGGCCGACGACGACGGGCTCGACCGCGCCGTCTGGCGCATCGGCCGGGCTCAGTCGCGCCGCTCCTTGGAGCAGCTCGCGCGCCGCATCGAGCCGCATGCGGATTGGGACAGCCTGGTGCTGCCCGAGGCACAGACGCAAATCCTGCGGCAGATCGCTGCCCATGTGCGCCATCGCATCACCGTGCTTGAACGCTGGGGGTTCGCGGCACGCTATTCGCGCGGCCTCGGCCTTACCGCGCTGTTCGCCGGCGCCAGCGGCACCGGCAAGACCATGGCCGCGGAGGTGCTGGCCCATACGCTCGACCTCGACCTGTT
This sequence comes from Allostellaceae bacterium, assembly GCA_035632515.1. Classification (GTDB taxonomy): domain Bacteria; phylum Pseudomonadota; class Alphaproteobacteria; order ATCC43930; family CGMCC-115725; genus DATARH01. The sequence continues at coordinate 3,391 of DASQGR010000308.1, read as the reverse complement.
TCAGATCGATCTCGCGGGGCTGGTCAGCAAATACATCGGCGAAACCGAAAAAAACCTCCGCCGCGTGTTCGACGCAGCGGAAGACAGCGGCGCGATCCTTCTCTTCGACGAGGCGGATGCGCTGTTCGGAAAGCGCTCCGAGGTAAAGGACAGCCACGACCGCTACGCCAATCTGGAGATCAGCTATCTGCTGCAGCGGATGGAGGCGTATCGCGGCCTGGCGATCCTGACCACCAACATGCGTCATGCCATCGACACCGCCTTCCTGCGGCGCCTGCGCTTTCTGGTCGAGTTTCCGTTCCCGGACGTCGCCGAGCGTACCCGCATCTGGCAGCGGGTGTTCCCGCCCGATACGCCGCAGGCCGACCTCGATCCGGTGCGGCTGGCGCAGCTCGGCGTCCCGGGCGGCGTGATCCGCAACATCGCCGTGCATGCCGCTTTCCTGGCCGCGGACGCCACCGAGCCGGTGCGCATGTCGCATCTTCTCGCCGCCGCGCGCACCGAATGCGCCAAGCTCGACAAGCCGCTGGGCCGCGCCGAAACGGAGGGATGGACGTGAGCGCGCACGCAGACCGCCGCCGCGAGCGCACCAGCCCGGCAAGCGCGGGCACGGTCCGTCTGCACATCGACCGGCTGGTCATGCGCGGCGTCGCCAGGGGCGACATAGGACGACTGGTCGGTGCGCTGGAGGCGGAGCTGACGGATCTCGCCGCGCAGCCCGGCGCGCAATTCCGCCCGATCGCAACGATGGGCCTGCCAGCCGCACGCATCGCCGCCGGCCGCATGCCGGAGGAGACCGGCCGGGCCATCGGCGGCGCGCTGTGGTCGGGCATCGCCGAAGCCGGAGGGGCCGGCGCCGGACAGGGAGAACCCTCGCAATGACCTCGCCGATCTCGCCGCGGCTGATGAAGGGGGGGATCGTCACCCTCGATGCCACGACCGGCATTCCCACCGGCATCATCGCGCTGCAGTACAATCCCGACACGCTGACGCGCAAATTGCAGCCGCAGGCGGTGTCCGACCAGCCGGACCGCACCGAGATCCTGCGGCTCAAGGGGCCGCCGATCGAGACGATCAGCGTCGAAACCGAGATCGACGCGACCGACCAGCTCGCCGCCTCGGACCCGATTGCCGGCACGCTCGGCATCCAGCCGCAGCTCTCGGCGCTCGAGCTGCTGGTCTATCCGTCGAGCGTCGATCTCGTTCTCAACGAGGCGCTGACCCTCCTCGGCACCATCGAGATCCTGCCGATGGAGCAGCCGCTCGCGGTCTTCGTGTGGAATGCGAGACGGATCACCCCGGTGCGCATCACCTCGATCGACATCACCGAAGATGCGTTCGACACCAGTCTCAACCCGATCCGCGCCAAGGTGTCGCTCGAGATGCGGGTGCTCAACGTCAACGACACCGGATTTCTCAACCCGGCCGGCGTGCTCTACATGGTCTACCAGGTGGAAAAGGAGGCGATGGCGCTCGCCAACGCCGCCCAATCGGCCGCCAGCCTCGTCGCCTCGGTGTCGCCATGACCAGCCCGATCGACAATTTCGTCGCGGGCGGCGGCACCAGCGGCGCGCTGACCCAGCCCAACAGCCGCTACAACGGGATCGGCACCACGACCTTCACGCGCCCCGACGGCACCGTGATCCGCTATCTCAACCGGCGGATCATCCCCCAGGCGGACCAGTTTTCGACGCTGCGGCAATACGTTGTCATGCAGGGCGACCGCATCGACACGGTGGCCAACACGCAGCTGGGCGACCCGTTGCTGTATTGGATCTTGTGCGACGCCAACGGCGCATCGGACCCGGACGCGCTTACCGCCGAGCCCGGGCGCGTGTTGCTCATCACCCTGCCGGCCGGCATCCGCGCGACAGGGGGCGCCGGTGGCTAGCAGCCTCTATCTGACGCTGCTGGTCGGACCGGTGGTTCCGCTGCCGGCGCCGAAGCCGGTGATCGACGCGCTCACCTCGATCACCGTGACGACGAGCGCCACCGGCCGCAGCGGTTTCCAGCTTTCGTTCACGCTTGCCGACCGCTCGGTGCTACAGGCGCTGTTCCTGCTCGCGCCGCCCGGCGTCGAGCTGCGGGTCGTCGTCATGGTGACGGTGAACGGCCTGCCGCAGGTGCTGATGGACGGCGTCATGCGCGAGCACGAGGTGCAGCCGTCGGCGGGCTCCGCCGGGTCGACCATGACCATCACCGGCGACGACCTGACCGCGGTGATGGACCTGCTGCCGATGGACGGGACGCCCTATCCGGGGATGCCGCCGGAGGCTCGGGTGGCTCTGATCCTCAGCCGGTACGCCATGTACGGGGTGATCCCCGAGATCGTCCCGAGCCTCATCCCGGATGTGCCGGTCCCGGTCGAGCGCTTCCCCAGCCATGACGGCACGGACCTCGCCTACATCAATCGGCTCGCCGGCGAGAACGGCTATGTCTTCTATATCGACCCCGGGCCGGTGCCCGGCGTCAGCCGGGCCTATTGGGGACCGCAGGTCAAGTTCGGGGCGCCGCAGCCGGCGCTGACCGTGAACATGGACACCTGGACCAATGTTGATCAACTCAGCTTCCACTATGCGCCATACCGGGCAACAACACCGATCGTAACGATCCTGGACGAGACGACGGGCGTACCGATACCGATCCCGATCCCCCCGGTCACACCGCTCAATCCGCCGCTCGGAATCGTCGTGCCGACACCGATGCGCAGCGAATTCTCCGAGGACGCGGCGAAGGACAATCCGGGCCAGGCGCTGATGCGGGGCATGGCACGGGCCTCGGCGGCCGCGGACGTGGTGACCGGAAGCGGCTCGCTCGACGTCTTGCGCTACGGGCAGGTCTTGCAGGCGCGGCGGCTGGTCGGGGTGCGCGGCGCCGGCCCGGCCTTCGACGGGCTGCACTATGTCGACAGCGTCACCCACACCATTTCGCGCGGCCAATATCAACAAAGCTTCACGCTCACCCGCAACGCGCTGGTCTCGAACACGCCGGTCGTCCCGGCATTCGGTCTGTGAGGGCTTGGCAGGCACGTGGCACAGTTTTTCGGCAAATACCGCGGTACGGTCTTCAACAACGTCGATCCCGAGCAGCGGGGTCGAATCCAGGCGATCGTGCCCGATGTGACGGCCGTGCTGCCGACGAGCTGGGCCCTGCCCTGCCTGCCGATGGCGGGGCCGCAATGCGGCGAGATCTCGGTGCCGCCAATCGGCGCCTCGGTGTGGATCGAGTTCGAGCAGGGAAACCGCGACTACCCGATCTGGTCAGGCTGTTTCTGGGGGTCCGCGGCCGAAGTGCCGGCGCTGGCGATCGCCACGCCGCCGCCGCTGCAGTCGATCGTGCTGCAAACGGTCGGACAGAACACGCTGATGATCAGCGACCTGCCGGGACCGAC
>DASQGR010000307.1:0-6046 GCA_035632515.1 Allostellaceae bacterium | reverse complement strand
CCCTTCGTTGTTGCTTCGTCATTCGCGCGAAAGCGGGAACCCAGGACTAGCGAGGGAGCGGTCGCGTCTGGTCCCCCGTTTCGCTGGGGTGACGACAAATAGGAGAATCCAAACCTGCTCATGGCAAAGGTTCTGATCACCTCGGCGCTGCCGTACATCAACGGCATCAAGCATCTCGGCAACCTGATCGGCTCGATGCTGAGCGCCGACGTGTATGCCCGCTTCATGCGCGCGACCGGCAACGAGGTGCTGTTCATCTGCGCCACTGACGAGCACGGCACCCCGGCCGAGATCGCCGCGCTCGAAGCCGGCATGCCGGTCGAGGATTATTGCACCCAGCAGCACCAGATCCAGGCTCAGATCTACCGCGATTTCGACCTGTCGTTCGACTATTTCGGGCGCAGCTCGTCGCCGCAGAACCGCGAACTGACCAACCATTTCTACCACCGCCTCGACGATGCCGGGTTTATCGAGGAGCGGATGGTGGCGCAGGTCTATTCGGTCGATGACGGCCGTTTTCTGCCCGATCGGTACATCACCGGCACCTGCCCGCATTGCGGCTACGCCAACGCCCGCGGCGACCAGTGCGAGAACTGCACGCGCCTGTTGGAGCCGACCGACCTCAAGGATGCGCACTCGGCGATCTCGGGCAGCAGCAACCTCGAAGTCCGCCAGACCAAGCATCTGTTCCTCAAGCTCCCCGAGCTCGCGGACAAGGTCGAGACCTGGGTCGAGGCGCAGAAGGACTGGCCGCTGCTGGTCGGCTCGATCGCCAAGGCATGGCTCAAGGAGGGGCTGCACGACCGCTGCATCACCCGCGACCTCAAATGGGGTGTGCCGGTCGATCGGCCGGGCTTTGACGGCAAGGTGTTCTACGTCTGGTTCGACGCCCCGATCGAATATATCGGCGCCACCAAGGAATGGGCCGACGCCGCGCCGGGCCGCGACTGGCGCGCCTGGTGGTTCAATGCGGACGACGTGCGCTACGTCGAGTTCATGGCCAAGGACAATGTGCCGTTCCACACGGTCAGTTTTCCGGCGACGATCCTCGGCTCGGGCGAGCCGTGGAAGCTCGCCGACTACATCAAGGGCTTCAGCTGGCTCAATTTCTACGGCGGCAAGTTCTCGACCAGCCAGAAGCGCGGCATCTTCCTCGACCAGGCGCTGAAGGAATACCCGGCCGATTACTGGCGCTATTGGCTGGTGGCCAACGCGCCGGAGGGCGACGACGCCTCGTTCACCTTTGGCGGCTTTGCCGGGGTGTGCAACAAGGACCTCGCCGACACCTTCGGCAACTTCGTCAACCGCTGCCTGCGCTTTGTCAGCGCCCGCTTCGGCAATGCGGTGCCGGCGGGCGGCGAGCCAGGCGCGATGGAGCGGGAGCTGGGCGCCAACCTGCAGGCGGTGCTCGACCGCTACACGGCGAACCTCGACGGGATGCAGTTGCGCAAGGCGGCGGCCGATCTGAAGGAGCTGTGGACCATCGGCAACGTCTACCTCGATCGCGCCGCGCCGTGGACCGCGATCAAGACCGACAAGGACCGCGCCGCCGTCATTTTGCGCGCAGCGATCAACCTGATCCGGCTCTACGCGATCGTCGGCTCGCCGATCATCCCCGCCACCTGCGCCCGGCTGCGCAACAGCCTCGGCGTCGAGATCGGCGACGATTATTGGCCGAAAGACGCGGCCGCCGAACTGGCGGTGCTCCCGGCCGGCCATCCCTTCGAAGTGCCGCCGCCGCTGTTCAAGAAGATCGCCCCGGAAGAGGTCGCCGCTTTGTCGCGGCGCTATGGCGGCGAGGAAGAGGTCGAGGCGGCAGCCTTACCTCTTTAGCCGTCATCCCGGGCGTGTCCCGGCCATCCACGTGGATCCCCGGGCCACGCCCGGGATGACGATGAAGGCAGAAACGCCGAATCGCGCCGGTTTTTTGACGCGGCGGGTTTCTCCGGAAAGGATCGAAACCCCCGTTTCGCGCCGGGAAGCGGCTGCCGCGTCGCCGGGATGCCCCAATCCTGCCATATTGGCTTGCTAGGCCGCCGCGGTTGCGACAACGGCTCGCGCTGCGCGTTTTCGGCCGGGTGCAAGAGTATCGAGGGGACGGGTTCGGATGGCCGGCCATTCGCAATTCAAGAACATCATGTTCCGCAAGGGCGCGCAGGACAAAAAGCGCGGCAAGGTGTTCACCAAGATTATCCGTGAGCTGACCACCGCCGCGCGGATGGGGTTGCCCGATCCCAACGCCAATCCGCGCCTGCGCGCCGCGGTGCTGTCCGCCCGCCAGGCCAACATGCCGAAGGACACCGTCGAGCGGGCGATCAAGCGTGGCGCCGGTGGCGAAGGCGGCGAGAATTACGACGAGGTGCGCTACGAGGGCTACGGGCCCGGCGGGATCGCGGTCATCGTCGAGGCGCTGACCGACAACCGCAATCGCACCGCCAGCGAGGTGCGTGCCGCCTTTGCCAAGTCGTCGGGCGCGCTCGGCGAGACCAACAGCGTCAGCTTCATGTTCGACCGGGTCGGCGAGATCGCCTATCCGATCGATACCGCCAGCGCCGACGACATGCTCGAAGCCGCGATCGAGGCCGGCGCCAGCGATGTCGAAAGCGACGCCGAGCGCCATGCGGTGCTGTCGAGCGTCGATGATTTCAACGACGTGCGCGACGCGCTCGAACAGCGTTTCGGTCCGGCCGAATCCGCCAAGCTCGTCTGGCGGCCGAAGACCGGCTCGCCGATCGACGAGGAAACCGCGGTGTCGCTGTTCAAGCTGCTCGAAACTCTCGAAGACAGCGACGATGTCCAGAACGTCTACGCCAATTTCGAAGTGGCCGAAGACGTCATGGCGCGATTGAGCGCCTGATGGTGACCGGTAAAGGCCGGCTGACCTCGCATATCCTCTCTCCCACCTGCGGGAGAGGGTGGCGCGTGCAGCGCGACGGGTGAGGGTGGCGGTGCGGAGTATCCTCACCCTCCCACGCCTCCGGCGCGGGCCCCTCCCTCTCCTGCTAGCGGGAGAGGGGTTCTAGGCGATGCGTGTCCTCGGTCTCGATCCCGGGTTGCGGCATACCGGCTGGGGGGTCATCGATGTCGCCGGCAATCGCCTGACGCATATCGCCGACGGGGTGGTCAGCGCCCCGGTGAAGCTGCCGCTCAGCGAGCGGCTGGTCAGCCTGTTCCGCCAGATCACCGAGGTCCTCGAACGCTTCCGCCCGGACGAGGCGGCGGTCGAGGAAACCTTTGTCAACAAGAACCCGGCCTCGACCCTCAAACTCGGGGTCGCCCGCGGCGTCGTCCTGCTGGCCCCGGCCGAGCGCGGCCTGCCGGTGTCGGAGTATTCGACCAATCTGGTCAAGAAATCGGTGGTCGGTGCCGGCCATGCCGAAAAGAGCCAGATACAGCTTATGGTGCGCCGGCTGCTCCCCGGCTGCGCGATCGACTCGGCCGATGCCGCCGATGCGCTCGCGGTGGCGATCTGCCATGCCCACCACGCCGGCACGATGACGGCGTGGCAGGCGAATGCACGGCTGACGGCGCGATGATCGCCAAGCTAACCGGCACACTCGACCATATCGGCCCCGAGGGGGCGGTGATCGATGTCGGCGGGGTCGGCTATCTCTGCTTCTGCTCGAACCGCACTCTCGGGCGGCTACCCCCGCCCGGGGGCGCCGCGCGCCTCTTGATCGAGACCCATGTCCGCGAGGACCATATCCACCTCTACGGCTTTGCCGATGCTGCCGAGCGCGACTGGTTCCGCCTGTTGACGACGGTGCAGGGGGTCGGCGCCCGGCTGGCGCTGGCAATCCTTTCCGTCGTGGCGTCCGACGAGCTGACCTTGGCGATCGTCTCGCAGGACCGCACCACCCTGGCCCGCGCCGACGGGGTCGGACCCAAGCTCGCCGCCCGCATCGTCAACGAGCTGCGCGACAAGGTCGGCGGCCTCGCCCTCGCCGCGACCAACAGTGCCGCGCCGGGAGGGCCCCAGGCGGAGATGGTTGCCGGGATTGCCACCGGCGCCACCGGCGATGCGGTGTCGGCGCTGGTCAATCTCGGCTATCGCCGTGCCGAGGCGTTCGGCGCGGTGACCGCGGCGTCGCGGCGGCTCGGCGACAAGGCCACGGTCGATGCGTTGATCCGCGCCGGGCTGCAGGAGCTGGCGCAAGCCGCGCTTAACCAGGCCGCCGGAGCCGCCTCATGAGCGCGCCCGAGGAGCGGCTGGTCGCGCCGCAGCCCGGCGAACAGGATCTCGCCGACGCGCCGATCCGGCCGCAGAGCCTCGACGAGTTTGTCGGCCAACGCCAGCTGCGCGACAATCTCTCGGTCTTCATCGCCGCCGCCAGGAGCCGCGGCGAGGCGCTCGATCATGTGCTGTTCTACGGCCCGCCTGGCCTCGGCAAGACCACCCTGGCGCAGATCGTCGCGCGCGAATTGGGGGTCGGGTTTCGCGCCACCTCCGGCCCGGTGATCCAGCGCGCCGGCGACCTTGCGGCGCTGCTGACCAGCCTGCAGCCGCGCGACATCCTCTTTATCGACGAGATCCACCGGCTGATGCCGGCGGTCGAGGAGATCCTCTACCCGGCGATGGAGGATTTTCAGCTCGACCTGATCATCGGCGAGGGACCGGGCGCGCGTTCGGTGCGGATCGATCTGCCGCCCTTCACCCTGGTCGGAGCGACGACGCGCTCGGGCCTCATCACCCGGCCGCTGCGCGAGCGTTTCGGCATCCCGTTGCGCCTCCTGTTCTATGAGCCGGCCGAGCTGGCGCTGATCGTCGGCCGCGGCGCCCGCGTGCTGGGCTTTGCGCTCGAAGCCGACGGCGCCGCCGAGATCGCCCGCCGCGCCCGCGGGACTCCACGGGTGGCGATGCGACTGCTCCGCCGCATCCGCGATTTCGCCGCGGTGCAGGCCTGGCCTGCGGTTGACGCGGCGGCGGCCGATGCGGCGCTGACGCGGCTCGATGTCGATGGGCGCGGGCTCGACGGCATGGACCGCCGCTATCTGCGCTGCATCGCCGAGAACTACGGCGGCGGCCCGGTCGGGGTCGAGACGATGGCGGCGGCCTTGGGTGACCAGCGCGACGTCATCGAGGAGGTGATCGAGCCTTATCTGGTGCAGGAGGGCTTCGTCCATCGCACGCCGCGCGGCCGGATGTTGACCCAGACGGCCTTCCGCCACCTCGACCTGCCGGTGCCGACCAGCGTGCCCGGGCAGTTCGAGCTGCTGGCGCCGCTCCAGGCCGGCGCCGCGGAAGAGGCGTCATGACCGACCCCGGCGATAACCCGGCTCTCGCCAGTCACCGTCTGACGTTGCGGGTCTATTATGAGGACACCGACGCGGCGGGCATGGTCTACCACGCCAACTACCTCAAATTCGCCGAGCGCGGGCGCAGCGAGATGCTGCGCAGCCTCGGATTCGACCACCGCACGCTTGGCAAGGAAGCAGGGGTCGGCTTCGCGGTGCGGCGTTGCTCGGTCGAGTATCGTGCGCCGGCCCGGCTCGAAGATGAGCTGACCGTCGATACCAGGCTTGCCAGGATCGGCGGCGCCACCCTGTCGATGCACCAGCAGATTTGCCGCGGCGGCGAGGTTTTGGCCGATCTCGACATCCTGGTCGCCTGCATCGGGCGGGACGGACGGCCGCGCCGCCTGCCGAAAGCGCTGCGCGCGGTCCTGGCGAGCGAGCGGCCCGCATCCATCCCGTCTGCATGCGGCCCGTCACGGTCCAGTTCGGCCGCGCCATAGTTGTGCGGCCATTTCCGTCTTGCCTCATTTCTCCTGCTGATCGTCCAAAAGACGCCATAAAAGGCCGCCAAGAATGCCCGTTGAAACGACGCAACTTTCCGGTTCCGTGTCTCACTCGCTCTCGATCATCGACCTCGTCGGCCAGGCCGATATCATCGTCAAGCTGGTTCTGCTGATCCTCCTGCTTGCCTCGTTCTGGTCGTGGGCAGTGATCTTCGACAAGGCGCTGCGCCTGCGGCGGCTGCGCCAATCGGCGGCGACCTTCGAAGAAACGTTCTGGTCGGGCGGCTCCCTCGATGATCTTTTCGACC
>DASQGR010000306.1:0-7645 GCA_035632515.1 Allostellaceae bacterium | reverse complement strand
CGGTCATTGCCGGCACCGGCTCCAACTGGACCGCGCACACGATCGAGGCGACGCTCCAGGCCAAGGAGGCCGGCGCCGACGCGGCGCTGATCGTCTGCCCCTACTACAACAAGCCGACGCAGGAAGGGCTCTATCAGCACTTCAAGACCGTGCACGACGCGGTCGATCTGCCGATCGTCATCTACAACATCCCCGGCCGCTGCGCGGTCGACATGTCGAATGCGACGATGGCGCGGCTGGCGAAACTGCCCAACATCGTCGGGGTCAAGGATGCGACCAACGACCTCTCCCGGCCGCTCAGGATGCGGGTCGAGATCGATGGCGCGTTCGCCTTGCTCTCGGGCGAAGATGGCACTGCCGTCGCCTATCTCGCGCAAGGGGGCGACGGCTGCATATCGGTCACCGCCAATGTCGCGCCGCACCTGTGCGCCGAGATGCACGAGGCCTGGCAGCGGGGCGACGTCGCCACCGTGCGACAAATCAACGAGCGCCTCATCCCGCTGCACGATGCGCTGTTTGTCGAGACCAGCCCGGCGCCGGTCAAATACGCCGCCTCGCTGCTCGGCCGATGCCGACCGGACGTGCGCCAGCCGTTGTGGGAAACCACCCCGGCGACGCAGGAGAAGGTCCGCGACGCGATGCGGGGCGCGGGCCTCCTCAACTAGCGGAGGCGGGATGCGCGCCGGAGACCGTTTCGCTGCGCAAAACCGGCGCGCCCGCCACGACTACCTGATCGAGGACACGCTGGAGGCGGGGCTCGTCCTGCAGGGCAGCGAGGTCAAGGTGCTGCGCCAGGGCCAGGCCAGCATCGCCGAAGCCTATGCCAACGAAAGCGGCGGCGAGCTGTTTCTCGTCAACGCGAACATTCCCGAATACAAATCCTCGGCCCATTTCAACCATCTGCCGCGCCGGCCGCGGAAGCTGTTGTTGCACCGCAAGGAGATGGCCCGGCTCCTCGGCGCGATCAAACGCGAGGGCGTGACGATCGTGCCGCTGTCGATCTATTTCAACGAGCGGGGCCGCGCCAAGGTCGAGCTCGGCCTCGCCCACGGCAAGAAAAAGGCTGACAAGCGCCAGGCCGAGAAAGACCGCGACTGGCAACGCGACAAGGCCCGCATCATGCGGACACGGAACGCGGAGTAACCCGTTCGGTAATCGCCGCGAACACCGCTTCGAACATTGCCGGGGTCAGGGTGCCGGTATTGGTGTTGAGGCGGGAACAGTGGTAGCTGTCGGCGAGCAGAATGCCGCCCGGCAGCTCGTGCAGCGCGGCATGGGCGAAGGGGTAGGCAACGCGGCGCAAGCCTTGGGCCGCCAGCACCGCCTGATGGGCGATCGCCCCCAGCGCCAGGATCACCCGGAGCCGCGGCAGCGCGGCGAGCTCGGCGGCGAGAAACTGCCGACAGGCGGCGATCTCGCTGGTCTCGGGCTTGTTCTGCGGCGGCACGCAGCGCACGGCGTTGGTGACGCGCACGCCGCGCAGGCTGAGGCCGTCATCGCGGCGGCCGCCATAATCTCCCGTCGCGAGGCCGAATTTGCGCAAGGTCGCGTAGAGCAGGTCGCCGGCATAGTCACCGGTGAACGGCCGCCCGGTGCGGTTGGCGCCGCGCAGTCCGGGGGCGAGCCCGACGATCAGCAGCTTGACGGTGTCGTCGCCGAAAGGCGGCACGGGCGCGTTGTGCCAATCGGGATGCGCTGCGCGCTGGACGGTGCGAAATTGAACGAGCCGCGGACAGAGCGGGCAATCGCGCGACGGCAGTCGCACGTCTGTCGCAGATGTCGCAGCACTCATTCGTTGTCGACCGTTTCGCCGCGCGGCCGCGCGGTCTCGTCGCGGGGGACATGGGCGCGCGCGATGCTCGGCGCCAGCTCCTGCAGCTCGACAAAGCTGTCGGCCTGCCGGCGCAAATCGTCCGACGCCATCGGCGGCGACGAACGAATCGTCGATATCACCGATACGCGCACGCCGCGGCGCTGCACCGCCTCGACCAGCCGGCGGAAATCGCCGTCGCCGGAGAACAGCACCGCATGGTCGATGTGCTGGGCCATATCGAGCATGTCGATCGCCAGCTCGATATCCATGTTTCCCTTGATCCGGCGCCGACCCATCGTATCGGTGAATTCTTTTGTCGGCTTCGTCACCATGGTGTAGCCGTTGTAATCCAGCCAATCGACCAGCGGGCGAATCGGCGAATACTCCTGATCTTCCATCAACGCCGTATAATAGAAGGCGCGGATCAATCTCCCTTTCGATCGAAATAGATCAAGCAAGCGTTTATAGTCGATATCAAAGCCAAGTCCTCGCGCGGCAGAGTAGAGATTGGCGCCATCTATGAATACTGCAATGCGCTCTTGTGGATAAAAAATCATCGACCACCCCAAAGTTTTGGCAAAATCGCGTGAGTGTCATCCTCCAGGCAAAATGGGTCAAGACGCGTGCGTCATAAAGACTTGGCGCTGGTAAAGATGTCGCGATGATCCTGATCGGCATCGGCAGCAACCTCGCTCATCCGCCGGCGGTCACGCCGCAGGCGACCGCGGAGGCGGCGCTTGCCGCCTTGCCTGGTATCGGGCTTCATCTGCTCGGACACTCCGGCTGGTATCTGTCGGAGCCGGTTCCTGCTTCGGATCAGCCCTGGTTTGCCAACGGAGTAGCGATCGTGGCGAGCGGATTGGCGCCGGCGACGCTGCTCCAGCGGCTGTTGACGGTGGAGACGGCGTTCGGCCGCACCCGCGGCGCCGCCAATGCCGCCCGCACCCTGGACCTCGACTTGCTCGACCATGATTCGCGGCTGTGCGACACGGCGATGCTGACCTTGCCCCACCCGCGGCTGCATCAGCGGCGGTTCGTCCTCGCGCCGTTGTGCGAGGTCGCTCCGGGCTGGCGACACCCGCGCCTCGGCTTGACTGCGGCAGAACTGCTCGACCGGCTGCCGCCGGGCCAGCCGGTCGTACGGCTGGCAGGCTGACCCGCGGAGACAAGGCGGCGACGAGATTGCAACCGCGAGTGCAAACGGGTATGCGGCAGTGCCGATTGTGATTGCGACGGCGGGCCGATATAACCGGCGCGCCGTCGAATTTCGCCGGCGGCAACATTCCCGAGCGACGCGGTGAGGCGATGTCCGGCTACGAAGCAGCTCGCGCCAACATGATCGAGCGCCAGCTCCAGCCCAACAGGGTCACCGATGCGCAGGTGGTCGCCGCCTTCGCGGCGATCCGGCGCGAGTTGTTCGTGCCCGAGGCCCTGCGCGGGATCGCCTATTCCGACACCGATCTGCCGCTCGGCAACGGTCGCTACCTGATGGCGCCGATGGTTGCGGCGCGGCTGATTCAGGCGGCCGATATCGGGCGCCAGGACAATGTCCTGGTGGTCGGCGCCGGGGTCGCCTACGAGGCGGCGGTGATGGCCGCCCTGGCGCGCAGCGTCGTCGCCATCGAAGACGACGCCGAGCTGGCGCGCCGGGGGCGGGCCGCGCTGGTCGAGCACCGGATTGCTACGGTCAAGTATGTCGAGGGGCCGGCCGGGCGGGGACAGCACGGGCGGGCCGCCTACGAGGTGATCTTTTTTGCTGGTGCGGTTGTCCAGATCCCCGCCGAAATCTCCGGGCAATTGGCCGAGGGCGGCAGGATGGTGGCGGTGCTGCGGCCCGATGACGGGCCCGGCCGGGCGACCGTGACAACGCGGACTGGTGGAATCCTCGCTTCCCGCGTTATCTTCGACGCGGCGACTCCGCTGCTTCCGGGCTTTGCCCGCAAACCCGCTTTCGTTTTCTGAGGGTTCGATGCCTGAGCCGACCCGAGAGGCTTCCGCTTCGGCCAGACTTGTCCGTGCCCTTTGGCCGCTTCTGTTCGGCGCGGTCGCCGGGTTGCTCGCGGCGGTGCCGGCTTCGGCGCAGACGCTGACCGAGGCTCTCGCTTACGCTTACAACACCAATCCCCAGCTCCTTGCCCAGCGCGCCGCGTTGCGGGCGACCGATGAGGGGGTGCCGCAGGCGCTGTCCAGCTGGCGGCCGACGGTTACCTTCACCGGCCAGGCCGGCATCAGCCGCGCTGCGGCCGCGTCCGGCGGCCCGTCTCAATTTGCGACGTTCGAATCCCGCCAGCTCGACCTCAAGGTGAACCAGCCGATCTACCGCGGCGGCCGCACCGAGGCGCAGACGCGGCAGGCAATCAATAATGTCCAGGCGGCGCGCGCCCAGACCTTGGCCGTCGAGACCACGGTGTTCCAGGCGGTGGTGCAGGCGTTTTTCGACACGTTTCGCGATCAGACCCTGGTCGAGGTCAACCGCAGCAACGAGGCGGTGCTGAAAAAGCAGCTCGATGCGACGCGCAGCCGATTTCGCGTCGGCGAGGTCACCCGCACCGACGTCGCCCAGGCCGAGTCGTCGCTCGCCCAGGCAACCGCCAACCGCATCGCCTCGGAGGGCCAGCTCGAGGTCAGCCGCGCCGCCTACACCCGAGCGGTCGGTCATCCGCCCAGCCGGCTGGTCATGCCGAAAGAGCGCCCGGCCCTGCCGGTGACGCGCAGCGAGGCGCTGTCCCTTGCCGCCACCAACAACCCCAATGTCATCACCGCAATCTTCAACGAGGCGGCGGCGCGCGACAATGTCGATGTCGTACGCGGACAATTGTTGCCGCAGATATCGATCATCGGCGATGTGAACCGCAGCTATTCGCCGTCGATTACCCAGCGCACCTCACGCTTCGACACCGCCTCGATCGTCGCGCAGATGACGATGCCGCTCTATGAAGGCGGCGCCATCTATTCGCAGACCCGCGCCGCGGAGCAGACCGTCGGCCAGCGCCGCAGCCAGGTCGACGACGCGCGCCGCGGCGCGGTCCAGCTCGCGACGCAAAGCTGGGAGACGTTGCAGTCGGCCCGCGCTGCGGTGGCGTCGTTCTCGGCCGCGGTGAAGGCGGCGCAGATCGCCCTCGAAGGCACCCAGCAGGAGGCGCTGGTCGGTTCCCGCACCGTGCTCGACGTGCTGATCTCCGAGCAGCAATTGTTCACCACCCAGTCTCAGCTTGTCGGCGCGCAGCACGACGCGGGCTTGGCGGAGTTCAATCTGGCGGCCTCGATCGGCCGGCTGATCGCGCCCGAGCTGCAGCTGCCCGTGCAGCTTTACGACATGGAACGCCATTACAAGGCGGTGAAGGACAAGCTGTTCGGCTTTGGCGGCGGGCTGAAGGAGTAGGCGCCGCCTCGGGGGCTGGCAAATCCGTCCGCAGTTTCTTAGTTTAAGCGCCCGCTGCGACGCTTAGGTGGTCTTTATGTCAGACGGCAAACCTTTGCCGGAACCTTCGATGGACGAGATTCTGGCTTCGATCCGGCGCATCCTCGCTGAGGATGCCGGTGCGTCGGTGTCGCCACGCCCTCCTGCTGCCGCCGACGTCCTCAACCTGACCGAGGCGATCGGCGCTGACGGCACCGTCCGGCACATCGATGCGGCCGCCATGCGGGTCGGCCCGGCGACCCGGGTACCGCCGCTCCCCGACGGGCGGGTCGAGCCGGCCGTATCGCGCCCGGCCGGGAGCGACACGCCGCGCCTGGTGTCGGACGCCGCATCGGATGCGGTGGCTGCATCGTTCGCCAGGCTTGCCAGTGCTTCGCGCGAAACCCGGCGCGAGGGCGAGCGCGACCTGGACGCCCTGGTGCAGGAGATGTTGCGGCCAATGTTGCAAGCGTGGCTCGACGAGCATCTGCCCGAGCTGGTCGAGCGGCTGGTGCAGGCCGAGATCGCCCGTGTGGTGGGCGATGCCACGCCGCGCTGAGCGTTAGAGCGGGCGATGCTGGACAAGACCTATCAGCCGGGCGCGGTCGAGTTGCGCCAATACAAGGCCTGGGAACGCTCCGGCGGGTTCGCCGCGCATCCCGACAGCGCCAAACGGCCCTATACGATCATGATGCCGCCGCCGAACGTCACCGGCAGCCTGCATATGGGTCACGCGCTGACCTTCACCCTGCAGGACATCCTGATCCGCTTTGCCCGGATGCGGGGGCTCGACACGCTGTGGCAGCCCGGCACCGACCATGCCGGCATCGCCACCGAGATCGTCGTGTCGAACCGGCTTGCCGATGCGCAGATCGACAAGCACGCACTCGGCCGCGAGAAATTCATCGAACGCGTTTGGGAGTGGAAGGCCGAGTCGGGCGGCACCATCGTCAACCAGTTGCGCCGGCTCGGCGCCTCGCCGGACTGGCCGCGCGAGCGCTTCACCATGGACCCGGGCCTTGCCGCCGCGGTGCGCAAGGTGTTTGTCCAGCTCTACCGCGAAGGGCTGATCTACCGCGACAAGCGCCTGGTCAACTGGGACCCGGAGATGCATACCGTGATCTCCGACCTGGAGGTCGAGAGCCGCGAGATGCGCGGGCAGCTCTGGCACATTCGTTACCCGATCGAGGGCGAGGCGGGGCGCTATCTTGTCGTCGCGACCACCCGGCCGGAGACGATGCTCGGCGATAGCGGGGTTGCGGTGCATCCCGAGGACGGGCGCTTTGCCGATCTGGTCGGCAAGCAGGTGCGGCTGCCGCTGGTCGGCCGGCTGATCCCGATCGTCGCCGACGAGCACGCCGACCCGGAGATGGGCAGCGGTGCGGTCAAGATCACCCCGGCGCACGATTTCAACGATTTCGAGGTCGGCCGCCGGCACGGCCTCGAGATGGTCAACATTTTCGACCGGGACGCTAAAATTAAATCGAGCGTATTTGACGATTTTTCATGGGGACATCGAGCGCCGGTTGGAAACGTAACTCATGCCGATGACGATGGTGGCCTTCTAGGAAAGGCGACTGTGGAAGAAATCCCTGCGGCTTATCGGGGCTTGGACCGGTTCGACGCGCGGAAAAAAATCGTCGCGGATCTCGAAGCCGCCGGCCTGATCGACAAGGTCGAAGACCACACGCTGATGGTGCCCCACCACGACCGCTCCGGGGTGGTGATCGAGCCGTGGCTGACCGACCAGTGGTACTGCAACGCCAAGGTGCTGGCCGAGCCGGCGATCGCGGCGGTCGAGAGCGGGCAGACCCGGTTTGTGCCGCGGCAATGGGAGAACACGTTTTTCGAGTGGATGCGCAACATCCAGCCGTGGTGCATCTCGCGCCAGCTCTGGTGGGGGCATCAGATCCCGGCCTGGTACGCGCCCGACGGCACCGTGTTCGTCGCCGAGAGCGAGGAGGAGGCGCGCAAGGAGGCCGAGGCAAAGTTCGGTGCCGGGGTGGCGCTGCACCGAGACGAGGACGTGCTCGACACGTGGTTCTCGTCGGCATTATGGCCGTTCTCGACCCTCGGCTGGCCCGAGCCGACGCCGGAACTGGCGCGCTACTACCCCGGCGACGTGCTGGTCACCGGGTTCGATATCATCTTCTTCTGGGTCGCCCGGATGATGATGCAGGGCATCCATTTCATGGGCCAAGTGCCGTTCCGCACGGTCTACATCCACGCGCTGGTGCGCGACGAGCGCGGCCAGAAGATGTCGAAGTCGCGCGGCAACATCATCGATCCGCTCGACCTGATCGACCGCTACGGCTGCGACGCGCTGCGCTTCACGCTGGCGGCGCTCGCGGCACAGGGGCGCGACGTCAAGCTCGCCGAGAGCCGCATCGAGGGCTACCGCAATTTCGGCACCAAGCTCTGGAACGCGGCAC
>DASQGR010000305.1:0-11734 GCA_035632515.1 Allostellaceae bacterium | reverse complement strand
GGCGGCAAGGTATCGATGTACGGCCCCGGCACCGGCAACCCGCCGGGTTTTCCCGAGCTCAATGTCGACCAGCACATCGTCGCCGCCGCGGTCGATCAGCTTTCGGCCTTTCGCGAGGGCGCCGGCAAGGGGGTCGGCCTCCACCTCGACACCAACTTCAACTACAAGATCGACGGCTACATCAAGCTGGCGCGGGCGCTGGAGCCGCTCGATCTGGTCTGGCTGGAGATCGACCTCTACGACCCGCCGGGGCTGGCGCGCATCCGCAACTCCAGCCGCACCCAGATCTCGTCCTGCGAGTCGCTGTACGGCCGCCGCCAGTTTCGCCCGTTCTTCGAGAACCAGTCGGTCGATTACGCAATCATCGACGTGGCGTGGAACGGCATTCTCGAATCGGTGAAGATCGCGAACATGGCGGATTGCTACGAGGTCAACGTCGCGCCGCACAATTTCAACGGCCATCTCGGCTCGCTGATCAGTGCGCATTTCTCGGCCGTCGTGCCGAACTTCAAGGTCATGGAGATCGACATCGACGACGTGCTGTGGAAGGACGACATCGTCACCGTGCCGCCGGTGATCGAGAACGGCGACCTGCTGCTGCCGACCGGCCCCGGCTGGGGCGCCGACGTCAACGAGGAGTTCGTGCGGGCGCACCCGCCGAAGCGCTAGGGGCGCGGGCATCTCGCCCGCCCTATTGGCTCAGGAGGCGGCCGCGACGGCCGCGATCCGGTTAGCGAGGGAGGAACCGATGGCACGCATCAAGCATATCGCGCTGGTGACCGACGACCCGGCGAAGACCGCGGAATTCTACAAGCAGAATTTCGGGCTGACCGAGCTCTACCGCCGGCCGAGCAAGACCGGCGAGCGCGGCGTCTGGCTCAGTGACGGCTACATCTACTTCGCCATCCTCAAATATGGCGACGCGGAAGCGCCGAAGCTTGGGCCGGGGCAGACCTCCGACCTGCGCGGCATTCACCATATCGGCTTTCAGGTCGACGACCTCGCCGCGACGGCGAAGGCGCTGGAACAGGCGAAGGTCGCGTTCGTGCCGCGCGAGAAGGGCGACCCGAGCGATCCGACGCCGATGGCCGCAGTCAGCGAAGGCGCCGCCAACCTCAAATATCTCGGCCCCGACGAGGTGCAGTTCGACGTGCGCCAGAAGGGCTGGGACGAGGCGATCAGCCTCGGCATGGAGCGCTGGGAGCTGACCCCGGTCAAGGAAGCGGCGGAGTAACGGAACGCGGGCGTCCCGCGCGCTCTACAACCCAAAGGGCGGCCGGGACAGCCGCAATCCGATGCGCCGTCCCGGCTTTCAGCCTAGCCCCATTTCGCCTGGCCGCCGACGGCGGTGATGGTGATGTGGCCCATCGTCGTGTTCGCCTTGGCGCCATGCCAATGGCGCTCGCCGGCCTTGATGTGCACGACGTCGCCGACATTGATTTCCTGCGGCGTGCCGCCCTCGATCGCGACCATGCCCGCACCCGAGGTCACCACCAGGATCTGGTCGCAGGTATGCGTATGCCAGCCGGTGGTGCAGCCTTGGCTGAAATTCACCACGCTGCAGTTGTAGTTCGGCGAATCCCCCGGCTCGATGATGGTCTGGCGGGTCCGCTGAACCGGGCCGGTCCAGCCTTCGATCCGGTCGGCGCCTTCCACCGGAAGATCGGGGATGTTCTTTAGCGTGACGACCTTCATGGCTATTCTCCCTTTTGTATTGATGGGGCAGCGTATCCCAAATTCGCGAGATGTCCCCATTGTATCGCGCCCAGACGGTGGCTTCAGCCCTTGCAGTGAGTTCGGGCAAAACCGAAGCGATCCCGCCCATCGGGGGACGCGGTTTCCGATAAAATATCGCTGAGCCGTGGAGGGTTGGATGAAACGAGAGGTCATTCGTGTCGAGCCGTTGTCCACCTTTCTGGAACGGTGGAAGGCGCCGACTTCGGCCGTAACCCGCAGCGGCGATACAATCTACGTCTCGGGATTTCCCCCGTTCGACCCCGACAGCGGAGAGATCATTGACGCTCCCATCGAGCGCCAGGCGGAGATCGTCTTGGAACAACTGAAACTTTGCCTGGAGACCGCCGGGTCGTCTTTGGAAAATGTGCTCAAGTGCAACGTGTATTGCACCTCTGTCGATAAATTTGCCGCGGTCAATGCGATTTATGCGCGCTACTTTCCCAAGGATCCGCCTGCCCGGATCTTTGTCTGTGTTCCAGCATGGCCCGGACATTTCGACATAGAAATCGACTGCATCGCCGCAATGTAGCCGCCGCGCGACGCGCGACTGCCCCGGGCCGAAACGGGAGCGCGGACGGGCAAAGGCCCCGCCACATTCGGATTGCGAGAGTTGCGATGCCTCCCCGGAAAGCGCACGCTGTCGGCATGCCTATTCTCGGGAGGAACCGGCAATGAGCGACATGACCCAGGACTTCAATTTCCTGCAGGGCGTCAAGGTGGTGGATTTCACCCAGTTCGAGGCGGGCACCACCTGCACCGAGGTGCTCGCCTGGTTCGGCGCCGAAGTGGTCAAGATCGAGAACCCCGGCCGCGGCGATCCCGGCCGCCGGCTGCGCCCCGGCAAGCCCGACGACGATCCCTGGTACTTCTACCAGTTCAACGTCAACAAGAAGTCGCTGGCGATCAACCTGAAATCGCCAAAGGGCCTGGAGATCGTCAAGGACATGATCAAGCAGGCCGACATCGTCGCCGAGAACATGGCGCCCGGCACGATCGAGCGGCTCGGCCTCGGCTATGACGAGGTCAGGAAGATCAATCCGCGCATCATCTACTGTCAGGTCAAGGGTTTCGCCAGCGGCAGCCCGCACGAGAAGGGACTGGCCTTCGACATGATCGCGCAGGCCGCCGGCGGCCCGATCAGCGTCACCGGCGAGCGGGGCCGGCCGCCGGTCAAGCCCGGCCTCAGCTTTGGCGACACCGGCACCGGCATGCTGATGGCGACGACGATCCTCGGCGCGCTGCACGAGCGCAACCGCACCGGCGTGGGGCGCCGCCTCGAGGTGGCGATGCAGGACGCGATGGTCCACTACATGCGCACCTGCTTTGCCACGATGGCGCGCACCGGCAAGCCGGCGCAGCGCCGCGGCGCCAAGCCGAGCGCCGGCAACAACTCGCCCGCCGGGCTCTATCCGTGCAAGGGCGGCGGGCCCAACGACTACATGTACCTGACCACCAGCCGGGCGAATCCCGAGCACTTCACCCGGCTGATGAAGCTGATCGGCCGCGAGGATCTGATCGAAGACCCGCGCTTCGCGACCGGCGATGCCCGCGTCGCCCATTCCGACGAACTCGACGCGATCATCGGCGAATGGACCAAGCAGCACGACAAGCGCGAGGTCATGGAAAAGCTGATCGCGGTCGGGGTGCCGGCCGGAGCGGTGTTCGACACGATGGAGCTGCAGAACGAGCCGAGCTTTGTTGAGCGCGGCTTCATGCAGACGGTCAAGCACCACAGCGGCGACTACAAGATGGCGAGCTGGCCGGTGCGGGTCGACGGCAAGACCGTGCGGCTGAAAGGCTCGCCGGCGCTGGGCGGCAACACCGCCGAGGTGCTGCAGAGCTGGCTCGGCATCGACGCCGCTCGCCTCGCCGCGCTCAAGGGCGAGGGAGTGCTGTAGGAGCGCCCTCGGGTCATCCTCCGTCGTCATCTGCGAGAACGGGTCCGGGGCCGCCGCCGTTGCAGTCGCCCATGACCCGGGCTCGCATGGCTGACGACGGCACCCCGTCTTCGCGGCGAGATCGCCGGCGATTGGCAACGGGCGATCGGCAACCGGCGATTGGCAGTTGATTTTTTCGGCGGGAACCTGCTCCGCTGCGCGATTGTTGGCGCGGTGCGTGCCTCGCGCGCCTCATTCTGATGTCTCATCCCTTCAAGCAGAGGCGGACCCGATGCGGTCGATCGTTGCGCTCTATCTTTTTATCGGGATCGTGCTGCTGGCTGTGGGCCATCTGGCCACCGGACCGTGCCCTAACCGGAACCTCGACCCGGTCAACAATGTCGTCTTCATTCTGACCTGGCCGGTCTATCTCTACGGCGATGTCGTCGCCGGGACGATGACCCCGGAGGAATGGCTGCACGCGCAAGCCTGCGAGGGCGGACTCAGCCACCGCACCAGCGCCACCCCAAAGCCGCCAACCGAACCGACCCGGAACTGAGCTTAGGCGATTGGCGGCGCGACATCCCTCCCGCGGGCCTCGTCTTGGAGTGGCCGCGCAGGCCCGGTCAAAACCGGGTGGATGGTCGAGCCCGAATTAACCTGGCCCGATTAATCGAGACCAAATTCCGGGCCGGCGCCGCGGCGCAGCCGCTCGCCGATCTCATGGCCGAGCGCGATCGGATCGCGGGCCGATCCGGTGCCCTCGGCGCGGCGCTCGGCGGTGCCGTCAGGCGACAGCAGGATGCCCCTGAGGCTCAGGCGGTCGCCGTCCAGTTCGGCGAGCCCGGCGATCGGGGTACGGCACGAGCCGTCGAGCGCCGCCAGCATCGCCCGCTCGGCATGAACGCAGGCCGCGCTCGCCGGATCGTGCAGCGGCGCCAGCCATGCCCGCATCTCGGCGTCGTCGGCGCGGGTCTCGATCGCCAGCGCGCCCTGGCCGACCGCCGGCAGCATCACGGCGACGGGGATGATCTCGCTCGTCACCTCCGCCCGGCCGAGCCGTTCGAGCCCGCACAGCGCCAGCAGCAGCCCGTCGATCTCGCCCGCCGCCAGCTTGGCGAGCCGGGTGTCGACATTGCCGCGGATCGGCGCGACGGCGAGGTCGGGGCGATGCCGCAACAGCTGCGCCCGCCGCCGCAGCGACGCGGTGCCGATCCGTGCCCCCTTCGGCAAGCCGTCCAGCCCGCTGCCGTCGCGCGACACCAGCGCATCGCGCGGGTCGTCGCGCCGCAGTACGCAGCCGATGTCGAGTCCGGGCGGCAGGCCGGTTTCCATGTCCTTCAGCGAATGCACCGCGAGGTCGATGCGACGGTGGAGCAGCGCCTCCTCGATCTCCTTGGTGAACAGGCCCTTGCCGCCGATCTCGGCAAGCAGGCGGTTCTGCACCCGGTCGCCGGTGGTGCGGATGACGGTCAGCTCGACCATGCCGGGTTCGGCAAGGCCGGGATGCGCGGCGGTCAGCCGGTCGCGCACCAGATTGGCCTGATGGAGCGCCATCGGGCTCCCGCGAGTACCGATGCGTAAAGGGCGAAGCCGCACGGAAGGTCCTTGGGTCAGGGGGCGCCGGGGTTGTAACAGGCGGCGAGGCATCCTGCCACCGGCGGCTTACGGCGTCGGCGGGATCAGGGTCGGCAGCAGCGGCAGGGTATGGGTCAGCGCCAGCCAGACGATGGCAAAGGCGAGCGAGATCGCCGCGATCGGGATACCGGCGCGGGCGTGTTCGGCAAAGCCGAGCCGCGTTCCCATCCGCTCCGCCCGCTCGGCGATCAGCACATTGGTCAGGCTTCCCGAAAGCAGCAGGTTCCCGGCGAGGGTCGACAGCAGGGCGAGGGCGTAAAGTACGCCCGCCGGCGGCGTCGGCCACACCTGCAGCAACAGCATCGCCGCCGGCAGGCTGCCGATCGCGTTGCTGGTGAAAACGCTGAACAGCGTCAGCGGCACCAGCCCGTTGGGCAACAGCGCGTGTTCCTCGAGAAAACCGTACAGCCGGCCGGCAACCCCGGCCTGGTTGAGCGCGCCGGTGACCGCGAACAGGCACGCGGTCAACAGCAGCAGCGGCCAATCGACCGTCGCGATCATCGTCCGGCTGGTGATCTTGCGGTTGGCCAGCAGCAGCGCCGCGATCATCAGCGCACCGATCTCGCGCGGCAGCGAGGTGAGGAACAGCAGCAACAGCGCCGCCAGCGCCACCGCACCCTTGATCACCTGAAAGCGGTCGAGCCGGTGCGACACCACCGCCGGCAGATCGGTCAGGTCGGGCGGCTCGCTGGCGATGATGCGGCCGCGCCATTGCAGCCAGACGACGACAAACACGGTGGCGAGGCTGAACAGCGCCGGAACGCCGCAGACCTCGAGAAAAGTCCAGAAATCGAGCCGCCCGACCGCGCCCAACAGCATGTTCTGCGGGTTGCCGATCAAGGTTGCGGCCGAGCCGGCATTGGTCGCCGCCGCCAGCGCGATCGCAAACGGCCGCGGGTCGAACCCGCGCGCCCGCGCTCCGATGAACAGCAAGGGGGCAATGGTGATGATCAGGATGTCGTTGGCCAGCACCGCCGACAGCGCGCCGCCAATCGTCACGGTCAGCGCCAGCAGCACCGTGGTGCCGCGGCGGGTCGCGGTGATCGTCCGCGCGCACAGGTCGATAAAGCCCGATTCGGCGAATTGGGCCGAGATGATCATCATCGCGAACAGCAGGGCGAGGGTCGGCATGTCGACATTGCTGCCGAAATCGTCGAGCGTCATCTGCCCGCTCACCAGCAGCGCGATGACCGCGAGCAAGGCGATTCCGGTACGGTCGACCTGCAGCCAGGCGATGCGCCCGGCCGCCATGCCGAAATAGGTCAGGATCAGGACGAGAAGGACGATCGCGGCGTGCATCGGGCGCTCGGTGGCAACGGACGGTTCGCATCATGGCCGAGCCGGCGGAGAAAAGGCCAGAATGCGACTGATTCCCAACGGATTTTTTGCTTTGCGTGGCGGCGTCGCCACGCTTTAGCTGTGCATTTCCGGTCATTGCGGGGACCGTGCGGAGCGCGGCAGCCCGGAACCCATCCCCGGAATTCAGCCGGGGATGGCGCCGGCGGCGGGGCAAAACGTGCAATGCCCATGACCACCGGTTCCGGGGGGCGGCTCGCCGCGTCGCTCTGCGGAAATCGAGAGGCAATTTCCCAACGGGCGGCCCCCCGTGCTGCATCGCGCCGCGCAGTTGCTATATCATGGGAACAATGTCCGACCTGGCTTTCGATCAGGCGGCCGCCGCACCCGCGGGGGCCGGCCACCCGACCTACCTCGCCGCGCTCAACGAGGCGCAGGCGCGGGCGGTTGCCGCGGTCGACGGACCGGTGCTGGTGCTGGCCGGCGCGGGCACCGGCAAGACCCGGGTGCTGACGACGCGGCTCGCGCACATCCTCGCGACCCGCCGCGCCTATCCCGGCGAACTGCTCGCCGTCACCTTCACCAACAAGGCGGCGCGCGAGATGCGCGAGCGGCTGGAGGCGATGATCGGCAACGTCGCTGAAGGCGTCTGGCTCGGCACCTTCCATGCGCTGGCGGCGCGCATCCTGCGCCGCCATGCCGAGGCGGTCGGGCTCAAATCGAGCTTCACCATCCTCGACACCGACGACCAGCTGCGCCTGGTGAAGCAGATCCTCGCCGCCGCTCATATCGACGAACGGCGCTGGCCGGCGCGGGTCCTGCACGCGGTCATCGAGCGCTGGAAGGACCGCGGCCTCACCCCGGACAAGGTCTCGCCGGCCGAGATCGGCGATTTCGCCGACGGCCGGGCGATCGACCTCTACCGGCTTTATCAGGAGCGGCTCGCCACCGTGAACGCGGTCGATTTCGGCGACCTGCTGCTGCACAATTTGACCCTGTTCCAGAACAATCCGGAAATCCTCGCGGGCTATCAGCGCCGCTTCCGCTATGTCCTGGTCGACGAGTATCAGGACACCAACGTCGCCCAATACCTGTGGCTGCGGCTCTTGGCTCAGGGGCACCGCAACATCTGCTGCGTCGGCGACGACGATCAGTCGATCTACAGCTGGCGGGGCGCGCAGATCGAGAACATCCTCAAATTCGAGAGCGATTTCCCCGGCGCGCTGATCGTCCGGCTGGAGGAGAACTACCGCTCGACCCCGGAGATCCTCGCGGTTGCCGCCGGGGTCATCAGCCACAATCGCGGCCGTCTCGGCAAGACCTTATGGACCCGCGCCGGCGAGGGCGACAAGGTCGTCCTGCGCGGGTTGTGGGATGCCGAGCAGGAGGCGCGCTGGGTCGGCGACGAGATCGAGGCGTTGCAGCGCAAGGGCCACGCGCTCAGGGAGATCGCCATCCTGGTGCGCGCCGGCTACCAGACCCGCGAGTTCGAGGAGCGCTTTATCGCGCTGGCCCTGCCCTATCGCGTCATCGGCGGACCGCGCTTTTACGAGCGCCAGGAAATCCGCGACGCGATGGCCTATCTGCGGCTGATCAACCAGCCGGCCGACGATCTCGCCTTCGAGCGCATCGTCAACACCCCGCGCCGCGGCATCGGCACCGCGACCCTGCAGCTGCTCCATGCCGCGGCGCGGGCGGAAGGGGTGTCGCTGGTCGAGGCGACGCGCCTCTCGATTACCGGCGACAAGCTGCCGCGCGCGGCGCGCAACGCGCTGGCGAATTTCCTCACCATGCTCGACCGCTGGCGCGACGAAGCCGAGACCATCGGCCATGTCGAGCTGGTCCAGCGCGTGCTCGACGAGAGCGGCTATACCGGCATGTGGCAGGCCGATCCCTCGCCCGAGGCGCCGGGGCGGCTGGAAAACCTCAAGGAGCTGGTCGTCGCCATCGCCGAGTTCGAGAACCTCGGCGGGTTCCTCGAGCATGTCAGCCTGGTAATGGACAACGCCGCCGACAATGGCGGCGACATGGTCAATTTGATGACCTTGCACAGCGCCAAGGGCCTCGAATTCGACACCGTGTTCCTGCCCGGCTGGGAGGAAGGGGTGTTTCCCAGCCAGCGCGCGATCGAGGAGGCGGGGCTGCCCGGCCTCGAAGAAGAGCGGCGGCTGGCCTATGTCGGGCTGACCCGGGCGCGGCGCCGGGCGCTGGTGTCGTTTGCCGCCAACCGGCGCATCCACGGTCAATGGCAAAGCTCGGCGCGCTCGCGCTTTGTCGACGAACTGCCCAAGGACCAGATCGAAGTGGTCACCGAACTGGGCCTCGGACCCGGCGCCGGATGGGCCGCCTCGCCCGCCGCCAACGCCGCCTGGGGCAGCACCTGGGGCGAAGGGGTGATGACCAAGAGCCTGCCGCGCCCGCCGCTGGTGATCGAATCGCACCCGCCGCCGCGGGGCCAGGAAGTAAGAAAGGTCGGCGGGTTTGCGGTCGGCGATCGGGTGTTCCACCAGAAATTCGGCTACGGCCGCATCCGGGCGGTCGAGGACAACAAGCTGGCGATCGATTTCGAGCACGCCGGCGACAAGAAAGTCATGGATGCCTTTGTCGAGCGGGCGTGAACCGGTCATCTCCGTCCGCGAAATGACGCGGACAGCTTGATGCCGGGTTTGCACCGGATCGCGGCGCGGGTCGAAGGTGCCGAGGCGGCCGCGGCGGTCACCGAGATTTTCGACGAGGTGGCGGGAAGCGTCTCCGCCTTCGAGACCCGGGAACCCGGCCCCCCACCCGGCCCCCAGGCGGCGGAATGGCTGGTCGAGACCTATGCGGCGACATCGCTGGTCGATGCGGCGCTGGCGGTGCGGCTGGAACTGGCAGTGGCTGCCGCCGGCGGCGCCATCCTCCAGCTCGATGACGAGTACATTCCCGAGCGCGACTGGCTCGCGGAAAATCGCCGCGCCTTTCCGCCGCAGCGCATCGGCCGCTTCCTGATCCACGGCTCGCATTGGCGCGGCAAGCCGCCGGCCGGCAGCATCGCGGTCGAGATCGATGCCGCCAGCGCCTTCGGCACCGGCGAGCACCCATCGACCCGCGGCTGCCTGATCGCCTTCGACAGGCTGGTAAAGCGCCGCCGTTTCCGCACGCCCCGCGACATCGGCACCGGCAGCGGCATATTGGCGATCGCCGCGGCGAAAACGCTGCGCCGCAAGGTGCTGGCAAGCGATGTCGACCCGGTCGCGACGCGGGTCGCCCGCCATCATGCGCGGCGCAACGGGGTTGCCGGCTCGGTAACCGTGACGTGCAAAGCCGGCGCCGCGGGTTGCGACGCCGGCTGTGATCTGGTGTTTGCGAACATCCTCGCGCGGCCGTTGGCGCTGATGGCGCGCGGTCTGGCGCGATCGGTCGCGCCGGGCGGGGTGGCGATCCTGTCAGGCCTGTTGCGGCGGCAGGAGGCGAGCGTGCTCGCCGCCTATCGCCCGCATGGCCTCACCCTCGACTTCCGGATCCCGATCGAGGGCTGGGTGACGTTGGTCCTGCGCCGGGGTTAGAGCGGCGGCAACGCGCCGTGACCGCCGGCGAGGCGAGCCTGGTGGGCCGCGAAGATCCCGGTCAACGGCTCGACCGTGCGCGACAGAGTCACGTCAGGCGGCCCGTAGACCAGGCCCGGGATCTCCGAGCGGTGGATGCCGATATCGGCCAGCGACCGGTCGTCGAGCCCCATCAGCTCGGTATAGGCCTGATGCCGACGCCGCCATGCCGACAGCTTGTGCTGGGCGTTGGCGAAGAGATTGATGATGAACATGGCAGTTACCTCTCACCGTTTATGGTGCAATGCACAAATGGCCCTTTAAATCGGGTTAATCAACGATTAGAACGCAATGCAGCTATGCGACAGGGCAGCTTAGCTGACTAATCTGCGGCATTTCTGTGGCGGCGCAACGAGCGCGATGGTTGAGTGCGCGACGCCTGCGCCGCACGGCCAAAATGGGCTAGACTGCCGGCGGTGACCAACGGGAGCGGGCGATGAGCGCAGCGGGTGGCGCAGGGCCGGAACGGGAAGAGCTGGCGGAAATGCTGGCAAAAGCGGGGTCCGTCCTCGATCTCGACGGCGTCGAAGCGCTGATCGCCGGGGTGCTGGCCGCGCCGCCCGAGATCGGCAGGAGCTGGCACGCGCTGGTCGCCGATCCGATGCCGCCCGCGCTGGCCGATGCGCTTGACGCATGGCAGGCAGCCCTTGCGATCGATCACCGAGACGGCATCCAGCCCGAGGATTTCGCCCGCCTGCCGCGGCGCACGCGATTGCAGCTGTTGCGCGAGAAGCTGGCCGCGGAGGGGCTGGCCGGCTTTATCGTGCCGCGTGCCGACGAGCATCAGGGCGAATACGTGCCGCTCAACGGGCAGCGGCTGGCCTGGCTCACCGGGTTCACCGGCTCGGCCGGCATGGCGGTGGTGTTGCGCGAGCGCGCCGCGGTGTTCGTCGACGGCCGCTACACGCTGCAGGCCGGTGCCCAGGTCGACACCGCGGCTTATGAAATCCGCCACCTCGTCGATCAGCCGGCGGCGAACTGGCTCACCGAAGCCGCCGCGAAAGGCGATGTGATCGGCTATGATCCGTGGTTGCACACGCCGCAGGAAGTCGAGCGGCTGCGCGCCGGGGTCGAGCGCGCCGGCGCCACGCTGCGCGCGGTCGACCGGAACCCGCTCGACGAGGTCTGGGCCGGGCGGCCGGCAGCGCCGCTGGCTCCGGTCTTTGCCCAACCCGACGATTTCGCCGGGGAGAGCGCCGCCGACAAGCGCACCCGCATCGGCAAGGCGCTGGCCGGGGAGGGCGCGGCGGCGGCGGTGCTGACCATGCCCGAATCGATCGCCTGGCTGCTCAACATCCGCGGCGGCGACGTGCCGCATACGCCGCTGCCGCTGTCTTTCGCGATCCTCAAGGCGGACGGCGGCGTTACCTTGTTCATCGACCGCCGCAAGCTGACCCCCGGGCTCGACCGGCATCTCGGCAATGCGGTGACGATCGAGGCGCCCGACCGGCTCGGCCCGGCGCTCGACGCGCTGGCAAAGGGCGGACGGGTGCAGGTCGATCCGGCGACCGCGGCATCCTGGGTGTTCGACCGGCTGGGCGCGGCGGGGGCGCAAATCCATCGCGCCGCCGATCCCTGCTTGCTGGCGAAAGCCTGCAAGAA
>DASQGR010000304.1:0-2870 GCA_035632515.1 Allostellaceae bacterium | reverse complement strand
TTGCTTTCGCCCCCTTAACAATCGCGCCCCAACCATGAAGCTCACCATCGAAAGAGCCGCCCTTCTCAAGGCGCTGAGCCATGTGCAGAGCGTTGTCGAGCGGCGGACCACCATCCCGATCCTGTCGAATGTGCTGTTGCAGGCCGCGTCGGGAAAGCTGTCGCTTTCGGCTACCGACATGGATCTCGAGATCGTCGAGACCGTGCCGGCGCGAATCGATACGGATGGCCGAACCACTGCCCCTGCGCACACGCTCTACGACATCGTCCGCAAGCTGCGTGACGGCGCCCAGGTCGAGCTTGAGACGGTGGGCGAGCGCAACGAGATGGTGCTGCGGTCCGGCCGGTCGACCTTTACCCTCGCCTGCCTGCCGCCCGAGGACTACCCGGTGATGACCGGCAGCGAGATGCCGCACCGTTTCACCCTGACGGCGGCCGAATTGCGGATGCTGATCGACCGCACCCGCTTTGCGATCTCGACCGAGGAAACCCGCTATTACCTGAACGGCATCTACCTGCACGCGACCAAGAGCAACGAGGTGCCGGTGCTGCGCTCGGTAGCTACCGACGGGCATCGCCTCGCCCGTATCGAGATCGTGCTGCCCGAGGGGGCGGCCGGGATGCCGGGGGTCATTGTGCCGCGCAAGACCGTGCTGGAGCTGCGCAAGCTGGTCGAAGAAGGCGACGACGAGGTCCACATCGCGCTGAGCGACACCAAGATCCGCTGCGCCATCGGCGAGGCGGCGCTGACCTCCAAGCTGATCGACGGCACCTTCCCCGATTACGACCGGGTGATCCCGACCGGCAACGACAAGATGCTCGAAGTGCCGTGCAAGGAATTCGCCGAGGCGGTGGATCGGGTGTCGACGATCTCGACCGAGCGCAGCCGCGCGGTCAAGCTGGCGATCGGCAGCGGCATGCTGACCGTGTCGGCAACGAGCCCGGAAAACGGCACCGCGATCGAGGAAGTCGAGGTTCGCTACCAGGCGAGCCCGCTCGAAATTGGCTTCAATTCCCGCTACCTGCTCGACATCACCGAGCAGATCGGGGGTGAGGCCGCGCTCTTTGCGATGGCCGACGCGGCATCGCCGACGATCGTCCGCGACAGCGCCGATACGAGTGCCCTCTACGTGCTGATGCCGATGCGCGTCTGATCGTCGAAATCGTTCGAATCTTCAGGTCTTTAGGCTGGTTTTTGGGGCTCCCCCACCCCATATGAACGAGTATGCTGATGGGGGTCCATGAGGGCTGCGACGACGGCGGATTTGCGGCTTTGTCGCCCCGCTCCGAGCGGGTCGGAGTTACCCGCCTGGCCTTGACCGATTTCCGCAATTACCGCACCGCCAGGCTCGATCTCGACGCCGGGCCCGTGGTGCTGACCGGGCCGAACGGCGCCGGCAAAACCAATTTACTGGAGGCGGTGTCGTTCCTGTCGCCTGGACGCGGCTTGCGCAATGCCCGGCTTGGCGACATCGACCGCCGCCCCGTCGGAAACGATGCCCCCGCGACATGTTGGGCGGTCGCCGCCACAATCACGACGGGGCGCGGGCCGATCCGGATCGGCACCGGGCGCGATCCGGCCGGCAGCGAGCGGCGCGCAGTGCGGATCGACGGCGAAACCGCGCGCGGCCAGGCGGCGCTCGGCGAGCTTGTCGGCCTCGCCTGGCTGACGCCGCAAATGGACCGGCTGTTCATCGAGGGTCCTTCCGCCCGACGCCGCCTGCTCGATCGCCTCGTACTGGGCCTCGATCCGGCGCATGCGACCAGGGTTGCCGCCTATGAGCATGCGATGCGCGAGCGCTCACGGCTGCTGCGGGATGGACCGGCCGATCCGGCTTGGCTCGATGCGCTGGATGAGGTGATGGCCGCTCAGGGCGTTGCCGTCGCCGCCGCTCGGCGCGATGCGGTCGAGCGACTGGATCACGCCTGCGCCGCGGCGGCAGGCCCGTTCCCGCAGGCGCGGCTCAGCCTCGTCGGCACCGTCGAGGCTTGGCTTGACGAGATTCCCGCGCTGGCCGCCGAAGACCGCCTCAACGCGGCGCTCAAGCAAAATCGCGCCGCCGACGCGCAGAGCGGCGGCGCCGCGGTCGGGCCGCACCGCTCGGATCTGGCCGTCACCCATGCCCAGAAGGGCATCGCCGCCGAGGGCGTCTCCACCGGCGAGCAGAAGGCGCTATTGATCTCGATCGTGCTTGCCCACGCGCAATTGCAGCGGCGGAGCCGTGGCGAGCCGCCGATCCTGCTGCTCGACGAGGTCGCCGCCCATCTCGACGCCGCGCGCCGCGAGGCGTTGTTCGCCGAATTGCTCGGCCTTGAAAGCCAGGTCTGGCTGACCGGCACCGATGCCGCGCTCTTTGCCCCTTTGCGCGCCGCTGCCCGCTTTGTCTCGGTCAGCGACGGCGCCCTTTCCGAAACCTCTTTCTGATCCGAAAGCCGAACCAGAACCCGATGACCGATACAGTCGCATCCCAGCCCAACGGCCATAACGGCGCCGCGCCAGGCGGCTCGCCGGCATCAAATGGCGATGATCCGCGCGCCTATGACGAGTCCTCGATCACGGTCCTGCATGGGCTCGACCCCGTGCGCAAGCGGCCGGGCATGTATATCGGCGACACCGATGACGGCTCGGGTCTGCATCACATGGTCTACGAGGTCGTCGACAACGCGATCGACGAGGCGCTCGAGGGCTATTGCGACACGGTCACGGTGACGCTCAACCCCGACGGGTCCTGCACGGTCACCGATAACGGCCGGGGCATCCCGGTCGGCATCCATCAGGAGGAAGGTGTCTCGGCCGCCGAGGTCATCATGACCCAGCTCCACGCCGGCGGGAAATTCGACCAGAATTCTTATAAGGTCTCCGGCGGTTTG
>DASQGR010000303.1:0-6223 GCA_035632515.1 Allostellaceae bacterium | reverse complement strand
GCGCACGACACCGCACGACGTGATGGTGGTCGCCGCATACGGCCTGCTGCTGCCGCAGGAAGTGCTCGACATTCCGCGCGCCGGCTGCATCAACATCCACGCGTCACTGCTGCCGCGCTGGCGCGGCGCCGCGCCGATCCAGCGGGCGATCCTTGCCGGCGACCGCGAGACCGGGATCACGATCATGCAGATGGACGAGGGGCTCGACACCGGCGCGATCCTGATGCAACAGCCGATGCCGATCGGCCCGGCGACCACCGGCGCGACGCTTACCGATGCACTGGCGATGCTCGGCGGCGAGCTGGCGGTCGCGGCACTCGACCGGCTGGCGGCCGGCGCGCTGGTTCCGCGACCGCAGCCGCCGACCGGCATCACCTATGCCAGGAAGCTCAGCCGCGACGAAGCCTGGCTTGACTGGCGGCTGTCGGCCGAGCAGCTCGAACGCCAGGTGCGCGCCTTCGATCCCTGGCCGGGGAGCTATTTCCGCATCGGCGGCGAGCGTATCCGCGCGCTTGCAGCGACGGTCGAGCCGCGCGCCGCCTCGGGGCTGCCGGGAACCGTGCTTGACGAGCGCCTTGCCGTTGCTTGCGGCAGCGGGGTGCTGCGCCCGACCCGATTGCAGCGCCCCGGCCGCGCCGCCCAGGATGCCGCCGCCTTCTTGCGCGGATTTGCGATCCCGCCCGGCATGGTGCTGCCGTGCCCCGCTACAAGCTGACCATCGAGTACGACGGCACCGGCCTCGTCGGCTGGCAGAGCCAGCCTCGCGGAGTGTCGGTGCAAGGCGCGCTCGAAACTGCGGTCGAGAAGTTTTGCGGCGCGTCGGTACGGGTCCACGGCGCCGGGCGCACCGATGCCGGGGTGCACGCACTCGCCCAATGCGCCCATGTCGACCTGCCGCGCGAGGCGCCGACCGACACGATCCGCGGCGCGCTCAATTTCCACCTGCGGCCGGCGGCGATCTGTGTGCTGGCGGTAGAGGCGGTGGCGGCCGACTTCCACGCCCGGCTATCGGCGACCGGCCGGGTCTACCGCTATCGCATCCTCAACCGACGGCCTCCGCCGATGCTCGACCGGATGCGGGTATGGCATGTCGCGCCGCCGCTCGATCTCGCAGCGATGCAGCAAGGCGCCCGCCAGCTCGTCGGCCACCACGATTTTACGACTTTCCGCGACTCGCTGTGCCAGGCGAAATCGCCGGTCCGGACGCTCGACAGGCTCGACGTGACCCGGCACGGGGAGGAAATCCACATCGAGGCGCGGGCGCGTTCGTTTCTGCACCACCAGGTGCGCAACATGGTCGGGACGCTAAAGCTGGTGGGGCTCGGTCAGTGGCGGCCGGGCGACGTTGCAACCGCCCTCGCCGCCCGCGACCGCCGCGCCGGCGGCCCGACAGCGCCGGCGGAGGGGCTGTATCTCGTCGCGGTAAGCTATCTTGACCCAATCACCGGCGATCCCCGACGGCCGCGCGGCGCTCAATAGAGCGCGGCGCTGATGTGGCTCAGGAGCGTGGCCAGCACCAGATCGACGAGGATCACCAGCCCCGCCCGCCCGCCGCTGATCGCGAGCGCCACGCGCGATATGTACCACTCATAGACCAGCGCGCCGATGCCGACGACGAGGTCGCCGAGCAATACCCCCTCGGTCGCCAGCAACCCGGTCGCGCCGGCCAGGGTTACCGCGGTGAACGCCGCCGTCTGCGGCACCTGGCACCAGTTGTAGACGACCATAAAGCCGAAAAACCGGTCGCCGCGCCCGAGCCAGTCGACCAGCGGCAGCACAGCAAGCGGAAAAGCGGCCCAGGCGATGACAAACCGGATCGTCTCGACGATGAAGTAGCGCCAGCCATGCACCGTCGCCACCGGCCCGATCTCGATCGGAAAGCTCAACAGCAGCAGATAGAGCGGGTAGCACAGTACGGCGGCACGGAACGAATGCCAGAACCCCGCCTCCGTCGGGTCGAAACACGAGAGCCCGCCGCGGTCGCCGCGCGCCAGGCGCAGCGTGCCGGTCAGTGCCAGCAATGCCTCAGCCGCCGCCGGCCCAGCCATCCCGGTTCAGGCGTTGCCGAAGAAACGATCGAGAAAACCGCCATAGATCGCGGTCAGCCGGGTGATATCGGCGAGCTCGACCCGCTCGTCGACCTTGTGCATCGTCGCGCCGACCAGGCCGAATTCGGCCACCGGGCAATACGCCTGAATAAAGCGGGCATCGGAGGTGCCGCCGGTGGTGCTGAGCTCGGGCGTAAGGCCGGTAACCTCGTAAATCGCGCCGGTGAGGCAATCGCTGATCTTGCCCGGCGGCACCAGGAAAGACTCGCCGCTGACCTCCCATGCGAGCCGGTAATTGGGGTCGACCCGATCGAGGGTCTCCTTGACCCAGGCTTTGAGCTTGGCGCTGGTCCACAGATCGTTGAAGCGGATGTTGAACGTCGCACGTGCGGTGCCGGGAATGACATTGGTGGTCGGGTTGCCGATGTCGATGGTGGTGACCTGTAGCCCCGATTTCTGGAAATGCTCGTTGCCGTCGTCGAGCGCGCGTCCGGTGAGGCCGGCGAGCAGCGCCACCAGCCGGTGCGCCGCGTTGTCGGCCAGATGCGGATAGGCGACATGGCCCTGCACCCCCTCGACCGTGAGCCGCCCGGTCATGCTGCCGCGACGGCCGATCTTGATCATGTCGCCGAGATCGGTCGCCGAGGTCGGCTCGCCGACGACACAAGCGTCGATGGTCTCGCCGCGGGCAGCGAGCCATTCCAGTACCTTGCGGGTACCGTTGATCGCGACGCCTTCCTCGTCGCCGGTGATGAGGAAGCTGATCGAGCCGGTAAAGCGCGAGCCGCGTTTGTCGAGGAATTTCTCGGCCGCCGCAACAAAGGCGGCAATGGCGCCCTTCATGTCGACCGCGCCGCGGCCGCACAGCACATCGTCCTGCACCGCAGCGGCGAACGGGTCGAACGACCACGCCTCGGCATTGCCGACGGGCACGACGTCGGTATGTCCGGCAAAGCAGAGATTGGGGCTGCCGGTGCCGCGCCGGGCGTAAAGGTTGACGATGGGGTCGGCCTTGTCGCCGTCGGGTCCCGGCTCGTCAAAGACCAGGCGGTGACAGGTAAAGCCCAATCCTTCGAGAGTGCGCGCGACCACATCGAGCGCGCCTTCGTCCTTCGGCGTGACGCTCGGCCGCCGGATCAAGTCGGCAGCGAGGAGGCCAGGATCCACGGCGGTCATCTCCAAGGCCCTACCGATCTCTCGCCGCCCCCGCGAAAGCCGGAGGCCAGGGCAGGCGGCGGAAAAGCCGCCCCGGATTCCCGGTTTCGCGGGGATGGCGAAGGGAGCGTCGGGACGGGCACGCCCTAATCCCGCAGCAATTCGTTGATCGAGGTCTTGGCGCGGGTCTGCGCGTCGACCTGCTTGACGATGACCGCGCAATAAAGGCTCGGGCCCGGCCGGCCGTCGGGCAGGTTCCTGCCGGGCAGCGATCCCGGCACCACCACCGAATAGGCCGGCACCCGGCCCATATGGATCTCGCCGGTGTCGCGATTGACGATCTTGGTGGTCGAGCTGATGAAGGTGCCCATCGCCAGCACCGCGCCCTGCTCGACGATGACCCCCTCGACGACCTCGCTGCGCGCACCGATAAAGCAATCATCCTCGATGATCACCGGCTCGGCTTGCAGCGGTTCGAGCACGCCGCCGATGCCGACCCCGCCCGAGAGGTGGCAATTCTTGCCGATCTGCGCGCAGGAGCCGACCGTCGCCCAGGTATCGACCATCGTGCCGCTGTCGACAAAGGCGCCGACATTCACAAAGCTTGGCATCAGCACGACATTGGGCGCGATATAGGCCGAGCGGCGCACGATCGAGCCCGGCACCGCGCGGAACCCGGCATCGCGGAAGCGGTTCGACGACCAGCCGGCGAATTTCGACGGCACCTTGTCCCACCACCGCGCGGCCCCGCGCTCGCTATCGACCGGACCGCCGGCGATCTCCGCCATGTCATTGAGGCGGAACGACAGCAGCACCGCCTTTTTGAGGTACTGATGAACCTGCCAGCCGCCGCCCGATTTCTCCGCGACCCGCAATTCGCCGCTGTCCATGCCGTCGAGCGCCGCCTCGACCGCGTCGCGGTACTCGCCCCTGGTCGCGGTCGAAATGCCGTCGCGCGCCTCCCAGGCGGCGTCGATGGTGCGGGCGAGATCGCTTTGGCTCATGGGCTCGATCCGGAAATTGGCTGAAAATTGCGTGCCAACCATGATAGAGGCAAGCTCGAAGTGTCAACCGAGGCGATGCCTCTGCGTGCTTCGAGACGGCTCCTCGCAGGCTCCCCCGGGATGATGATCTTCCTCGAAGGCTTGCATGAACCGCCGTCATCCCTGAAGAACGCCCATGACGGCGCGTCTGCGGGGATGCCAGAGCCTCGACCCGGCAACAAAGCGACAGAACCATGAGCTTCCCCGACCAGCCCTATCCCGACGCCGGCGCCTACACCGCCGCCTATCGCGACGAGATCGTCCGCGCCTGGCAAAGCGTCGACATGGCCGCGCTCGACCGCGCCGTCACGATGCTCGCCGCCGCGATCAAAGCCGGCAGGATGATTTACGCTTGCGGCAACGGCGGCTCGGCGGCGATCGCCGGCCATCTGCACTGCGACGTACAGAAGGGCGTGCAGACCGATACCCAGCTCCGGCCCAAGGTCGTCAGCCTCGCCGCCAATCTCGAGCTGATCACCGCGATCGCCAACGACATCGCCTATGAGGAGGTGTTCGTCTACCAGCTGCGCACGATGGCGGCACCCGGCGACGTGCTGATCACGATCAGCGCCTCGGGTAACTCGGAGAACATCGTGCGCGCGGTCGAATGGGCCGGGGCCAACGGCGTCGGTACGATCGCGATGACCGGGTTTTCCGGCGGGCGCAGCGCCCCGCTCGCCGATGTGAACCTGCATGTCGAGGCGCAGAATTACGGCATCGTCGAGGACATTCACCAGTCGCTGATGCATTGTCTGGCGCAGTACCTCCGGCAGCGGGCAATGCCGGCCGACCTGGTGCCGAAACGGCTGTTCTAGGAGGACTTCGGACCCGCTCCTTCGTGTCGATCACCGTCGCCGACCTGCGCCGCACACGGCCGTGCGCAAAACCTGAACCTGCTGGCCGGCGGCGCATTTCTACACCGGCGAACCGGCCCTGAGGCAGGGCGACAAGAACGAGGCGATCCCCGTGTTCGCGCTTGCCTCGGGCGACTGCCCGCTGACCTTCCCCACCCACCTTCACCGCGTGGGAATCGGCCGATGCCGAGCTGAAAGCGCTCGGCGCGACCGCGCCGCCGGGCAGGCGCCAAGCCCACGGTTTCAGCGGCGACTCGGTGACGCGCGGGCGGTCGGCTTGACAGCCGGCGCCCTCCTCGGCTAGCCCGACGCAGGGTCGGTTCGCGTCGCCGGCCGGGGCAACACGGCGGTAATCGATGCTTTCCGCGATCTTCCTCGGCATCATCGAGGGTCTGACCGAATTTCTGCCAATCTCCTCGACCGGCCACCTGATCCTGGCCGACCGGCTGCTCGGCATTGACGGCCCGGAGAGCAAGCTGTTTGACATCGTCATCCAGCTCGGCGCGATCCTGGCGGTGTGCTGGGTCTATCGCGAGCGCCTGATCGGCGCGGCGATCGGCGTCTTCAGCAACACGGGCGCCCAACATTTCGTTACCAACATTCTCGTCGCCTTTCTGCCGGCGGCAGTGGCCGGGGTGCTGCTCTACAAGATCATCAAGGAATACCTGTTCTCACCCTGGGTGGTGGCGGGCAGCCTGGGGGTCGGCGGCGTGCTGATCCTGATCATCGAGTACGTCCGGCCGCGCCCGCGCATCCACCGCATCGAGCACATGAGCATCGGCACCGCGCTGCTCGTCGGCTGCTGCCAGATCCTGGCGATGATCCCCGGCGTGTCGCGTGCCGGGGCGACGATCATGGGCGCGCTGGTGTTGCGGGTCGACCGCCCGGCGGCGACCGAATTCTCGTTCTTTCTGGCAATCCCGACGATGCTCGGCGCTACCGTCTACGACCTCTACAAAAGCCGAGCGATCCTGTCGTCGAATGGTGCGATCGAGATCGCCATCGGTTTCGTCGTCGCCTTCATCGCCGCGCTGATCGTCGTCCGCTGGCTGGTCGATTTCGTCAGCCGGCACGGGTTCGGCGTGTTCGCCTGGTACCGGATCGCGCTCGGCATCGTAGCGCT
>DASQGR010000302.1:0-4189 GCA_035632515.1 Allostellaceae bacterium | reverse complement strand
GCGCTGCCCGAGGGTGCGCTTGGCCGCCTCGCGCACGGTGGCGAAGGCCTCGACGAGGAGATCGTCGAGTTCGGCGCCTTCGTCGAGGCGCCGGCGAAACTCGGCGGTGCGCGCCGCCAGCTCTTCCCGCGACAGTGGCTCGAGCCGCGGCTCCAACTCGTTGATCTGCGCGACGAGGCTCGACAGGCTTTTGACGTAGCGGTCGTTGGCGGTGCCGAACAGCCGCCGGGCTAAGGCGCCGAACATGGGAACCTCAAAACGGAAGGGATATGGCGACGGAACAAGCGCACGGCGACATGTGAGAGATAGGTCCGCTTGGGCAGGGTGTCAATTAAACCCGCTCCCCGGGTAAACCGCTTCCCCGGGTGATGAAGGGTACGCCTGTGCAGGTTGCACCTTTTCGCAAATAGCGCTTTCCGTTATACGCCTATTGCATGATCGCCGATCCCCTCATACTGCGAAATCGACGCCGACGTCGCCGTACGGGCGGTGCTGGCGCATTCGCGCGTTCGACAGACCGGCGACGATAGGGCCAGACCCCCGCCGACCGGTTCTCCGAACCGCAGCAGCTCTTACCGCCGCCGACCGAAATCGGCGGTTTTTTTGTGCCGCGATCCCGTTGACGAAGCTCATTGGCCGACAACAAGCCGACAACAATTGGTCTATGGTCCCAGCTCAAGGAGAATGTCCCGATGCCCGATGTTTCGCCCCTGGCCCCCGAATCCTTTCCGGCGATGGCCCCGATTGCCGGGGTGCGCCTCGCCGCGCATGCCGCCGGCATCCGCTATTCCGGCCGCAACGACATGATGGTGGCGGAGCTGACGCCGGGCAGCACCATCGCCGGGGTATTCACCAAGTCGCTGACTTACGGTCCGCCGGTCGGCTGGTGCCGCGACTGCCTGCCGGGCGGCAAGGTGCGTGCGATCGTCGTCAATTCGGGCAACGCCAACGTGTTTACTGGCCGGGTCGGCAACGAAGCGGTCCGGGCGACGGCAGAGGCTGCCGGCAAGCTGCTCGGCTGCAGCCCGAAAGAGATATTCATCTCCTCGACCGGCGTCATCGGCGAGCCGCCGCCGGCGGAGCGGATCACCGGCGCCCTGCCGCAGATCATCAAGGAGCTTGCCGCCGATGCCTGGGAGCCGGCGGCGCGGGCGATCATGACCACCGACACCTATCCGAAAGGCGCCACCACCACCGCCTCGATCGACGGGGTCGAGGTGCGGCTCAACGGGTTCTGCAAAGGCTCGGGCATGATCGCGCCGGACATGGCGACGATGCTCGGCTATATCTTTACCGATGCCGCCTTGCCGGCCGCGGTGCTGCAAAAGCTGTTGTCGGCGGCGACCGAGCGTTCGTTCAACTCGATCACCGTCGATGGCGACACCTCGACCAGCGACACCGTGCTGCTCTGCGCGACGCAGCAGGCCAGGCACGCCCCGGTCACCGATCCCAACGACCGCCGGCTTGGCGCCTTCCGGCGCGCCCTCGACCGGGTGATGATCGACCTTGCCCAGCAGATCGTGCGGGACGGGGAGGGCGCCGAGAAATTCGTCACCATCCGGGTCACCGGCGCGGCAAGCGCGCGGGCGGCGCGGCGGATCGGCCTCACGATCGGCAATTCTCCGCTGGTCAAGACCGCGATGGCCGCGGGCGACGCCAATTGGGGCCGCATCGTCATGGCGGTCGGCAAGGCCGGCGAAAAAGCCGACCGCGACCGGCTGTCGATCTCGGTCGGCGGGGTGCAGATCGCCGCCAAGGGCGGGCCGGTGCCCGGCTACGACGAAACCCCGGTCGCCGAACACATGAAAGGCCGCGAGATCGAGGTCGAGGTCGACCTCGCCATCGGCAACGGCAAGGCCACGGTGTGGACCTGCGACCTGACCCACGGCTATGTCGACATCAACGGCAGCTATCGGAGCTGAGCAAGCATTGATGAGACGGATCGCTTCTTCTTTTCGTCATGGCCGGGTTTGTCTCGGCCGTGCACGTCTTGCCATGCGATTTCCGGCGCCTCCGTGGATGCCCGGAACCGGATCCGGGCTTGACGGGCCAAGGGGGCGAAAGTGTCGCACCCGCTAGTTCTCGTCGCGGCCGTCGCCTTGATCGACGCCGACGGCCGCGTGCTGCTCGCCGAACGGCCCCCCGGCAAGCACCTCGCCGGCATGTGGGAATTTCCCGGCGGCAAGGTGAACCCCGGCGAGACGCCGGAGGCGGCGCTGATCCGCGAGCTCGACGAGGAGCTCGGGATCAACGTCACCGCGAGCTGCCTCGCGCCGTTCACCTTCGCCTCGCACGCTTATCCCGAATTCCACCTGCTGATGCCGCTTTACGTCTGTCGCAAATGGTCGGGGTTCGTCACCGCCCGCGAGGGCCAGCGCCTCAAATGGGTGCGCTCGGCGCAGCTTGCGGATTATCCGATGCCGCCCGCCGACAAGCCGCTCGTGGCGATGCTGCGGGATTTGCTTTAGCCGATCCGCCGCCGCGGGCTTGGCCGCGGTTTGATGTGGTCGGGGTGCGGCGCCCAGCCGGTGAGGAACAGCACCTCGAACGTCGCCGTGATGCGGCCCTCCGGGTCGGCAAAGCGCTCGGCATAGATCGCGCCGGCGCGAGCAAGGGTGCCGCGGCCCAGGAACCGGCGGCGGGCGGTCAGCGCGTTGGTCTCGCCCATGCCGCGCAGGTCGTGCATCAGCGCGACGATATCCCGATACGTAACGGTGATCGTCTCGCTGTCGGCGACCGGCATCGCATAGCCGGCGCGTTGCAGCAGCGCCGCGGCGTCGGCGAGCTCGGCGGTGGGCGAGACGCGCGGGCTTACCCCGCCCTCCTCGGCGAGCTCGGCCTCGAACAGCACGGTGCGCAACTCGACCAGTGTGTTGCCGCCCAGCATCGCCGCGAGCAGCAACCCGTCCGGCTTCAACGCCCGTCGCAACTGGATCAAGGCTCCCGGCAAATCGGCGGCCCAATGCAAGGCGAGGCAGCTTGCCACGAGATCGAAGCTGGCGTCGCGAAACGGGATCAGCTCGGGATCCGCGACGATGCGCGGCGCCGGGGCGGCGGCGAGCAAGGCGGACGAGGGCTCGGCGGCGACGACATGCCCGCCGCCTTTCCGTCCGGCCAGGGCGCGCGCCAGCGCGCCGTCGCGGGCGCCGAGGTCGAGCGCGGACGGAAATTCGCGGTTGATCAACTCCAGCCGGTCGAGCAGCCGATCGGCCACCTCGCCGTGCAGGAACGCGACGCCGCCGGGGCCCGCCGCCCGGTCGCGATGGGCACGCCAGGCGCGGCGGTCGAATAGGGCGCTGGGCTGGCTGGCTCGATCCATGCGAGTTGCATATTGACCTTCGATGACGCCCCTCGATGATGGGTAACGATGCAGCTTGCGGCAACCCTTCCGGCCCGGTTGCGGCTCCTGGGGCGCGCCGTCGTCGACGGGGTGCTGCCGCCGCGCTGCCTCGCCTGCGGCGCGACGGTCGGCGAGGTCGATGCGCTGTGCGGCTCATGCTGGGCGGCGATGACCTTTTTCGCGGCGCCGCATTGCGCGGTGTGCGGCGTGCCCTTCCCGCATCCGCTGGGCGAGGGGGCGATCTGCGCCGACTGCGCCCGCCGCCGGCCGAGCTGGGACCGGGCGCGCGCGGTGATGCGCTACGACGGCCACAGCCGCCAACTGGTGCTGATGCTGAAGCATGGCGACCAGACGCACCTTGCCGGTGCCCTCGGCCGCTGGATGCACCGCGCCGGCAGCGAGGTTCTCGCCGGGGCCGATATGCTGTTGCCGGTGCCGCTGCATTGGACCCGCCTCTTCAGTCGCCGCTACAACCAGGCGGCCTTGCTGGCCCACGCGATTCGGACCGCGGGCGGTCCGCCGGTCGCGGCCGACTGGCTGGTGCGCCGCCGTCGCACGCCCTCGCAAGGATTGCTCGGCCCGGCGGCACGGGCGCGCAATGTGCGCGGCGCCTTTGCGATCCGCCGCGGCCGCAGCGTCACGGGCAAGCGCGTCGTGCTCGTCGACGACGTGCTGACCACCGGCGCCACTGCCGAGGAATGCGCCCGCGTGCTGCGCCGGGCCGGCGCGGCGTCCGTCGGGGTGCTGGTGCTGGCGCGAGCCTTGCGCACCGGCAGCTAAGGTATTCTGAAAGACCGAGACCCTGCGGTTTGCATAGCGCCCGATTTCACGCCATATGTGGCGTCGCGG
>DASQGR010000301.1:0-4072 GCA_035632515.1 Allostellaceae bacterium | reverse complement strand
CGTTCAAGGTGCGCTCGGCGACTTTCTTGTAGTGCGCCAGCCTGTCGGCTTGGGCACTGGCGATGCGTGCCGCATCGAGCTCGGCATCGACATCCTGATTGCAGTAATGCACTGCGTTGATTGCCGGCGGCGCCTTGCAGGCGACGAAATTATAGATGTTGCCGTCCGGGTCGGTGCGGCCGCTCCAACCGATCAGATAGGCCTGAAAATCGCCTTTGCTGGCGAGGTCCAGCGACCGGGCGAATTCGGTCGCCTCGATCTTGATGTCAAACCCGGCCTCGCCGGCCATCGCCTGGATCACCTGAGCCGCACGCATCATCTCGGTGCCGTTCGGCACCATCAAGTCGACTGTCAGCTTTGGTGTCTTGGCCTCGGCAAGCAGCGCCTTTGCCTTCGCGAGGTCGCGCCCGGGGGCCGGCATGTCCTTGACGTACCAGGGGCTATTGTCCGGCTCCCACTGGTTGCCGACGGCGAACTCGCCGTTGAACACGACCTGGTTGAGCGCCGCCCGGTCGATCGACAGCTCGAGCGCCTGACGCACGCGGGGATCCTGGCCGAGCGGGTTCTTCGCCCGCTCGCCATTGTTCAGATTGATGCTGATGCCGGTGTAGGCGAGGCTGGTGATCGAGGCCAGCTTGAGCCGCGAATCCTTGCGCGCCGCATCGAGATCGGTCGCCGCGACCCGCTCGATCAGATCGAGCCCGCCCGATTGCAGATTGGCGAGGCGAACCGTCGAGTCGACGATCGGCAGGAAGACAATGCGGTCGAAATGCACCGCGTCCTTGTTCCAGTAATCGGCAAAGCGGTCGAGGACGATGCGGTCCTGCGCCACCCGCTCGGTGAATTTGTAGGGGCCGGAGCAGACCGGGTGCTTGCCGAAATCGCTGCCCGCCGCCTGCGCCGCCTTGGGCGACACCATCATCCCGGCGCGATCGGTGAGCTGCGCGAGGAGCGGTGCGAACGGCTTGTCCAGCACCAGCTTGACGGTGTGGTCATCGATGATCTCGACCGATTTGACCGCGCTGATCTCGGCCTTGCGGTTCGATCCCGGCAAGGTCAGATGGCGCTCGATGTTGAATTTGACCGCGGCGGCGTCAAAGGGCTCGCCATCCTGAAACTTGACGCCTTGGCGCAGCTTCATGACGAGGCCCTTGTCGTCGTCGACCCATTTCCACTCGGTCGCCAGCATCGGCACGATGTCGAGCTCGGGGCTGATGTCGACCAGCTTGTCGCACAGCGAGGCGAAGATGATCCGCCCGACATAAGTGCGCGCCAAGGTCGGGTCGAGCACGTCGGGGTCCTCGGCAAGGCCGATCCGCAACGTCGTTTGGGCCGACGAAGCGAACCCCGTCGCGGCGATCCCCAGCACGGCCAGGAAAGCTGCCGCCAGCACCCGTGTCGATTTCATGCCGTCCCCCTGCTACTACCTACCAATGCACAATCGGCGCCATTTCAGGGCGCCTCGACCGCTTCGGGCCGATTGAAATATGCCTGCAACCGCATCAGACGGGCGTTGCCGGCGCCCGCACCGGCACCGGGCAATGGCTGTGCCGGCGGCAGGTCGGGCCAGAAATGACAGGCGGTGCCGTGTCCGCCGGCATCGGCCGCGAGCAGCGGTTCCTCTATGCGGCAGCGCTCCTGCGCATGGGGGCAGCGGGTGTGGAAGCGGCAGCCCGACGGCGGCGCCAAGGGGCTCGGCACCTCGCCCGCCAGCAATGTCCGCTCGCGACGCACCGTCGGGTCCGGGATCGGCACCGCCGCGAGCAGCGCCCTCGTATAGGGATGGCGCGGCGCGGCAAACAGCTCGGCGCCGGACGCGGTCTCGACGATCTTGCCCAAGTACATGACCGCGATCCGATCGGCGACGTGGCGCACCACGGCAAGGTCGTGGGCGATGAACAGGAGGCTGAGCCCGAACCTGTCCTTCAGCGCCTGCAGCAGGTTGATGATCTGCGCCTGGATCGACACGTCGAGGGCGGAGACCGGCTCGTCGCAGACGAGGAATTTCGGATTTGCCGCCAGCGCCCGGGCGATGCCGATGCGCTGGCGCTGGCCGCCGGAGAACTCATGCGGATAACGCTGCGCGTGCTGCGGGCGCAGGCCGACGACTTCCAGCAGCTCGGCGACCCGGGCGCGGCGCGCGCCGCCCACCCCGTGCAGCATCAACGGCTCGGCGATCGCGTCGCCGATGGTCATCCGCGGATTGAGCGAGGCGTAGGGGTCCTGAAACACCATCTGCATCTCGGCCCGCAAGCGCCGCAGCGC
This sequence comes from Allostellaceae bacterium, assembly GCA_035632515.1. Classification (GTDB taxonomy): domain Bacteria; phylum Pseudomonadota; class Alphaproteobacteria; order ATCC43930; family CGMCC-115725; genus DATARH01. The sequence goes on along the minus strand of DASQGR010000301.1, from coordinate 1,807 downwards.
ATTGCTGCCGAGCCTGCGCACGTCCCTGCCCTCGAACAGGATCGAGCCGGCATCGGGCTCGATCAGCCGCAAGAGCACGCGGCCGAGCGTCGACTTGCCGCAGCCCGACTCGCCGACGAGACCCAGGGTCTCGCCGCGCCCGACCGAAAGGCTGACCCCGTCGACGGCGCGCACATAGGCGGCCGGCAGGCCGAGCCAATCGCGTACCGGGAAATGCTTCGTCACACCCGTCGCTTCGAGCAGCTTCTCGCTCATGCGGCGCGCTCGCCCAGGACGCTGACCTCGAGCGGCGCGCGAAGGCAGGCGGCGCTGTGCCCGGCCCGGATCTCGGCCAGAACCGGATCAACCTCGCCGCATCGCGGCTCGGCAAACGGGCAGCGCGGGGCGAAACGGCAGCCCGGCGGCAGCGCCAGCGGATCGGGGACATTGCCCTCGATCGTCGCCAGACGCTCGCGCCCGCCGGTCAACAGCGGGATCGCGCCGAGCAGGCCGATCGTATAGGGATGCTGCGGCGAGGCGAACAGCGCGGCCGCCGGCGCCCGCTCGACGATGCGGCCAGCGTACATCACCGCCACGGTGTCGGCGATCTCGGCGACGACCCCGAGATCATGGGTGATGAGCAGAATCGCGGTGCCGGTTACCTCGCGCAGCTCCCGCAACAGGTCGATGATCTGCGCCTGGATCGTCACGTCGAGCGCGGTCGTCGGCTCGTCGGCGATCAGCAGCGCCGGCTCGCAGACCAAGGCCATCGCGATCATCGCCCGTTGCCGCATGCCGCCCGACAGGCGGTGCGGGTAGTCGTCGGCGCGCTGCGCCGCCGCCGGGACATGCACCCGGCGCAGCATGTCGATCGCCTCCCGCCGCGCCGCCTGGCGGCTGAGGCCGCGATGCCGCATCAGCCCCTCGCCGATCTGGTCGCCGATGGTGAAGGCCGGGTTCAGCGAGGTCATCGGCTCCTGAAAGATCATCGCGATGTGGGCGCCGCGATAGGCCCGCCGCTCGGCCGGCGGCAGGCCGGTCAGCTCGGCGCCGGCAAAGCGGATGCTCCCTGCGGCGATGCAGCCGGCGGGCTCCGGCACCAGCCCCATCACCGCCAGCGCCGTCATGCTCTTGCCGCAGCCTGATTCGCCAACCAGGGCCAAGGTCTGTCCACGCTCGATTGTCAGGTCGATGCCGTCGACCGCCCGCACCGTGCCGGCATCGGTCGTGAACTCGACCCTGAGCCCCTCGACCGCGAGCAGCGGATCGGCCACGGTCGGACGCGATCGGTTGGCCTACCGCCCGGCGGCGTAGCTCTGCATGCCGCGCGGATTGGCCCCGGCCTTGAGGATGCGGCCTTCCGGCGTCTCCTCGCGGGCGCAGGCGGCGAGCCGCCCGCCCGACCAGGTTTCGCCCATCTGCACGCGATGGCCGCGGCGTGCGAGCTCCCGCCGGGTCGCCTCGGGAAAACGGCCTTCGAGGTTGAGGTGGCCGGGGCTGGCGGCGCGCGGGTAGAACGAGCTCGGCGCGTGCTCGGTGTTGAACTCGGGGCAGTCGATCGCCTCCTGCAAATTCATCCGGTGATGGACGTGATGCAGGAAAAGCTGCAGCGACCACTGGTCCTGGCCGTCGCCGCCCGGGGTGCCGAAAGCCATGTACGGCACGCCGTCCTTGAATGCCAGGGTCGGCGACAAGGTGCTGCGCGGCCGCTTGTGCGGCTGCAGGCTCGACGGCGAGCTTTCGTCGAGCCACGAAATCTGCAGCCGCGTGCCGAGGCAGAAGCCCAGATCGGGAATGACCGGGGACGATTGCAACCAGCCCCCGCTCG
>DASQGR010000300.1:0-1543 GCA_035632515.1 Allostellaceae bacterium | reverse complement strand
TGCCGACCAAGGGCGCGGCGCGCTATACCGGTGGGCTCTGGGTCGGCAAGTTCCTCAAAACCTGCACGTACCAGGAGGTCAAAACCCCCGAGGCAAGCGCGATGATCGGCGACTATTGCAGCCGGCTCTGCGCGATCGAGCGCTTCTGGGGCCACAAGGAGCAGGCCGATCTCCGCGTCCGCCGCTACGGCGGCAAGAACACGGCGGAGTGACCTATTCCTCCGGCATGCCCGCCAGCAGCAGGCCGGCATCGATGGTCTTCTCGGCCAGCAGGCGGTAGGCGGGGTTGTTGGTATAGGCCCAGCGCGCGCGCTGTCGCTTCATCGAATTGATGTCGGGCTTGAGTTTGATCGATTCGGCGAGCGCGGCGCGCGCTGCCGGCAGGTCGCCGCGGAGCGCCTGCGTCGCCGCCAGGTCGAGATAGAAATAATAGACGCGCGGGTTGGCGGCGCACGCCCTGGTCAGCCAATCGGCCGCCTCGTCGAGCTGGCCCCGCAGCAATTGGGCGAGCCCGATCGACCAATAGGCGAGCGCGATATTGGGATCGTTGGGGTTGAGGCGGATGCGCTTTTCCTCGAGCGGGACCGCCGCGGCCGGATCGCCGAGATAGATCAACGTCAAACCGAGCTGGCCATAGGCGATCGCGTTGTTGGGGTCGAGCTCGATCGCCCGCTCCCACTCGATGCGCGATTCGGGCAGACGATTCTGGACGCGGCGCAGCAGCGCAATAATCTGGTGCAACTGCGAGCGGTTCGGCTCGCGCGTCAGCAGTTCGGTGAGCAATTCCCCGGCCCGCGCCTCGTCGGCCTTGGGGTCCTGGCTCAGGCCATTGGCCAGGCTGACCACCAGCACCCCGGCGATGCCGAGTTTGGCGTCATAGGATTTGGGATCGAGCTGCAACGCCTGTTCGAAGGCCCGCTTGGCCTCGTCCCGGCTCGATGCCGCGGGGGTCCGCTGATACAGCGCCCATCCGCGCATGATCAAATCCTGCGCGTCGGGGTTGGGAGCGCCTTCCTGCTCAATCTTGCGCCCGACCACCTGCACCAGCTCGAGGTTCAGCGTGCGCGCGAGCCGGCCGGTAATCTCGCTTTGCGCGCCGGCGAGGTTGCGGCGGTCGGTCTCGAAGCGGTCGGCCCAGACATGCGCGCCGCTCCCGGTGTCGATCAACTGGACGTTGACCTGCACCTGGTCGCCCAACCGCCGGACGCTGCCTTCAAGGACGTAGTGAACGCCGAGCTCGTGCCCCAGTTGTTTCACATCGACCGGTGTGCCCTTGTAGGTAAAGGCCGTATTGCGGGCGATGACGAAGCTGCCGGCGATGCGCGAAAGATCGGTGGTCAAATCCTCGGTGATGCCATCGGCGAAATAATCCTGGTCCGGGTCGTGCGAGAGGTTCTCGAACGGCAGCACGACGATCGACAGCCGCGGCACCCCGGCCCGCTGCGACCCACCGGCCACGGGCGCCATCGCGGATTGCGGGCCAATCGGCGAGCGCAGCCGCGGCCAGCCCCACCAGCCGGCCGCGGCCGCGCCTATCAAGACG
>DASQGR010000299.1:0-5403 GCA_035632515.1 Allostellaceae bacterium | reverse complement strand
TTCGGTCGGTGATTTGGGTCAGCTGATCAACCAGGTCTACCAGTCGCTCGCGAATATTGGCAGCGTCCCGGCGATGCCGGCGGCGCGCCCGCAACCGGCGGTCACCGTCAAGAAATCCGTCCAGCCCGAATACATTGTCTGTCTCGAAGACGGCAAGAAGCTGAAGATGCTGAAGCGGCATCTGAAAACCGCCTACAACATGACCCCCGAGGCGTATCGCGAGCGCTGGGGTCTGGCACCCGACTACCCGATGGTCGCGCCCAACTACGCCCGGCAGCGCAGCCGGCTGGCCAAGGAAATCGGCCTCGGTACGCGGGCGCGGCGGGGTCGTGGCTAGAGCAAACGCCGATCGTCGGCGATGCCTGTCGCGGACATAGGCCCGCCCGACGATTTCCGCTATAATGATCCCGGCCATCTGCGCCGGAACGACAACCCGATGATTTCGCGCCTCGAGCAGCTTTGTCTCGACAAGGGCCTGAAGATGACGGAACAGCGCCGGATCATCGCCCGGGTGCTGTCGGATTCGGCCGACCATCCCGATGTCGAGCAGGTTTACCGGCGGGCGACGGAGATCGACCCGCGGATCAGCATCGCCACCGTCTATCGAACCGTGCGGCTGTTCGAGGAGGCGAACATCCTCGCTCGGCACGATTTCGGCGACGGTCGCGCTCGCTATGAGGAGATGCCGAGCCCGCATCACGACCACCTGATCGACTTGCAGACCGGCCGGGTTATCGAATTTCGCAACGACGAGATCGAAAAACTGCAACATTTTGTTGCTGAACAATTAGGCTACGATCTCGTCGGGCACCGCCTCGAACTCTACGCGGTGGCGCGCGGCGGCCAACGCAAGCGCGAGTGACGCCGGTGATGACAGGTTCGCCTTTGATCGACCGCAGCCTCTGGGGTCTGCTCGCGTGATCGCCGGCATCGGCGCCGATCCCTGCCCCCTGTCGATCGATCCGACGACGGCGCTCGATCATCCCGCCGCACCCCGCCCTGATCGCATCGTCGATATCGCTGGCGGCCAGTTTCAGGTGCGCCTCGCCGAGTGTGCCGCGGATATCGATGCGGTGCAGGCGCTGCGCTACCGTATCTTCTACGAATCGATGGGCGCGCGGCCGTTGCCGGGAAAGACAAGCCTGCACCGCGACAGCGATGGGTTCGACAATATCTGCGACCACCTGATGGTGCTCGATCACAGGCGCAGCGGCGCCGACGCGGTGGTTGGCACCTATCGCCTCATCCGGCGTTCGGCGGCGGAGCGTTGCGGCCGGTTCTATTCGGCGGCGGAATACGACATCGCGGCGCTGATCGCCTATCCCGGCGAGATTCTTGAGCTCGGCCGCTCCTGTGTCGATCCGGCATATCGGACGCGGGGGGTGATGCCCTTGTTGTGGAGCGGCATCGCCGCTTACGTTTTCCACTACGACATCGCGCTGATGTTCGGTTGCGCCAGCCTTCCCGGCACCGATCCCGATGCGCTGGCGGTGCCGCTCTCCTACCTCTACCGCCATCATTTGGCGCCCAAGGCGCTGCGGCCGAAAGCGCTTGCCGCGCGGTACGTCGAGATGCGGCGGCTTGGTCCCGACGCCTTTGATCCCGAGCGCGCGCTCGGCGCGCTGCCACCGCTGATCAAGGGCTATCTGCGACTCGGCGGCTTTGTCGGCGACGGGGCGGTTGTAGACGAACAGTTCAACACCACGGACGTTTGCGTCGTGGTCAAGACCGATCTGGTCGCCGAGAAATACTCGCGCCACTATGAGCGTCAGTCCAACAGCCACACGGTGAGCAGCGATTTGGCGAAAGGCCAACCGGCGAACGAGTCTCTGGTGAAGGGCAATTGGGTAAGCTAGACCGCATGGGCTCGACCGCGCTCAGCACCTGGCGGCTCGCGACATTTCTCGCCTGGACCCTTCCACTGATGCCGGTGCAGGCCGTGGGGCTGCTGCTGCGGCGCAGATGGGTTGCGCACTTCCCGCGCTTCTACCACCGCCGCGCCTGCCGGCTGCTCGGCCTCAAGGTGCGCCAGATCGGTCATCCGGTCGGTGCCCGCCCGGTGCTGTTCGTCTCCAATCACGTCGGCTATCTCGACATCACGGTACTGGCTTCGCTGATCCCGGGCTCGTTCGTCGCCAAGGCCGAGATCGCCGATTGGCCCCTGTTCGGCTGGCTTGCCAAGCTGCAGCGCTCGGTTTTTGTCGACCGCCAGGTGCGCAGTACCGCCCAGCAGCGCGACGCCATCGCCGAGCGCCTCGCCGCCAAGGATGCGCTGATCCTCTTTCCGGAGGGGACCAGCGGCGACGGCAACCATGTCTTGCCGTTCAAAAGCTCGCTGTTCAGCGTTGTCTTCAACAAGCAGACGGATGAGCCGATCACGGTACAGCCGGTATCGATCGCCTATACACGCCTCGACGGGCTGCCGATTGGCCGGCGGCTGCGACCGTTTTTTGCCTGGTATGGCGACATGGCGCTGGCCCCGCATGCGTGGCGGGTCCTCGGCCTGGGGACGATCGAGGTCGAGGTCGAGTTCCATCCGCCAACCTCGGTCGCCGAATGGGCCTCGCGCAAGGAGCTGTCGCAATTCTGCTATGAGCGTATCAGTGCGGGGGTCGGACGGTTGCTGGCAGGGCGCAGCGAGGCGCCTCCCGCCGCTCCGTCCCGGCCGCGGCGGGAGCCGGTCGCGAGCGACATTCCGGCATCGGCGGTGAGCTGATGACCAAGCGGGTCTTCATCAAGACCTATGGCTGCCAGATGAACGTCTACGACTCGGCACGGATGGCTGAGCTCGTGGCGCCGCTCGGCTACGCCCCGTCGGAGGCGGCGCGCGACGCCGACCTGGTCATTCTCAACACCTGCCACATCCGCGAAAAGGCGGCGGAAAAGGTGTTTTCCGAGCTCGGCTCGATCCGCCAGCTGAAGACGGCGAAGGAGCGCCGCGGCGGGCGCATGATCGTCGCCGTCGCCGGTTGCGTCGCCCAAGCCGAAGGCGCGGAGATCCTGCGCCGCGCGCCGTTTGTCGACATGGTCTTCGGCCCGCAGACCTATCACCGCCTGCCCGAGATGGTGGCGCGCGCCACCCGCGCCGGCGGCGGGATCCTCGACACCGACTTTCCGGCCGAGGCGAAGTTCGACCACCTGCCGGAGACTGCGGCCGCCCCCGGGGTCAGTGCGCTGCTGTCGATCCAGGAAGGCTGTGACAAGTTCTGCACCTTCTGCGTCGTTCCCTATACCCGCGGCGCCGAATTCTCCCGGCCGGCGACGCAGGTGATCGCCGAGGCCGAACGGCTGGTCGCCGCCGGCGCGCGCGAGATCGTCCTCCTCGGTCAAAACGTCAACGCCTATCACGGCCTCGGGCCGGATGGCGGCGAATGGGGCCTCGGCGAACTGCTGCGCGCCCTTGCCCGCCTGCCCGGGCTCGAGCGGCTGCGCTATACGACCTCGCACCCGCGCGATGTCGACGACGGCCTTATCGCCGCGCATCGCGACCTGCCGGAGTTGATGCCGTTCCTGCATTTACCGGTGCAAAGCGGCGCCGACCGCGTCCTGGCGGCAATGAACCGGCGCCACACCGCCGATGACTACCGGCGCACGGTTGAGAAATTGCGGCAGGTGCGACCGGACCTCGCCTTGTCGTCGGATTTCATCGTTGGCTTCCCGGGAGAAAGCGACTTGGACTTCCGCGCCACGCTCGACCTCGTCGCCGAGATCGGGTTCGCCCAAGCCTATTCGTTCAAGTATTCGCCACGGCCCGGCACCCCGGCCGCGGCCGAGGCCCAGGTTCCGGAGCCGGTCAAGGCCGAGCGGCTGGCCGCGCTGCAGGCGCTGCTGCAGCAACAGCAGCGCGCCTTCAACGACGCCGCTGTCGGATCGGTGATGCCGGTGCTGTTCGAGAAGCCGGGGCGGCACGAGGGCCAGCTTGTCGGACGCAGCCCCCGTCTTCACCCGGTCCACGCCGACGCCGCGCCCGATCGCATCGGCGCGATCCTCCCGGTTCGCATCGTCGGGGTGCGCTCGAACAGCCTGACCGGCGTCATTGACGGCGGCGTGGAGGGCACGGCGCAATGAGCGTCGTTTCTCCGGACCTCACCCCCGACGCGCGCAGCCAGATCGAATTCGACGACAACCTGCTGCTGCCGCTGCTTTACGGCGAGCGCGACGCGCATCTCGACCAGATCGAGCGGCAGCTCGGCGTCGCACTGGTGCCGCGCGGCAACCGACTGGCGATCTCCGGCTCGGCCTCCGCCACCGAGATCGCCCGTCTGGCGCTGACGCATCTGTACGAGGGGCTGAAGCAGGGCCACGAGATCGATGTCGCCGCGGTCGATGCGGCGATGCGCTATGCCCAGACCGAGCGCGACGACAAGAATTTGAGCCTGTGGCGCGAGGATGCCGGGTTTCGCACCCGCAAGCGCCGGATCGCGGCGCGCTCGGCCGCGCAGGCGCTCTACGTCAAGGCGATGCGCGAGTACGAGCTGGTGTTCGGCCTCGGCCCCGCCGGCACCGGCAAGACCTATCTCGCGGTCGCCGCCGCGGTCGATCTGCTGATGACCGGCCGGGTCGAGCGGATCATCCTGTCGCGGCCCGCGGTCGAGGCCGGCGAGCGGCTCGGCTTTTTGCCCGGCGATCTGCGGGAGAAGGTCGATCCCTATCTGCGCCCGATCTTCGACGCGCTCAACGACATGCTGCCCGCCGACCAGCTTACCAAGCGCATCAGCACCGGCGAGATCGAGATCGCGCCGCTGGCTTTCATGCGCGGCCGCACCCTGGCGCGGGCGTTCGTCATCCTTGACGAAGCGCAAAACGCGACGCCGGTGCAGATGAAGATGTTCTTGACCCGGCTCGGCGAAGGCTCGCGCATGGTGGTGACCGGCGACCCGACCCAGGTGGACCTTCCGCCGCAAGTGCGCTCCGGTCTTGCCGACGCCCTCGACGCGCTCGACGGCGTGGCGGGCCTGTCGGTGGTGCGCTTCACCGAGAAGGACGTCGTCCGCCATCCGCTCGTCGCGCGGATCGTCGGCGCCTATGAGGCGCGCGACCGCGCCGGCAAGGCGAAATGACCGACGGCGCCGACACGGCAGTCGACGTGACGGCGCACTGCCCGGCCTGGCAATGCGCCTGCGCGGAGGCGGAAACGCTGGCGAGACGGGCGGCGCGGCTGGCACTTGCGCGTTGCGGTGCGCCCCCGGCTGCGATCCTCGATATCACCCTCGCCGACGACGACACGCAGCAAGCCCTCAACCGCACGTGGCGCGGCAAGGATGCGCCGACCAACGTGCTCGCCTTCCCCGCCGTCGACCCGGCAGCCCCGGTGCCGGCCGGAGCGCCCGTGCTGCTCGGCGACGTCATCCTCGCCTTCGAGACAGTACGGCGCGAGGCCGTGGAGCAGGACAAGCCGCTTGC
>DASQGR010000298.1:0-18078 GCA_035632515.1 Allostellaceae bacterium | reverse complement strand
TCGTTTTTCGCGGTCGAGTCTTCGACAGAACCGGATTCTGTGGTATCCAAGTGAGACCTCCTTCTGAGCGCGATGTGAGCGCCCGTGTGAGGTCTCTCTAATAGGCTCTACTTTGTTGATGACCGGCCCGCCCGGGTCCGGCAAATCGATGCTGGCCGCGCGGCTGCCGGGAATCCTGCCGCCGCTGGAGCCGGCCGAGGCGCTGGAGCTCGGCATGATCCATTCCGCGGCGGGCGGGCTGCGCGGTGGTGGGCTCTTGCGCGAGCGGCCGTTCCGCGATCCGCATCATTCGGCCTCGCTGCCGGCGCTGGTCGGCGGCGGCATCCGACCGCGCCCGGGCGAGATTTCGTTGGCGCATCAGGGGGTGCTGTTCCTCGACGAGCTGCCGGAATTCAACCGCGCCGCGCTCGAGGCCTTGCGCCAGCCGCTGGAAACCGGGCGGGTCAGCATCGCCCGCGCCAACGGGCATGTGACCTTTCCGGCGCGCATCCAGCTGGTCGCCGCGATGAACCCGTGCCGCTGCGGCTATCTTGCCGAGCCGGGGCGCGCGTGCGGCCGCGCGCCACGTTGTGCCGAGGACTACCAGAACAAGCTGTCGGGGCCGCTGTTGGACCGCATCGATCTCAACATCGACGTGCCGGCGGTCGCGGCCGGCGACCTCGCGCTGCCCCCGCCGGCCGAATCCAGCGCCGACATCGCCCGGCGTGTCCAGGTCGCCCGCGCCCGACAAACCGCCCGATACGAAAAGCTGCCGGCCGATCGCCGGATCCACGCCAATGCCGAGGCCGACGGCGCGCTGCTCGACGAGATCGCGACCCCGGAAGAGGCGGGCCGCACCCTGCTAACCCGTGCGGCCGAACGGCTGCGCCTGTCGGCGCGCGGCTACCACCGGGTGCTGCGCGTCGCCCGCACCCTCGCCGACCTCGACGGCGCCGCCATCGTCGCCCGCCGCCACATCGCCGAGGCGCTGAGCTATCGGCGCGGGTTCGAGCGGCGGGAGGGCGGGTGAGAGGGCAGGGTTGCGCCGGGCGGCGGATGTACGATATACATAGATCATTACAGATGTAATGATATGCGGATGGCGAGCGTCATCACCATCAATCGGCCCGAAGTTGTCGCTCTCATTGAAGCGGCGGCCGCCAAGTTTACCCGCGGCAACAAAACCGAAGCCGTCGGTCTGGCCGTGCGGCGCTTGCTGGAGCAGGACGCGCGCACAGGCTCGCTGTTCGGTGCCCATGCGGGCTCGGTCCAAATCCGCGCCGGCGTCGACCTGATCGAGCCGATCCTTGACACAGTGCCCGACGCCGAAAGCGGTCGCGAGATTGAGCGGTGACGGATCGTCTCCTCCTTGATACGCACATCGCGCTATGGCTCGACAGCGGCGACCAACGCCTGGCCACAGCGACACGGGACCTGATCGATAGGTGCTGGCTCGGCGGAGGGACAATCTGTCTGAGCGCCGTAACGATCTGGGAAATCGCGCTCCTCGTCGATACCGGACGGATCAATCTCGACATTCCGAACGAGCGATGGGTCGAGCGGTTTTTAGACCGGCCCGGGGTCGAGGGCGTGCCATTGGGCCTTCGGGCGGCGGCTCGCAGCTATCAACTGCATCATCTGGAGCATGGGGATCCGGCCGACCGGCTACTGATCGCGACGGCGATCGAGTTGGATTGTCCGCTGGTCACCTATGACGAACGTGTTCAACGTTTCGGCGAGCAGCATGGCTCGAAATACGGTTTCGCCGTCGCGGGCTGACGCGCCGCGCATGCCGCCCTGCCGGGAATTCGCTTGCGGGAACCGGGCAGGATGGCCGACGATCACCGGGCATCGGGCTTTCGTCGAGGACCAGGGCATGAGCGAGCCTTATCTGCGCAGCGGCATCTTTCTGGCGCCGTTCCATAATCACGACGAGAACCCGACCCTGTCGATGGAGCGGGACCTCGAGCTGCTCGAGCATCTCGACCGGCTCAACTACCACGAAGCCTGGATCGGCGAGCACCAATCGGGCGGCTTCGAGCTGATTGCCTGCCCCGAGATGTTCATCGCCGCCGCGGCGCAGCGCACCCGGCACATCCGGCTCGGCACCGGGGTGGTGTCGCTGCCCTATCACAACCCGTTCATGCTCGCCGACCGCATGGTGCAGCTCGATCACATGACCCGCGGGCGGGCGATGTTCGGGGTCGGGCCGGGAGCGCTCGTGCACGACGCGCTCAAGGTCGGCATCGATCCCGGCATGCAGCGCCAGATGATGGACGAGGCGTTCGACGTCATCGTCCGTCTGCTCAACGGCGAAACCGTCACCCGCAAAACCGATTGGTTCAATCTCACCGAGGCGCAGCTCCAGTTGCGCTCCTACACCCGCCCGACGATGGAGCTGGCGGTCGCCGCGGCGCGTTCGCCGTCGGGGTCAGTGCTGGCGGGCAAGCACGGCGTCGGCATGCTGTCGATCGGCGGCACCAGCCCGATGGCGATGGAGCGCCACACCGCCAATTGGGGCCTTTACGAGGAGAACGCCCGCGCCAACGGCCACACCCCCGACCGCAAGGACTGGCGCGTCGTGGGCATGTTCCATATCGCCGATACCCGCGAGCAGGCGCGCCGGAACGTGCAGTTCGGCGTTCAGGCTTTCGCCAATTATTTCCGCGACGTGGCGACGTTTCCGATCATCCCGCCCGATGTCGGCGACCCGGTCGAGTGGCTGATCGAGACGGGGACCGCCTGTATCGGCACCCCCGACGACGCGGTCGCCTATATCGACCGGCTGATGACCGGCTCGGGCGGGTTCGGGGTGATCTGCGAGCTGGCGCAGAACTGGGCCGATTGGGATGCGACCAAGCGCCATTACGAACTGATGGCGCGCTTTGTTCATCCCAAGTTTCAGCAGAGCCGCGAATTGCTCCGGGACAGCTACGACTTCGCCACCAGTCATCACGTCGATTTCACCGGCCAGGCCGCGGCGGCGATTCAGAAGGCGATCGACGAGCACGCGTCCCGCACCGGCGAGGGCAAGAAGGAGGCGGCTGAATAGCGCCACCCATGCAGAGCCAGAACCGCATCTTCGATGACATCGCCCGCGTTGCCGGCGGCGCCGTGGGCGCGCTTTCGGGCGTGCGCGGCGAGATCGAGGCGCGGCTGCGCGACCAGCTCGAGCGCGTCCTCGCCGGCATGAATCTCGTCAGCCGCGAGGAATTCGACGCGGTCAAGGCGATGGCGGCCAAGGCGCGGATCGAGCAGGAAGGATTGCTCCGGCGGATCGCCGAACTCGAAGCGCGCCTCCCCCAAGAAGGCGAAAAGCCAACGGCCCCATCGCCGGGTCCCGCCGAGACATAGGGCGGGCGGCGGCCTACGCGCGCTGTTGCGCGTGGTCATCCCGGGTGGCCGTTAACCCGCCGTTTGAGCGAGATTTTACCGGGCCGTTTGGATGCCCGGGATCGGATCGGGCACGACAGCGATTTAAGAAGGAATACCGGACGCGGCGCTATCCTCTAAATTGTGGGGCCGGCCGAGCAATTTACGCTATATCTTGTCTTGCAACGGTCATACGGGTTTGGCAGCTTAGCAACCGGGGCCGGCAGCGGGACGGACGACGCCAAATTTTTGATTTCGCCTGCCGCAAAGTTGCTAAAAGGGATCGCTGAGCGGTTGCGGCCGTTTGGCCTTGAGGAGCGCGTGATGACCTCTCTTTCCTTTGCCGAGACTCGGCCGCATGTCGGCAATCCGATCGACCTGGTCGAGGAGATCGTCATTGCCAACGACTGGGCGCATGACCGCGCCGGCGAGGACGAGCTGGTGGTCGAGGTCTCCGGCCGCTGGTGCGATTACCGGCTGTATTTCCTGTGGCAGGAGGAATTGACCGCGCTGCATTTCTCCTGCGGTTTCGACATGAAGGTGCCGAAGCGCCGTCGCGGCGTGCTGTACGAATTGCTCGCCCTCGCCAACGAGCGCCTGTGGCTCGGGCATTTCGATCTGGCGGCGGGGGACAATTCGCCGTCCTTCCGCTATGCGGTGCTGCTGCGCGGGCTGTCGGGGGTCGCCAGCGAGCAGGTCGAGGATGTGGTCGACATCGCCGTTTCCGAATGTGAGCGGTTCTACCCGGCATTCCAGCTCGTCGTCTGGGGCGGCAAGCCGGCCGATGAGGCGATGGCGGCGGCGATGATCGACCCGATCGGCGAAGCCTGACGACAACGAGGAGGCGGCGCGATGGCCGCGGGCACGGTAGTTCTCGTCGGTTGCGGCCAGATGGGCTCGGCGATGCTGCGCGGCTGGATGAAGAGCGGCGCGGCGGCCCGCTATGTCGCGATCGAGCCGGCCGGGGTGCCGGCGGATCTTGCGGCGGCGCCTCAAGTCAGCGCCCACAAGTCCGCGGCCGAGCTCGCCGACGATCTGGCCCCTGATGCGGTGGTCTTCGCGGTCAAACCGCAGGTCTTTGACGAGGTGGTGCCGGCCTATCGCCGCTGGGCCCAGCCGCAGACCGTGTTTATGTCGATCGCCGCCGGCAAGACCATCGCCGGACTGGCGCGCCATCTTGGCGACGCGGCGATCGTGCGGGTCATGCCCAACACCCCGGCGGCGATCGGGCGGGCGATCAGCGTCGCCTGCGCCACCGCGCGGGTCAGCGCCGCCCAGCGGCAGCTCTGCGAAGGGCTGCTCGCCGCGATCGGCGACAGCACCTGGGTCGCGGACGAGGGGCTGATGGATGCGGTCACGGCGGTGTCGGGCAGCGGGCCGGCCTACGTCTTTCTGTTGATCGAGACGCTGGCCGCGGCCGGAGTGAAGGCCGGGCTGCCGGCCGATCTTGCCTTGCAGCTCGCCAAGTCGACCGTCTCCGGTTCGGGCGAACTGGCCTGTGTGGCGAACGAGCCGCCCGCGAAGCTGCGCGAGAATGTAACCAGCCCCGGGGGCACCACCCGCGCGGCGCTCGACGTGCTGATGGCCGATGACGGACTGCCGGCGCTGATGACCCGCGCCGTCGCCGCCGCGACCCGCCGCTCGCGCGAGTTGGCGAGCTGAGCCGGGCCGGCAGCAATGGCCGAGGGACGACGCAGGCGCCAATCGGCTGATCGGGCCGGTCGGGCCGGGAGCGGCGCGGCGCGCTCCGCCATCCCCGACGCCGATCGGATCATCGATGTCACGATGGCGCTTGTCGCCGAGCGCGGCTGGCGCGGGGTGTCGCTCGCCACGGTGGCGGAGGCCGCCGGGCTGACCACGCTCCAGGTCTACCGGATCTTTCCGTCAAAGGCGGCGATCCTTTGCGGTCTGTCTCGGCGGATCGACGAGGCGGTGCTCGCCGCGCCGCCGGAGGCCGAAGCCGGCGAGCGCCCGCGCGACCGGCTGTTCGATATATTGATGCGGCGATTCGACGCGCTGCAGCCATACCGCGAGGCGCTCAACCGGCTACGCCGCGATCTGCCGTTCGATCCGCCGAGTGCGCTTGCCGTCGGGGCGGCAGTGCTGTGTTCGATGCGCTGGATGCTCGACGGCGCCGGGATCGCCGCCAGCGGCATCGGTGGCGTGATCGCGGTCAAGCTGACCACGGCGGCCTATCTTGCTGCGTCGCACACCTGGTCCGGCGACGACTCGCCCGACCTGGCGCCGACAATGGCGACGCTCGACCGTCGCCTGCGCGGCATCGAAACCTGGCTGGGGCGCAGTCGCAGCGCTTCCGGCGGTCGCGAGACAGCCGAGGCCTGAGCAGGCATCGCGCCGGCCGTCGTTATGTTGCACTGCAAAAATTTTCCTTGACCCGCGGGTGGGCCGATTGCATATAGCCGATTGTGCGCTGCACAATGCGTCGCTCCCCTTTATCCGGAACCCCGCTATGTCTGATGCTCGCCCCAATTTCTTTGATTTTGACGTGACCAAGATTTTCGGCGATTTCCGCTTCCGCCCGTTTGATGTCGAGGCGATCTGGGCGGCGCAGCGCCGCAATATCGAGGCGCTGAGCCTGGCCAACCAGCTTGCGGTCGAAGGCGTCAATGCCGTCGCCAAGCGCCAGATCGAAATGACGCAGCAGAGCTTTGACGAGTTGACCAGCCTGGTAACCGAGATGGTGCAGCCGGCCTCGGCCGAGGACCGCATCGCCAAGCATACCGAGTACGCCAAGCGGGCGATCGACAAGGGCCTCAACCTTGGCCGCGAGATTGCGATGATGGCGACGAAGACCGGCGGCGATGTCGTCGAGGTGCTGCACAAGCGGACCGCGGAAGGCCTCGACGAGATGCGCGGTTTCGCCTGCAAGAACGCCGCGACCACAGCCACTCCCGTTTAACCCGAAGGCCTGCCAACCTGAAGGCCTGCCGATAGGCGGTTTGCCTCCGCCCTCTCTGCAAAGCCGCGGGCCAAAATCCCGAAAATGACGGGTCGCAAGATGGCCGCTTTCCTCGGCGAAAGCGGCCTTGTCGATTCGGCCGACGCGGCTGCTATGATCGCCCATGACTATCGCTTACGACACTTTTGCCCAGGTCGATGTCCGGGTCGGCACCATCTTGGCGGCGGAGCCTTATCCCGAGGCGCGCCGTCCCGCCTATAAGTTGTCGATCGATTTCGGCCCGGAAATCGGGATCAAGCGCTCCTCGGCGCAGCTCACCGCGAATTACGAGCGCGTGGCGCTGGTCGGGCGGCAGGTCGCAGCGGTCGTCAATTTCGCCCCCAAGCAAATCGGCAAGTTCATGTCCGAGGTGCTGGTGCTCGGCTTTCCCGATGCCGCCGGCGCTGTGGTGCTGATCGCACCGGACAAGCCGGTCGCCAATGGCGGGCGGCTGTTCTGATACGCTCCGCCCGCCGCATTTGATCCCGCCTGCGCGAACAACAACGTCAGCCGACAGGTGTCACCGCGGCAGGTGAATGCGCGCGCGCAGCCCGCCGCGCGGCGAGGTTTCCAGCCGCACGTCGCCGCCGTGGCTGCGGGCGACGTCGCGGGCGATGGTCAGGCCGAGGCCGACGCCGCCGGTCGACGGATTGCGCGACGAATCGAGCCTGATGAACGGCAGGAACACATGGTCGCGTTCGTGGGGCGGGATCCCCGGCCCGTCGTCATCGACGAAGATCTCGACACCGTCCCCGATCGCGCGGCTGGTCAGCCAGACCTGGCTGCCGTAGCGCGCGCCGTTGGCGAGCAGATTGCTCAAGCATCGGCGCAGCGCATTGGGGCGCACGGGTATGACGAGTTCGGCCGGCTGGTCGAGCGACACCGTCTTGCCTTCGCGCCGCGCGGCCGCTGCGAGGTCCTCGATCAACGGGGCGATGTCGGTCTCGACCGCGATCTCGGTGCCCTCGCCGCGGGCGAAATCGAGATAGAGGTGGACGAGCCGCTCCATGTCGACGACGTCCGATTTGAGCTCGGCGATGGCCGGGTTGTCGCCGACCAGCTCGAGCGCCAGCTTCATCCGGGTGAGGGGGGTCCGCAAATCGTGCGATACGCCGGCCAGCATCTCGGTGCGCTGGCGGATTTGGCGCTGGATGCGGTCGCGCATCCGGTTGAAGGCGACCCCCGCCTGGCGCACCTCGAGCGCGCCCTCGACCTTGAAGAACCCGACCGGTCGGCCCTTGCCGAAACTCTCGGCGGCGACGGCAAGGCGGCGCAGCGATTTCACC
The DNA here is from genome assembly GCA_035632515.1 of Allostellaceae bacterium. Classification (GTDB taxonomy): domain Bacteria; phylum Pseudomonadota; class Alphaproteobacteria; order ATCC43930; family CGMCC-115725; genus DATARH01. The sequence continues at coordinate 10,482 of DASQGR010000298.1, read as the reverse complement.
TGATTCCGCAGGAAAATGGCGGCAACGAAAAACAGGACCAGGGATGAGCCGATCATCCACAGGATGAAGATATAAGTCGTCGAGGTGGTCAGCCGCTTGCGCGACACGGTGGCGGACAGCACGCCGTGTGGGAGCTGGACCTGGAGCAGGACGTCGTTGGGGTTGCTCAGCGCGTCCATCCGGAACGCATTGCGGATGTGCTCGCGCGTCGCCAGGCTGAGCTGGTCGTCCGGCGGCTCGCCCGGCGCTGCCGGCGGCAGCCTGCCGGCGGGGTCGAAGCTGAAATCGATCTCGGTCTGCGTCGACGCCCGCTCCATCAGCTGCGCCAGCTCGACATCGGTCCTGACGGTTTGCATCGCCTCGATCACGACCGCGACATCGCCCGCGACATCCGACGACAGGCGCCGCGATATCGTTTCCCAATGGCGTGCGTAAAAGACCCAGGCGGAAATGATTTGAACGAGCACCAGCGGCATGACGATCAACAGAAGCGAGCGGCCGAACATCGTTCTCGGCAATATCCGTTTGATCCAGCTGCGCTGGCGGATGTCGAGGCCGGCTGCTCCGTCCGAGATCGCGTCGCGCCGAGCGGCGTCGGGCGGGGCCGGCAGGGCGGGGAGGGGTACGTCGTTCATCGATGCCGGGCCCGTCAGTCCGGCCGCAGCGCGTAGCCGGTGCCGCGCACCGTCTGCAGATAGCGCGGATTGCGCGGGTCGGGCTCGATCTTGCGGCGCAGCCGGGTCACCTGCACGTCGACATTGCGGACATTGCCGCTGAACTGCGCCGACTGCGACAATTCCTCGCGCGAGACGGCTTGCGGGGCGCGTTCGGCCAGGGACGACAGCAGCGCGGTTTCGGCCGCGGTCAGCCGCACCGGGGTCTCGCCGCGGAACAGCTCGTTGCGGTCGCGATCGAAGCGGAAGCCGGCAAAGCGGATGTCGGGCGCCACCGGCGGCTCCGGGCCGGGGCGGCGCTGCAGGATGTTGCGAATGCGCAGCACCAGCTCGCGCGGCTCGAACGGCTTGGCGAGATAATCGTCGGCGCCTTGCTCGAGGCCGTTGACGCGGTCTTCCGGCTCGGCCATCGCGGTCAGCAGCAGCACCGGCACCGGCCCCGAAGCCGGAGTTTCGGCGCGCAGGGCCCGCGTGAGGTCGAGCCCGCTTTCGCCCGGCATCATCACGTCGAGCACGATGAGGTCGAAGGCAAAGCTGGCGAGCTGGGCGCGGGCCTGTTCTGCATCGGCGACTCCGGTCACCCGGAACCCGCTATCCGACAGATAGCGGCGCAACAGATCGCGCAGCCGCGCATCGTCATCGACGACGAGAAGGTGAGGTTCGCTCTCGCTCATCGCCGACATGATACGCGAAAGCGACTGGGCGGCGCCGTTCGGTTTGCGGCAGGCGGCTCGCTAACGCCGCGTGCGCGGGCGGTCGAAGCGGCGGCGGTCGTCGGCGCTGGCGATGATGCCGAGCAGCACCTTGCGAAAGCCGTCGACCGCCTGGGCGCCGGCCTTGCGATAGGCCGCGCCGACCCGTCCGCGCTGCGGCTCGGAAAGCTGGCGCTCGAGCTCGCGCCCCTTCTCGGTCAGCTCCAACAGGCGCTGGCGGCGATCCTGCGCGCCGCGGTGCTGGACGATGAACCCCTGCCGCACCAATTGCCCGAGCACGCGGTTGAGGCTTTGCTTGGTGATGCGCAGAATCACCAGCAGCTCGCCGACCGTCATCGACGGCCGTCGCCCGACAAAATGCACGACCCGGTGGTGGGCCCGCCCGAAACCGTACCGCGTCAATATCGCGTCGGGTTCGGCAGTAAAGTCGCGATAGGCGAAAAACAGCAGCTCGATCCCCTGCCGCACCTCCTCCTCGGTGAGGAAGGGGGGCTCGGTCTCGGCAGCCTGAGGTATTTTTACGTCAGTCATATTGACTTATTTTGCGGGCATCGGTACAACAGCCGCGTTTGTTGCGTTATAAAGTTTCCCATAATCCCGGCGCGGGAGGAATTGTCCATGGCTGGTGACCTGCTCCCCTTCGACGATCGCGATGGCTTCATCTGGTACGATGGGCGCCTCGTCCCCTGGCGCGATGCCAAGCTGCACGTGCTGACCCATGGGCTCCATTATGCGAGTTGCGTGTTCGAAGGCGAGCGCGTCTACAACGGGCACATCTTTCACCACGAGCAGCACAACGAGCGGCTGATCAATTCGGCCAAGATCCTCGGCTTCGAGATCCCCGCCAGCATGGACGATCTGAAGCGGGCGAGCGAGGAGCTGGTCGCCGCCAACAAGATCGTCGATGGGTATGTCCGCCCGGTCGCCTGGCGCGGTGCCGAGCAGATGGGCGTATCGGCGGAGCTCAGCAAGATCCACCTGGCGATCGCCTGCTGGGACTGGCCGGCTTATTTCTCGCCCGAGGCGCGGGCCAAGGGCATTCGCATGATGCAATCCAAATGGGCTCGCCCCGCGCCGCACACCGCGCCGGTGCATGCCAAGGCGTCGGGCCTCTACATGATCTGCACGATGGCCAAGCACGAGGCCAATGCAGCCGGCTACGACGATGCGCTGATGCTCGATTGGCGCGGCCAGATCGCCGAGGGCACCGGCGCCAACATCTTCCTCGTCATCAACGGCGAGCTTCACACGCCGACGCCGGATTGCTTTCTCAACGGCATCACCCGGCAGACCGTGATCGGCCTTGCCAAGGCGCGCGGCATCAAGGTGGTCGAGCGGGCGATCATGCCGGAGGAATTTGCGAAAGCCGACGAGGTGTTCGTCACCGGCTCGGCCGCCGAGGTCACCCCGGTCGGCGAGATCGACGGGGCGATCGGCCGCTTCCGCTTTACCCCGAGCACGATCTGTCGGCTGATGTGGGAAGACTACGACCGCGCCGTCGGCAAGAAGGTCGACGCCAAGGCGGCCGAATGACGCCGACCCTCGCCTAGGGCACGATTTATTTAGATCGAAACCTTAAGTAGTTCCCCTCCCGCGGGCTTGGCCCGCGGGTCCGCGTTGTCGTTTGCGAATGTCCGAGAAAAAGACGTGGATGGCCGGGTCAAGCCCGGCCAAAGCGAGCGACCCGATCCCCGATTCGTTTTATTTCGCGGCCGCGTTTCTGGATATGGTGGGGTTTTTCGATACGACGAAGCGGTTCTGGACAGGCGATCCGCAACCCGATCCGACCGCGATCAGAACCGGAATGATCGCGCAGCTCAAAAATTTCAACCCGTCTTACACCGATGTTGACGACGCGCTGCTTCGGCTCGGCGCCCCGGAGCATCCCTGGACCAACGCGGTCCTTTAGCGCCAGCCCTCGCGCGCCTTGTCGTCATCGGCGCGGCGCTCGACCCAGCGCTCGCCTTCGGGCGTCTCCTCGCTCTTCCAGAACGGCGCGTCGGTTTTCAGCCAATCGATCAGGAAATGGCAGGCGGCGAGCGCGGCCTCGCGGTGCGGTGAGGCGGTCGCCACCAACACGATGCGCTCGCCCGGTTCGAGCCGCCCGTAGCGGTGGATCACAAGGCTCGCGTCGAGCGGCCAGCGGCGGTTGGCCTCGGCCTCGATCTCGGCGAGCTTCTTCTCGGTCATGCCCGGATAGTGCTCGAGGGTCAGCGCCTGCACCCGGTCGCCGTCGCCCATGTCGCGCACGAGGCCGATAAAGCTGGCGACTCCGCCGACGCGGGGGTTGTCCTTGGCCAGCTTCTCCAGTTCGGCGCCGACATCGAAATCTTCGCGCTGGACTCGGATCATTTTGGCGTCTCGAAGAAGGGGTAATCCGGCCTTCCGTTGAAATCGTCATGAGGAAAGGGCGACTGATGGGGCACCTCTAGCCTCCCGTCACCGGCGGGAAGATCGCAACCTCGTCGCCGTCGCGGAGCGCGTGCTCCGGTCCGACATAGTCCTGGTTGACGGCGACCCGCACCGTCGACAAATCCTTCAGCGCCTCGCCATAGCCGCCGCCGCGCGCCTTTAGCCAGGCGAGCAGGTCGGCGACGTCGCGCACCCCCTGCGGCAATGTCACCTCTTCCTCGGCGGTGCCGATCTTGGCTCGCAGCCAGGCGAAATACAGCACTCTCATTGCCCGGTCCCAACTCCTTCTCCGCCCCGGAGGGCGAAGAAGCTCAAGGTGAAGTGGTGAGTTCCAAAGTGTTTGCCAACACTCGCCTCACTTCCATCGCCCCGCGATAGGAGCTCTCCTGTTTGACACTTACGCGAAGATTTCGGCATAGGGCAGGAAATCGACCGTCGCGCCGGGGCGGAGCCCATCCGATGCCTCGTCGATGATGACGAACCCGTCCGTGCGCACGATCGACGACAGGATTCCGGCGCCGTCCTTCGGGTATTTGCTGGCGACGACGGTGTCGCCGTCGCGCGACAGGCTGGCGCGGACATATTCGCGCCGCCCCGGCCGCTTGCGATAGGCGAAATCGGCCTGCACCCTGAACAGCGCCGGTCCTTCCGCCGCGCCGCCGCCGAGGCGCAGGATCAGCGGCCGGCCGAGAATGGCGAAGGTCAACGCCGCCGCCACCGGGTTGCCGGGCAGCCCGATCAGCGGCACGCCGCCGATCTGGCCGAGCGCCACCGGACGGCCCGGCTTGATCGCCAGCCGCCAGAAATCGAGCCGCCCCAGCCGCTCGATCGCGGCGCGGACATGATCTTCCTCGCCGGTCGAGACCCCGCCCGAGGTGACAATCAGATCGTGTTCGCGCGCGGCGGCGGTGAGGGTGTCGGCAAGCGCGGCCTCGCGGTCCGGGCGAATGCCGAGATCGCTGACGGTGCAGCCGAGCCCGTGCAGCAGCGAGGCGAGCATGATCCGGTTGGCGTCGTAGATCGCGCCGGGCACGAGCGGCGCGCCCGGCTCGCAGACCTCGTCGCCGGGCGACATCAATGCGACGCGCAGCGGCCGGTAGACGGTCAAGCGGTCATGGCCGAGCGCTGCGGCGAGGCCGAGATCGGCGGCCCGCAGCCGCCGCCCGGCGTCGAGCGCAAGGCTGCCCTTCTCGACATCCTCGCCGGCGCGCCGGCGGTTGGCGCCTTGCTTGATGCCCGGCTTCAGCGTCACCCGCCCCGCGCTAAAGGTGCAGTCTTCCTGCATCATCACGGTGTCGGCGCCGTCGGGCATCGGCGCGCCGGTGAAGATGCGGATCGCCTCGCCGCGCCGGACATTGCGGCCGAGCGGGTGGCCCGCCGCGGCCCGGCCGGTCACCGGCAGCACCGTGTCGCGATCGGGCAGCAGATCGGCATGGGCGATGGCATAGCCGTCGACGGCGCTGTTCGGATGCGGCGGCACGTCCATTCCGGCGATGAGGTCGTGCGCCAGGATGCGGCCGGCCGCCGCGCCGAGCGGCACGCTCTCTTCGCCGACCACCGGGGTCACCCGCGCGGCGATCAGCGCCAACGCGGCCTCGACGCTCAACAGCGTTCCGCCAAAGGCAAAGCAATCGTCGCTCAGCTGCGCCATCGATCGCATCCAGGCTGGCCGAGGATGAAGTCGGCAATCGCCGCGACATTGGCCAGTGACAACAGCGGTAACGGCACCGCCAAGTTTTCGTCCGAAGCCACCGCCACGATATGCGGATCGTCGGGATAGAGGAACGGTTTTCCCACCGATGGGCGGTGCACTTCGAGTTTGGAGTGGCGGCCGCGTTTGAAGCCTTCGACCAGCAGCAGGTCGACCGGCGCCATCCGCGCCACCAGCTCGTCGAGCGACGGCTCGGGCGCGTCGCGCAGCTCGTGCATCAGCGCAAAGCGGCGCGCCGAGGCGACCATCACCTCGCGCGCTCCGGCCTGACGATGCAGCCAGGAATCCTTGCCCGGCTTGTCGATGTCGAACTCGTGATGGGCGTGTTTTATCGTCGATACCGCAATGCCGCGCCGCACCAGCTCCGGGATCAGCGCGGTAAGCAGCGTCGTCTTGCCGCTGCCGCTCCACCCGGCGAGGCCGAAGACGCGCATGGCTCAGGCGAGCCGCTGGGTCTTCCTGGCGCTGGGCTGCGGCGGCCGGGCGATATGCGACAACCCGGCGCGCAGATAATCGTAGCCGGTCACCAAGGTCAGCAGCGCCGCCGCCCATAACAGGGTCTCGCCGATCAGCACGGTCGGCAGCACGGGCGGACCGGCGTCGCCCACTATCAGCACCGGAATCGCGATCATCTGCATCGCGGTCTTCCATTTGGCGAGGCGCGACACCGGCATCCTGATCCTGAGTCCCGCGAGGTATTCGCGCAGCCCCGACACCAGGATTTCACGACACAGGATCACTAGCGCCGGCAATACGGCATGGGCGGACAGCCTTCCCGTCGCGGTGAGCATGAACAAGGTGGCGGAGACCAGGAGCTTGTCGGCGATCGGGTCGAGAAAGCGGCCGAGCTCGGATTGCTGCTCCCAGCGCCGCGCAACATGCCCGTCGAGCCAGTCGGTGAACCCGGCCGCGGCGAACAGCGCGCAACCGAGCCAGCGGGCGTAGTCGCCGCTCAGGTAGAAGGTGCCGATCACCACCGGAATCGCAAGGATCCGCGACAGGGTCAGCAGATTGGGAACACTGGTCAGCGGCACGCCTGCCTCCGGCGGATGGGACCGCGGGGATCGCGGTGATCTTATCCACCCTCATGAAAATGGTCATAAACCTTTTTTGCGACGGCTTTGCTGATGCCGGCGACGCGCTCGATCTCGGCGAGCCCGGCGCGGGCGACGGTACGCGCCGAGCCGAAATGGTACAGCAGCGCCTGTTTCCGCCGCGCCCCGATCCCGGCGATCTCGTCGAGCGGCGAGCGGCCGATCTCCTTGGTGCGGCGTGCCCGGTGGGTGCCGATGGCAAAGCGATGCGCCTCGTCGCGCAGCCGCTGCAGGAAATAGAGCACCGGGTCGCGCGGCTCCAAGGAAAACGACGGCTTTCCCGGCAGGAAAAAGCGTTCGCGCCCGGCATTGCGGTCCGGTCCCTTGGCGATGCCGCACAGCCCGACATCGTCGATGCCGAGCTCGTCGAAAACCCCCTGCGCGGCGCTAAGCTGCCCGAGCCCGCCATCGATCAGAACCAGGTCGGGCCAGGCTCCGCTCGTCCGGTCGGGGTCTTCCTTCAGGGCGCGGCCAAAGCGGCGGCGCAGCACTTCGCGCATCATCGCATAGTCATCGCCGCCAAACGCGTCGGGTTCCTTCCGCCCCTCGGGGGGCTGGGGCGGTTGGGTAAGCCGGGGATGCTCGGAGCTCTCGCCCGCAGTCGCAATCTCCTCGCCGCTGCCGTTCGGCGGCTGACCCTCAGAGCCGGAGAGGGCGCCGTCATCCGCTCCGCGTCGCCGCTCGCCACGGATCGTGAACTTGCGGTACTGGTTCTTCATCGGCCCTTCGGGACCGGCGACGATCATCGCGCCGACGGCGTTCGAGCCCTGGATGTGGCTGTTGTCGTAGACCTCGATGCGGTTGAGCGGGCCGGGCAGCCCGAGCGCGGCGGCGACCCCGTCGAGCAATTGCCGCTGCGAGCTGCTTTCGGCGAGGCGGCGGCCCAGCGCCTCGCGCGCGGTGGCGACGATGCGCTCGATCAGCTTTTTCTTGTCGCCGCGCTGCGGCACGACGAGGCTGACCCGGCTGCCGCCGAGCGACAGCGCCTCGGCGACGAGCTCCTGCTCGACGAGCTTGTGGCTGAGCAGGACCAGCGGCGGTTTGGGCCGATTGTCGTAGAACTGGCCGACAAAGCTGGTCAGCACGTCTTCGACCGCAAGCTGGCGGTCGTGGCTGGGGAAATAGGCGCGGTTGCCCCAGTTTTGGCCGCCGCGGAAAAAGAACACCTGTACGCAGGTATGACCGCCTTCCTGGTGCGCGGCGATGACGTCGGCGTCCTCGACCCCGGGCACGTAGATGTCCTGGTGGCCCTGCACCATCGACAACGCGCGGATGCGGTCGCGCAGCATTGCCGCCGCCTCGAAATCGAGCGCGGCCGCGGCGGTCTCCATCTCGACCGCCAGGCGCTGCTGCACGTCGGCGCTGCGGCCGGAGAGAAAGCCGGTGGCCTCGTCGATCAGCGCCGCATAGTCCGCCTCGCCGATCCGGCCGACGCAGGGGGCGCTGCACCGCTTGATCTGGAACAAAAGGCAGGGGCGGGTGCGGTTGGCAAAGATGCTGTCGCTGCACGAGCGCAGCAGAAATGCCTTCTGCAGCGTGATCAGCGTGCGGTTCACCGCGCCCGCGGAGGCAAACGGGCCGAAATAGGCGCCGCCCTTGTCGCGCGCGCCGCGATGCTTGGTCAGCTGCGGGAACTGGTGGTCGGCGGTAATGTGGATCAACGGGAACGACTTGTCGTCGCGCAGTAACACGTTAAAGCGCGGCATCAAGCGCTTGATCATGTTGCATTCGAGCAGCAGCGCCTCGGCCTCGGTCGCGGTGACGACGATCTCCAGCGCCGTCGTTTCCGCCACCATCCGGCGCAGCCGGTTCGAGAGGCCTACCGGATGGGTGTAGTTCTGCACCCGCGCCTTCAAATTGCGCGCCTTGCCGACATAGACCGCGTCGCCCTTGCGGTCGAGCATGCGGTAGACGCCGGGGCTGGCCGGCACGGTTTTCAATGCCGCCCGCAGCACCGCGACGCCGTTGGCGACCCCGCCCGTGGGCGCCGGTGCGGGCTCCAGCTCTGCCGCCGCGACATCGATGCCCCCTGGGCCGCGGCGCGGATCGAATGTCTCCGGCTGGGGCTGGCGGCGGGCGCGCGCGCGTATCGGCCGATCGGGAGCGATTTCCGCGGTATTTTCTGCGCGCTGCGGCATATCCACCGAACCTGGGGATAACTCTGTCGAAAAGCTTGGCTGCGAAAGACGCGAACGCAACCCCTGTTTAGGTTTTGCCATATATGCCTAAAAAAGAGGCATATTTTTAATCTACTGAATTATCTACATTTTTTGGCGTCAATGGTTAACTCAGGATCATAAATCACGTTGGACACGATAATCGGGTTGTGTAACAGCCCCGTAACAATGCCTGTGAACAACTTTAAGCCGAGACTTAGATTCGTGCCGAATCCAACACTTAAGCAGGACATTTTGTCACCCTTCCGCAGCCCTGCGCCAAGCGCCCTATTCTATCACGTAAGCATGCCGCGGCTGCGCCCACCCGAGATGCTGGCCGCCGTCGAGCGCGATCATCTGTCCGGTCATCGCCGGCGCCGCGAGAATGAAACGCAGGGCGGCGGCGATTTCACCGGGGGAGGTGCCGCGCCGTAGCGGCACCGACCTGCATTGCTGGATGAACTGCTCGCGGCTTTGGCGCGCGCTCGGCACGGTAGGACCGGGGCCGATCCCGTTGACGCGGATGCGGGGCGCGAGCGCCATCGCCATCGTCTGGGTCAGGGTCCACAACCCGGCCTTGCTGACCGTATAGGAGACGAAATAGGGGGTGAGACTCCACACCCGCTCGTCCAGCAGATTGACGACGGCGCCGCCGGCTTCCGCCGGCAGCAGCCGGGCGAATTGCTGGATCAGCACGAAGGGGGCCCGCAGGTTTACCGACAGATGCGCGTCCCAGCCGGCCCTCGTTGCGGTATCGATGGTGTCGTTTTCGAACGCGGAGGCGTTGTTGACCAGCACGCCGATCGGCCCCAGCACCGCAGTGGCCTCCGGCAGGAGCTTCATCACCGCATTTTCATCGGCGAGGTCGGCGGCGAGCAGCATGGCCTTGCCGCCATTGCCGCGGATCGTTGCGACAACGTCTTCGGCGGCTTTGCTCGAGTGCCGATAATGCACTGCGACGGCAAACCCAGCGTCGGCCAGGGCGAGCGCGCAGGCACGACCGATGCGCTGACCTGCGCCGGTGACCAGTGCCGCCTTCGGCACCGGCAGAGCCGGGAACGCACCGTTTATATCTTCGGGCACGGGTTGCTCGCTCACGCCTGCACCCGCTCGGATGCCGTGCGCCCGTCGGGACGCGCCCCTGGCGGAACGCCCCTCAGGATGAGGAGAGTTCGGGAACGACATGAAGAAAACCCGCCATCCCAAGGAGGCTGCAAGGCGGCCGTCTCCAATGCACGAGCGAGGACGTCACCGCCGGGCACGGCGTTCCTTTTTCTGCCGCATCTTGGCGCGCATCACGTCGCGCGCCGAGACGCCGGCGCGGCCGGCGGTCGAGCGCCCGCGCGGCCCGTCGGTGCGCAGCCGCGACACGTCGTTACGGTCGACTGTCAGGCCGAGATCGGCCTGCTCCAGCCGCTTGATCTCGTCGCGCAGCCGGGCGGCCTCCTCGAATTCGAGGTCGGCGGCGGCGGCGCGCATGCGCCTTTCGAGGTCGGCGATGACCGCCTTCAAATCCTTGCCCTGGTAGTGGATCGCCTCGTCTTCCGACAGCCCGACGGTGACGTGGTCGCGCTCGTAGACGCTGTCGAGGATGTCGGCGATGCCGCGGCGGATGCTTTCCGGGGTGATGCCGTGCGCGGCGTTGTATTCCTGCTGCTTTTCGCGGCGCCGGCCGGTCTCGGCGAGCGCGGCCTTGAGGCTGTCGGTCATGTGATCGGCGTA
>DASQGR010000297.1:0-5536 GCA_035632515.1 Allostellaceae bacterium | reverse complement strand
GGGTGCATGTCGAGAAAAACGCAGCTCTGCCGCAGGTGCAACTGCGCCCGCGCGCCGCCGGCCATACCTGCCGCCGCGCCGATGATCGCGACCGGCTTGCCGGCGAAAGGCTGGTCGGGCGGCCGCGAGGCCCAGTCGATTGCGTTCTTCAGCACGCCGGTCATCGAATAGTTGTATTCGGGACAGGCGAACAGCAGCGCATCGGCCGCCTTGATCTGCTGCCGCAAGGTCTCGACCGGGGGCGGAAAGCCCTGGGCCCGGACATCCTCGTCATAGAGCGGGATCCGGGAAATATCGGCGACCGTAACGTTCATCTCTCCCGGGCAGAGTTCGATCGCGGTATTCAGCGTCGCGCGGTTGAAGGACCCCTTGCGCAGACTGCCGCAAATGCCGAGCACCGAGATCGGTTTTGCATCGCTCATCGGCCGTTCTTCCCCGAGGTTGCCGTCACCGCGATTATATCAACGACCATGCGGCAACCGTGATCTCAATTCACCGCGAGCGACGCCTCCTCGGGCGGCCGCACCTTTTGAAATTTGGCGAGCAGCAGGAGGTCGTAGGTGCCCTTGACCGCTCCGGCGATCAGCAGCGGCCAGCCAAAGCTCGACAGGGTCAGCAGATATCCCGAGATCAGCGAACCGGCGGCCCAGGCGAAGGTCTTCGGCACCTGGGTGATGCTCGCCGCCGCCGGCCGTTCCTCGGGCGCGACCACCGCCATCACGTAGGAGGCGCGGGTCGGCACGTCCATCTGCGACAACGCGCTGCGCGCCAGCAGCAAGACGACCGCGCTCGCCAGGTTCGGAGCGAAGGGCAGCAGGACGAGCAGGAGGTTCGACGGCAGATGGGTGAACACCATGGTGTTGATCAGCCCGATACGGCGCGCGATCGGCACCGCGATCAGGTAGGACACCGCCGAGCAGATGCCGGTCCAGAACAGGATCGCGGCGGCGGTTGTCACCGAAATCTGAAAGCGCTGGTACAGCCACAACGCCAGCAGCGACTGCACCAGGAAGCCGGTGCCGAACGAATCCATTCCGAACAGCGCGGCCAATCCGTAAACGAGCCGCTTCGACGGCCCGAGCGGCGCTAGCGGCGGCGCCGCCTGCGCCTCGATGGCGCCCGAAAGCGGCCGGTACAGCGCCAGCGTCATCAGGCCGAACAGCGTGTAGGCGACGAACATCGCCCGAATTGCGCCGATTTTGCCGGTCGGCCATACGCCGGCGAGCAAATCCGGGGAGGATGCGGCGAGCACGCCGAGCGCGCCGGCAACCGAGCCGATCACGCTGTATCGCGCGAACAGAGCGGTGCGCTGCCGCGGCTCGACGCATTGCGTCAGCACCGTCTGCTCCAGCGGCAGAAAGATGCTGGCGTCGCCGGAGGTCGGGTTCATTGTCCCGACAAACGCGATCAGCAGCAGCGGCCAGAACGCGGTGCTGACGGCAAAGCCGACCCCGGTCGCAGTCATCAGCAGCGCCGCGGCCAGCAGCATCCGGCGGCGCGAGTGCCGGTTGGCGACCATCCCGACCCACAACGTCATCAGCGCCGTGCCGAACAGCGTGCTGGTGACGATGGCGCCAATGGCGAGAGGGCTGAAGCCGAGCTCGACGAGATAGATCGGCACCAGCAGGGCGACAAACCCGTCGCCGAACGCCCGCAATCCGCGGGCGATCAGGACGCGGCGCGTATCGGCGCTGCCATAAACGGAAAAACGGCTGTCAGCCATGATGCGCACCTCGCCTGGCGAGTGGCGCAGAGCTTGGACGACGAGCCGTCTGACGGGGCGCCTGCCCGGCCCCGATCCGTCTTGCTTAATCGATCCCGCCGGTTTCGGCAACCCCGAGGCCGCCGTCCGGTCAGGTCATCATCCGTTCGAGGCTCTCCAGCGTATCGGCCTCGGCGAACGGCTTGTCCCAGCGGATGCGGTGGACGCGGGGGAAACGCATCGCCACCCCCGATTTGTGCCGGGTCGAGCGGTGCACGCTGTCGAAGGCGATCTCCAGGACCAGGCCCGGCGCCACCTCACGCACTGGCCCGTAGCGTTTGGTCGTGTTGTCGCGCACCCATTTGTCGAGCCGGCGCAATTCTTCATCTGTAAAGCCGGAATAGGCCTTGCCGACCGGCACCAGCGCGCCGTCGCGCCAGGCGCCGAAGGTGTAGTCCGAATAGAACGACGAGCGCTTGCCATGGCCGCGCTGGGCGTACATCAGCACCGCATCGATGGTCAGCGCGCCGCGCTTCCACTTGAACCACGGGCCTTTCGGCCGGCCGGAGACATAGGCCGAGTCCCGCCGCTTCAGCATCAGCCCTTCGATGCCGTCGGCGCGGGCGTTCTCGCGCAGCGTCTGCAATTCGTCCCAGGTGGCGAACGGCACCAGCGGCGACAGGTCGAGCCGGTCGCGCGGGGCGTTGCCGTACCAGGTCATCAGGCGGTGGCGCCGCTCGCTGAGCGGCAAGGCGCGCAAATCCTCCTCGCCGAGGCGCAGGATGTCGTAGAGCCGCACTGCCGCCGGATAATCGGCGAGCATCTTCGGTGTCGGGGTCTTGCGGTTGAGGCGCTGCTGCAGGTCGTTGAACGGCGCGACCTCGCCATCGCGGATCACCAGCAGCTCGCCGTCGAGCGCGATGTCGGCGGGGATTGCCGAGACGATGTCGGGAAAGGCCGGGCCGATCTCGTCGCCGGAACGCGAATAGAGGCGCGGCTCGCCGTGCCGCGAGACGAGCTGCACCCGGATGCCGTCCCATTTCCACTCGGCGAAATAGGCGGTGGGGTCGAGCCCGGCGAGGTCGCTTTCCTCCAGCGGCTGCGACAGCATCAGCGGGGTGAAGTTCGGCAGGTCGCCGATCGCGGGTCGCTCGCCCTTGCCGTCGAGCCAGGCGAAAAGCGGCGCGTAGGGCGGCGCGAGGCCATGCCAGACCTCCTCGATCGCCTCGATCGGCACCCCGCCCCAATCGGCCAGCGCGGTCTTGGCGAGGCGGGCGGAGACGCCGATGCGCAGCGCCCCGGTCACCAGCTTCAGCAGGGCCCAGCGCCCGGTTGCGTCGAGCCGGTCGAGCCACCCGGCGAGATGGCCGGCGACCTCGGCGCGGCCGGCGATCCGCAACGTGTCGACGATGTCGCTCAGGGCCGGCACCGGCACGCTCTCGTCGGGTTCGGAAACCGGCCAGATCAGCGATACGGTCTCGGCCAGGTCGCCGACAAAATCGTAGGACCAGGCGAACAGCTCGGGATCGACCCGCGCCATCGCCAGCGCCCGCACCTGATTTGGTTTGGCCTCGGCAAAAGCGAGCTCGCCGGTCAGCGCCGCCAGCGCCCAGCCGCGCTCGGGGTCGGGCACGGCGGCGAAATACTCGGCCATCAGCCGCAATTTGCCGTTGCGCGACGGGGTGAACAGCAGCCCGTCGATCAGCTCGGCGAAGCGGTTCACTCCTCCTCCTCGTAGCCGACGAGCGCGAGGGCGCGGGCCTTGAGACCGATGCCGGCAGCGAAATGGACGAGCGCCTCCTCGCGGCCGTGGGTGACCCAGATTTCTCCGGCGCCGACCTCGGCGAGGGTCATCGTCAGCTCGTCCCAATCGGCATGGTCGGAGATCACCAGCGGCAGTTCGACCCCGCGCGCCTTCGCCCGCTGCTTGACCCGCATCCAGCCCGAAGCCATCGCCGCGACCGGGTCGGCCAGCCGCCGCGACCAGCGGTCGGCAAGCGCACTTGGCGGCGCCAGCACGATCTTTCCGGCGAGCGCCTCGCGCGTCGTCCCGGCGACCGGCAGCAGCGGGCCGAGCGCGACGCCGAGCCGCTCATAGAGCTCGCACAGCTCGCTCAGTGCGCCGTGCAGGTAGATCGGCTCGTCATAACCGGCCTCGCGCAGCAATGCGATCAGCCGCTGGCATTTCCCCAACGCATAGACGCCGACCAGATGGCTGCGCTCCGGGAACAGGCGCAGCGAATGCAGCAGCCGGCCGATCTCGTGCCTGTCGGGCGGGTGGCGGAACACCGGCAGGCCAAAGGTCGCCTCGGTGATGAACACGTCGCAGGGCTGCGGCTCGAACGGGGCGCAGGTCGGGTCGCGCCGCCGTTTGTAGTCGCCGGAGACGACGACGCGGCAGCCGTGATATTCCAACACGGCTTGGGCGCTGCCCAGCACGTGGCCGGCCGGCACCAGCGTCACCCTCACACCGTTCATCGTTACCGTTTCGCGGTAGGCCGCCTGCTGCAGCGTGCCGCCGGCCGCCTCGCCATAGCGCGCCTGCATGATCGCGATCGTGCCGGCGGTGGCGAGGACGTGCTGGTTGCCCGGCCTGGCGTGATCGCCGTGACCGTGCGTGATCAGCGCCCGCGGCACCGCGTGGGTCGGGTCGATAAAAAAATCGCCGGGCTCGCAATAAAGCCCGCCGGGGACGACGCGGATCCAGCTCTCCGGGCGTGGGGAGGTCGGCATGGCAGCCGATTTAGGCTCCTTCTCGCCGGTTTTCACCGAGATCGTGGCGGCAGGCTCGACAGCGGGCGGGCGACGGTCTCGAGCGGCTGGCGCTCGGCCTTCACCCCGATCGCGAGCTCGACCAGCGCCGCGCCCACCATCAAGGCGGCGCCGAACAGATAGCCGAGATAAACCGTGCTCCGCTCGCCGGTGCCGATCAGCACAGCAAAAATCCACGGTGCCAGCGCGCCGCCGATTGCGGTGCCGACGGCGTAAAAGATGGCGATCGCCAAGGCGCGGGCCTCCAACGGAAAGCTCTCGCTGACGGTCAGGTAGGCGGCGCTCGCCGCGGCCGAGGCGAAAAAGAAGATCACCGTCCAGCACAGGGTCAGCTCGGCCGCGTCGACGAGGTCGGCCCGGAAGAGGTACCCGACCCCCGCCAGCAGAACCCCCGAGATCGCGTAGGTGGAGACGATCATCGGCTTGCGCCCGACGATGTCGAACAACGGCCCGAGCAGCAGCGGCCCGGCAAAATTGCCGAGCGCAAACGGCAGGATGTACCAGCCGATCGCCGCCGCCGGCACGTGGTAGAACCGGGTCAGCACCAGCGCATAGGAAAAGAAGATCGCGTTGTAGAAAAACGCCTGGGCGCTCATCAGCGTGAGGCCGAGAAACGCGCGGCTCGGGTAGTCGCGCACGATCGCCAGCACCAGGCGGACCATCGAATTGCGCGCCGACGCGGCAAGGCGAATGGTATCGGCGATCGGAGCGAACACGTCGCCGCGCGTGGCGGCGATCCGTTCCTCGATCTCGGCGATGGTCCGCTCCGCTTCATCGTGGCGGCTGTGCAGCATCAGCCAGCGCGGGCTTTCCGGAACCCACCGGCGCAGCAGCAGGATGACGAGCCCGAGCGCGGCGCCGATGCCAAAGGCGGCGCGCCAGCCCCAATCGGGCGGCAAGGTGCCGGGTTGCAGGAACAGCACCGCGCCGAGCGCGCCCAGCGCCGCGCCGAGCCAGAAGCTGCCGTTGATCGCAAGGTCGGTGCGGCCGCGATACCGCGCCGGCACCAACTCCTGGATCGCCGAATTGATCGCCGCATATTCGCCGCCGATCCCCGCCCCG
>DASQGR010000296.1:0-7774 GCA_035632515.1 Allostellaceae bacterium | reverse complement strand
TGATGCAGCCGAACCGCGGCGCCTCCAGGATCACCGCCGGCAGGATCAGGCCATAAGCGGCGACGACCGCCGCATCGGCCTCGAGTGCGGCGAATTCGGCCGCTGTTTCGGCATCGCGCAGGCTGGTCGGGCAGCGCACCGGAACGCCATGCCGCTCGGCCAGCATCTGCACCGGCGACGGCTGCAGCTTGTGCCCCCGCCCCGCCGGCCGCGGCGGCTGGGCATAGGCTGCGGCGATGCGGTGCCCGGCCCCGATCAGCGCCTCGAGGATCGTCGCGGCAAATTCCGGCGTTCCCATGAAAACGAGGTCGAGCGGCTGGGTCATGGGCTGGGATCATTCAACAGCAACCCCCATTCCCCCCTTGGGGCAAATAGGGAAGGTTGGGGTAGGGGCTATGGCACGCCTGTCTCAGGCTCGTTCCAGGACGCGGCTGCGCTTGGCCTTGGCGAGCTTGCGCAGGATCATCCCGCGCTTCAGCGCCGAGATGTGGTCGACGAACAGCACCCCGTCGAGGTGGTCGATTTCATGCTGGATGCAGGTGGCGAGCAGCCCCTTGGCCGTCATCTCGCGGATTTCGTTTTCGCGGTCGATGTAGCGCAGCTTGATCTCGGCGGCGCGCTCGACATCGGCATAATGCTCGGGCAGGGACAGGCAGCCCTCGTTGGCCACCAGGGCATCTTCCGATCGCCACAGGATCTCGGGGTTGGCCATCAGTATCGGATTGGCCTTCTCGCCCTCGCGCGCGACGTCGACGACGACGATCCGCTGCGCCACACCGACCTGCGGCGCCGCCAGCCCGATGCCGATCGCGCCGTACATGGTCGCCAGCATGTCGTCCATCAGCCGGCGCACCTTGTCGTCGACCTTGGCGACCGGCTTCGCCTTGATTTTCAGCCGCGGGTCTGGGGCGGTGATGATCGGTAAGAGGGACATAGGCGCTAGGTAAGCCGCGGGTCGGTGGCCGTCAATATCGGCTGGCATCGCTCCGCCGCGGCTGCCGGCGCCGTTGCGTCGCAGCTATCGCCGATCAGAGCTGGTCGCGCAGCCGGGCGAGATCGTCGAGCCCTTCGGGGCGCACCATGCACAGCACGTCGTCGAAGCCGACGGCGCGGATCCGCTTCAGCCGGTCGAGCGCTTCCGCGGCGCTGCCGGTCGCCATCACCGTCGCCCGCCCGCCGAGCGGCATCTCCGCGACATTGCCCTGCAGATCGACGATCACATTCGACAGCACGGCGCGCTTGCCGCCGGCGTCGCGATAGAACTGGACGCCCTTTTCGAGCTCCTCGGGCTGGCTGTAGAGGCCGGAGGCGATCCATCCGGCGCAGCGCTCGGCCGAGTAGACGATCCAGCGCTTGTTGCGCCACGCGCCGAGCATCAGGTTCGGCCCGCCCTCGGTGCCGGGCCACGGCGTCAGCGTGCCGCCGGCCAGCGGTTTGCCCTGCCACGCCTCACGCATGATTTCGAGCGAGGTCATCAGGGTCTTGAAGCGCGCATCGTAGTCTTCCCCGACCAGATCGAAATCGACCTTGGTCTAGCCGCAGCCGAGGCCGAGCATCAGCCGGTCGCCGGTCAGCGCGTGCAGCGATTCGATGCGATGGGCCAATTCGACCGGATGGCGCACCGGCACCTGCAACACGCAGGTGCCGATCTCGACACGCCTGGTAACCGAGGCGATCACGCTCATCAGCACGATCGGGTCCATCGTCGGCCGGCCGCGACCGAACGAATCGGTCACCCACAGGCCGTGAAATCCCTTCGCCTCGACATTACGTGCGAAATCGGCGAAGCGGTCGAGCGTGTGCCCGGCGATTTCCGGGTCACCGCGCATCACATTGACGACATGCACTCTCATTGTGTTTCTGCCTTCTATTCGGTCTTTTCGAGGAAGCGCTCGGCCAGGCGGATGAAAAAGCTCACCCCGTAGGGCAGCGCGGTGTCGTTGAAATCATAGCGCGCATTGTGCAGGAAGCAGCCGCCCTCGCCTGACCCGTTGCCGAGCCATACCATCGCGCCCGGCACCGCCAGGAGCATGTAGGAGAAATCCTCGCCGCCCAGCGCCGGCGCGACGTTGCGGTTGACGTTGTCGCTGCCGCAAATTTCCGCGGCAACATCGGCGGCGAAATGGGCTTCGTCGACGTGGTTGACGGTCGGCGGATAGCCGCGGCGGTAGGCGAAGGCCGCGGTGGCGCCGGCGGCCGCTGCGGTGCCGCGGATGACTTCGTCCATGCGCCGCTCGATGAGGTCCTGGGTCTGCGACCGGAAGCTCCGGACCGTGCCGCCGATATGCACCTCGTCGGGGATCACGTTGTAGGCGGTGCCGCCGTTCATGAAGCCGACGGTGATGACGGCGGAGTCGACCGGGTCGATATTGCGCGAGACGATCGCCTGCAAGGCGGTGACGATCTGGGCGGAGGCGACGAACGGGTCGATGCCGCCATGCGGATAGGCCGCGTGCGTGCCGCGTCCCTTGACGTGGATGTCGAAGCGGTCGGTAGCAACGAGCAGCGGGCCGGGCTTCGTCGCCATGTGACCCACCGGGATGCCCGGCTTGTTGTGCATCGCGAACACCGCGTCGCAGGGGAATTTCTCGAACAGCCCCTCCTGCACCATGACCCGGCCGCCACCATGCCCTTCCTCCCCGGGCTGGAAGATGAAATGCACGGTTCCGTCGAAATTGCGGGTCTTGGCGAGGTACTGGGCGGCGCCGAGCAGCATGGTCGTGTGCCCGTCATGGCCGCAGGCGTGCATCTTGCCGCTCTCGGTCGAGCGATGCGCGAACTCGTTGAGCTCCTGCATCGGCAGGCAGTCCATGTCGGCGCGCAAGCCGATCGCGCGCAGCGAATTGCCTTTGCGGATGGTGCCGACGACCCCGGTGGTAGCAAGCCCGCGATGCACCTCGCAGCCGTACTGCTTGAGCTTGGCCGCGACGATCTCGGAGGTGCGCTCTTCCTCGAAGCCGAGTTCGGGATGGGCATGGATGTCGCGGCGGATCTGGGTCAGCTCCGCGAGGTTTTCGGCAACCTCTGGGATGATCGGCATAGGGGCTCCGTGCAGGCGCGAGAAACGCGGCGGCTGCACCATAGCGGTAGAGACGGGACAAAAAAAGCGGGGCTCCCGATGAGGGAGCCCCTTGCCCAGCCTCCTGCTGGAATGGCCGGGTCAAGCCCAGCCCTGATGAACAGGAGCGCCAAAGCCTTACCTGTTTAGGCCGAACCGCTTTATGTGCCGCCTTGGCCGGGCTTGATCTGGCCACCCACGTCTTTTCCTCCGGCATTCGCAAAAGGAAGACGTGGACCCGCGCGCCAAGCCCGCGGGAGGGGATTTAAGTAAGGCTTCGATCCAAATGGTTCGTGCGCTACTAGCTCCTGCTGAAGCCTTCGAGCTCGTTCGCCGCCCAGTCGATCGCCTGGGCGACCGTCTGGCCCTGTGTCGTGCATTTGGCGATCATTTTGGTCGCAGTTGCTTGCGCGTAGATCTGATTGGCGATGCGCGCCGGCGCCGGCGAGTACGGGATCACCATCTCGACATCGCCGCGCGGCGGATAGTTGTAGATGCCACCCTTCGGCGGACCCTCGTCCGCCCAGGTTTTGAAGTCGTGCAGCCCGCTGAACGGCGGGATGTCGTAGCCCCTGCTCGCCGCCACGGTCTGTTCGACCGAGGAGCGCTGGCACAGGAAGGCGAGAAGGCTCTTCGCCGCCGCCTTGTTCGGCGAGAACTTCCAGACACCCCAGAAGAACGGCACCGCCGCGACAAAGCGGCCTTTCGGTCCTTTCGGCGACGGGAAGTGCCAGATCTGCTCGCCGATCTTCGGCGCGTCCCGCACCGCGACCGCCCAGGCCGAGGGCGGGTTGAAGATCAGCGGGCCTTCGCCGGAGATCAGGTACTTGTTGTTCGAGGCGTCGTCCCAGGCGAACGCATCCTTCGGGCACAGCGGCACGAGCTTCTGGAACCACTCCAGCGCCTCTTTGGTGGCGTCCGACTTGACGGTGATGTTGCCGTCCTTGTCGATCAGCGCGGAGCCGAGGCTGCGGAATACCGGATCGACCCAGGAGACGGAGTCGTTGGTGACGCCGAAGCCGACACCCATCGGATGCCCGGCCTTGGCGAATTTCTCCGACGCTTGGAGGAAAGCGTCCCACGTCCACTTGCCGCTCAGCTCCTTATCCTCGGGCGCACCGGCCGGGTACATCTTCTGGATGTCGAGGCCGATGACGCTCTTGAACAGGTCGATGCGGCCGGCGGCCGGAAGGGTCGGGCTGCCGACGGTCGACGGCACCGCGATCCAATGGCCGTTCTGCTTGGCGACAAATTCGATGCCGGGCGCGATCTTGCCGTTGGCCTGGATCAGCGGGCCCATGATGTCGTCCATCGGCTCCAGATTGTCGGTCTGCGCCGCTGCCGCCCAGGCAAGGAAGCTCAACAGATCGTGGCCCGACTTGGCCTGCGCCTCGGCCGCCTGGGTCAGATTGAGTTTGTCGGCCTGCGAGGTGATGTAGTCGATCTTGATCTCGACCTTTTCCTTGGCCGCCCATTCGTTGCACAGCTTGGTCAGCGTATCGTTGGCGCCGGGAACCCAATGGTCCCAAAAGCCGACGCTTAGCTTGCCGGCGGCAAAGGCGCCGCGCACGAACGGCGCGGTCAGCGAGGTGGCCGCCGCTGCGGCAGCGGCGGTTTTGAGCACAGATCGACGCGTGGGCAGAGTCCGTTCCATGGTTTCCTCTCCTGTTCATGCCTCGCCGGCGGAACCGGCGTACTATTCGGGGCTGTGTGCCCTCGTGGCGGCGATACTATAGCGCCGCTGGAAATACGTCACCTTTTGCGCCGGGTGCTTATTTTGCGCCGGGTGCTCAGGCGCGTTGCCCCCGATCGGCGGTTGGCGGCAAAAAAAAACGCGGAGCCCCCGTACGGGAGTTCCGCGCCATTCCATTCGAGACCCCTGGCGAAAGCCGAGGGCATCCCGCCTCTGGGGGCATCCCGCCTCTACAGATCGGCGTGGATCAGCTCCGGCTGAAGCCCTCGAGCTCGCTCGCGGCCCAATCGATCGCCTGTTCCGCGGTTTTGCCTTGCGAGGTGTGCTGGGTGATCATCTTGGCCATCGTCGCCTGGGCGAAGATCTGGTTGGCGATCCGTGCCGGGGCCGGAGAGCCTGACACCGACTCGATGACGTCGCCGCGCGGCGGGTAGTTCCAGATCCCGCCTTTGGGCGGCGCCTCGTCGGCCCAGGTGTCGAAATTGCGCAAGGTGCCAAAGCACGGGATGTCGTAGCCCTTGCTGGCGGCGACGAGCTGCTTGACCGACTCGGTCTCCCACAGGTGCAGCGCCAGGCTTTTCGCCGCGGCCTTGTTCTTCGAGAAATTCCAGATGCCCCAGAACGCCGGCTGCGCCGGATCAAAGCGGCCCTTCGGCCCTTTCGGCGACGAGAAGTGCCAGCATTGCTCGGCGACCTTCGGCGCATCGCGCACTGCGACCGCCCAGGCCGAGGGCGGGTTGAAGATCAGCGCCGCCTGGCCCGAAATCAGCGCCTTGTTGTTGCTCGAATCATCCCAGGCATAGACATCGGACGGCAGGAATTGCGTGAGCCGCTTGAAGTAGTCGAGCATCTGCTTCACCGGCTCGGACTTGACGGTGATGTTGCCGTCCTTGTCGACCAGCTCGGCGCCGTAGGCGTTGAAGATCGCGCCGATCCAGTTCGCGGTGTCGCTGGTCTGGCCGATGGCGAGGCCGAACGGATGTCCGGCCTTGTGGCATTTCTCCGCCGCCTGCAGGAAGAACTCCCAGGTCCACTTGTCGACCAGCTCCTTGTCTGGCGTACCGCCTTTGGCCGGATACATCTTGGTCAGGTCGAGGCCCACGGCCTCCTTGAAGATGTCGATGCGCCCGACCGACGGCAGGGTCAGCGTGTTGGGAATCGCCGGCGGCGCGATCCAGTGGCCGTCCTGCTTGCCGACATAGGTCATCGACGCGGTGGTCGGGCCGTGACGCTTGGTCAGCTCGGCCCAAATGTCGTCGGAATTTTCGAGGTCGGGCGTATGCGCCGGCGCGTACCATGTCGGCAAGGTGATCATGTCGTGGCCGGATTTCGCCTGCGCCTCGGCGGCCGAGGTGATCATCAGCTTGTCGCCCTGCGAGGTGACGTAGTCGATCTTGATCTCGACCTTTTCCTTCGCCGCCCACTCGTTGCACAGCTTGGTCATGGCATCGTTGGCGCCCGGCACCCAATGGTCCCAGAAGGCCACCGACAGGTTACCCGCGGCGTGCGCGCCGTGAATGAAAGGCAGCGGCAGCGTGCTTGCGGCCGCCGCAATGGCCCCGGACTTCAGCACCCCGCGCCGGGTCAACATCGCAGTCATCTATCCTCCAACCGAATTCGAGCCGGAGCTTCCGGCAATACGCCTCGCCGGAACGGCCAAGACGGCGCGCATAGTATCGTTGCCATACAGAATTGCATCATTTGATTCTACCGTAGAGCAACGTCAAAAGCTCAGCCGGGTGCGGAACACCATCTGCGAATAGAAGTAGAGTTCGGCGTCGAGCGCGCGCTTGATGTTCTCGGCCCGGCGGAAGCCGTGCTGCTCGCCGGCAAAGAGTAGATAGCCGCAGGGGATGCCCCGGCGGCGCAGCGCCTCGACCATCATTTCGGTCTGGTTTGGCGGCACGACCCGGTCTTCCGCGCCCTGAAAGAAGATCACCGGGCAGGTGAGGCCATCCGCATGGGTCAGCGGCGAGCGTTCGCGGTAGAGGTCGGCGCGCTCGGGATAGGGGCCGATCAGCCAGTCGAGATAGCGGCTTTCGAACTTGTGGGTGTCGCGGGCCAGCGCGGCGACGTCGCTGACCCCATAGTAACTGGCGCCGCCCTTGAAGAAATCGCGTCCGGCAAGCGCCGCCAATACTGTGTAGCCGCCGGCGCTGCCGCCGGTGATGACCGCCCGCTCCGCATCGGCGAGCCTCTGCGCCGCGACGTGCCGCGCGGCGTTGACGCAATCGTCGACATCGACTACGCCCCACGCGCCTTTCAGCCGCTCGCGATAGGCGCGGCCGTAGCCGGTGCTGCCGCCGTAATCGACATCGATTACGGCGATGCCGCGGCTGGTCCAATACTGGATGCCCATGCTGAGGCTGGACGAGGCCGACGAGGTCGGGCCGCCATGGCATTTGACGACGAGGGGCGGCCTCTCGCCCGCCGGTGCGGCGTAGTCGGGGTTGAGGGGAGCGTAGTAATTGGCGAAAGCGGTAAGCCCGTTCTCGGTCGGAAACTCGACGTGCTGCGCCGCCGAGAAATAGCGCTGCAACGCGGGATCGGCGGCAGCGGCGGAGGATTGCCGCAACACTTCGATGGCGCCGGTATCGGGAACGATGACGACGATGGCGCCGGGGCCGGTCGGCGAGCCGACGCCGCAGACGATGCGGCCGGCGCTAATTTTGATCGAGCCGAACTCGCTATGGGGGAGGGCGAGGGGGGCCAGCTTGCCGTTCGCGGCGTCGAGCCGCGCCAGCACCGTGCGCCCGCCGTCGCCATAGGCGCAGACCAGGTGGTCCGGCCCGAGAAAGGCATAGCTCGACTGGCCGAACACCCATTGCGCCGGCGCGAATTCGGCCTTGCGCGGGCAGACCGCACGGACCGTCCCGCCCGGATCGCAACGATAGAGGTTCCACCAGCCGCTGCGGTCGGAGATGAAATACAGCACGCCGTCGGGCGACCAGTTCGGCTGGGCGATCGACTCGTCGTCGCCGCCGGCGATCTTGCGTGGGTTCGCGAGCCCGCCGTCGGCGGCA
>DASQGR010000295.1:0-2282 GCA_035632515.1 Allostellaceae bacterium | reverse complement strand
CGTTTCGAGGACAAGCGCCTGCTGCGCGGTCTCGGCCGCTTTCAGAACGACAACAACTTCTTGGGGCAGCTGCACGCCTATGTGCTGCGCTCGCCGCACGCGCATGCCCACATCCGCAAGCTGGATCTGGCCGCGGCGCAGGCGGCGCCCGGGGTCCAGCTGATCCTTACCGGCGACGACCTCGTCGCGGCGAAGCTCGGCGCGATGGGGGTGCCGTTCCAGCGCAAGCGGCCGGACGGATCGCCGATGTTCGCCCGCGCGCATCTGGGTCTGGCGCAGGGCACGGTGCGCTATGTCGGCGAGCCGGTGGCGCTGGTCGTCGCCGAAACGCTGGAGGAGGCAAAGGACGCCGCCGAGCTGATCGAGATCGACTACGAGGCGCTGCCCTCGGTCACCGACACCGCCGAGGCGGCCGCGGGCAAGATCGCGGTGTGGCCCGAGTGCCCCGACAACATCTCCAACCTGTTCGAGGCCGGCAACAAGGCGGCGGCGGACGCCGCCTTCGCCAAGGCGGCCCACATCGTCAAGCGCCGCTATGTGATCAGCCGCGTCTACGCCCATTTCATGGAGCCGCGCGGCGCGATCGGCGTGTGGGACCCGGGCGAGGACCGCTTCACCCTCTACGCCGACGTGCAGTACCCGCACCGGGTGCGGCAGGCGCTCGCCACCCGCATCTTCAAGATCCCGGAAAGCAAGATCCGGGTCATAGCCGGCGATGTCGGCGGCGGGTTCGGCACCAAGGGCTGGCAGTACCCCGAGCACCGGCTGGTACTGCTGGCGGCGAAGAAGCTGCGCCGCCCGGTCAAATGGACCTGCGAGCGCAGCGAAGCGATCCAGGCCGACGAGCACGCCCGCGACAATGTCAGCGAGGCCGAGCTGGCGCTCGATGCGCAAGGGAAATTCCTTGGCCTGCGGGTCAAGACGTTGGCCAATGTCGGCGCCTATATCTCGTCCGAGCGCAACCTGCTGGCGACCTTTGGCAATGTCGGCACCCTGGTCGGGGTCTACGACATCCCGGCGGCCTATGTCGGCGTCTATGCGGTGATGGCCAATACCAACGGCACCGCGCCTTATCGCGGCGCCGGGCGACCCGAGGCGACCTATGTCATCGAGCGGCTGATCGACGACGCGGCCCGCGAACTGGGCTGCGACCGGGTCGAGCTGCGGAGCAGGAACCTGATCCCGCCCGAGAAGTTGCCGATCAGGACCGCGCTCGGCCTCAACTACGATTGCGGCGACTTCCCGGCCAACCAGCAGAAGGCGCTGGAGCAGGCCGACTGGGCCGGCTTTCCCAAGCGCCGCGACGAGGCCAAGGCCCGCGGCAAGCTGCGCGGCATCGGCATCGCCAACCCGATCGAGAAGGCCGCCGGGCCGGGTCAGGAATTCGCCGAGATCCGCTTTCATCCCAGCGGCAACGCGACCCTGCTGATGGGCAGCAAGAACCAGGGCCAGGGCCACGAAACGACGTTCAAGCAGGTGCTCAACGAAAGGCTGGGCCTCGACCCCGCGGTGGTGCAATACATCGACGGCGACACCGACCGCGTCGCCTTCGGCATCGGCACCAACGGCTCGCGCTCGACCGTGATCGGCGGCTCGGCCTTGTGGATGGCGGCCGACAAGGTCATCGCCAAGGGCAGGCGCATCGCCGCCCATCTGCTCGAAGCGGCCGAGGCCGACATCGAGTTCGCGGTCAACGCCGATGGCGGCAATTTCACCGTCGCCGGCACCGACAAGCGCCTCAGCATCACCGATGTCGCCAAGGCGTCGTTCCAGGCCGGCCGGCTGCCGCCCGGCCTGGAAGGCGGGCTGTACGAAACCGGCACCTTCGCCCCGGAGGACAACACCTACCCCAATGGCTGCCATATCTGCGAGGTCGAGATCGACCCCGATACCGGCGCGCTCGAGATCGTGCGCTATGTCGTGATCGACGATGTCGGCACCGTGGTGAACCCGATCGGGCTCAAGGGCCAGATCCACGGCGGGGTGGCGCAAGGGTTGGGCCAGGCGCTGATGGAAGAGGTCGTCTACGACCGCGAGTCGGGGCAGAACCTCAGCGGCAGCTTTATGGACTACGCGATGCCGCGGGCCGACACCATGCCGTATATGGAAATCACCTCGAACCCGGTGCCGACCAAGCGCAATCCGCTCGGGGCCAAAGGTGCGGGCGAAGCCGGCACGGTCGGCGCGCTGCCGGCGATCGTCAACGCGGTGATCGACGCGCTCGCCCCGCTCGGGGTCAAGAGCCTCGACATGCCCGCCACCAGCCAGCGCATCTGGCAGGC
>DASQGR010000294.1:0-6039 GCA_035632515.1 Allostellaceae bacterium | reverse complement strand
TTGGCCATGTCGAGGATGTGCGGGCGGTGTGGGCGCGCGCCGCGATCGCGGTGTTGCCGTCGAGCTACGGCGAGGGGGTGCCGCGTTCGCTGCTCGAAGCGGCGGCCTGCGGCCGGCCCATCATTGCCAGCGACATGCCCGGCTGCCGCGAGGTCGTGGTACCCGGCGAAACCGGGCTGCTGGTCCCCGTGCACGATGTCGGCGGGCTCGGCGCGGCGATCGCGATGCTGATGGGCGACCCCGCCCTGCGCCGGCGGATGGGCGAGGCCGGTCGCGCCCGGATCGCCGGCGAGTTTGCCGAGGCGGTCGTCGCCGGGCAGACCTTGGCGCTGTGCAACGCGGCCTTGGCTCGACGCGGACCTCACCGATGATCCGGCTATGGCTGCTCATCGCCGGGCTCGGCGGGATGGCGTCGGTGATCGCCGGCGCCGCGGCGGCGCATCTCGCCGACGACGTCGCCGCTGCGACCCTCCTGCGCAACGGGGCGATGTACGGGCTTATCCACGCGGCGGCGTTGGTGGCGGTCATCGCCTTTGCCCAGGGACGCGAGCCGCGGCGCGGCGCGGCATTCTTCGCCGGCCTGTTCTTTTCGCTCGGCATCGTGCTGTTCAGCTTTGGCCAATTCCTGCATGTGCTGACCGAGAAGGCAGAGTTCGCCTGGGTGGTGCCGTTTGGCGGGGTGGCGTTTATCCTCGGCTGGGCGTCCCTGGCAATTCTAGCCTTCCGCCGCCGTTGAACGTGCAAGACTGCGGGCTCACGCAAGGCGAGGCCGGCCGATGACGCTGCTCTATACCCACGCCTCCTGCCTCGAGCACGATCCCGGGCAATACCATCCGGAGTGCCCGGCACGGCTGGAGGCGGTGCTGGCCGCTTTGGCGACGGCTGAATTCGCCGGGCTCGACCGCCGCGAGGCGCCGCGGGTGGCGCTCGACGATCTCGTGCGCGTGCATCCGCGGCACTTCGTCGAGCGACTGCTGGCGGCCGTGCCGCAGGCCGGGCATGTCGGGGTCGACGCCGATACGGTGATGTCGCCGCGATCGGGCGAGGCGGCGCTACGTGCCGCCGGGGCGGTGGCCGCGGCGGTCGATGCGGTGATCGCCGGCGAGGCCGCCACCGCCTTTTGCGCGGTTCGCCCGCCCGGCCACCACGCCGAGCCGGGCCGGGCGATGGGTTTCTGCCTATTCAACAATGTCGCAGTCGGCGCGCTCAGGGCGCGCGAGGTGCATCGGCGGGCCCGGGTCGCGGTCGTCGATTTCGATGTCCACCACGGCAACGGCACCCAGGCACGGTTTTGGGACGATGCCAGCCTGTTCTACGGCTCGACCCACCAGTCGCCGCTTTATCCCGGCACCGGCTCGGCGGGGGAGACGGGGGTCGCGGGCAATATCGTCAACGTACCGCTGCGCCCGATGTCGGGCTCGACGCAGTTCCGCCAGGGCATGGAGCGGATCCTGCTGCCGGCGCTCGACGCCTTTGCGCCCGAGCTGGTGATGATCTCGGCCGGGTTCGACGCGCATCGCGACGATCCGCTCGCTCAGCTGATGCTCGAGGAGGCGGATTATGCCTGGGCCACAGAGCAGCTTATCGAGATTGCGCGGCGACATGCCCGCGGACGGGTGGTCTCCACCCTCGAGGGCGGCTATGATCTGTCCGCGCTCGGCGCGAGCGCCGCCGCGCATGTACGCGCGTTGATGTCCGCGTGAAGCGGAGATAGTGTTAAATGAACGAACCGACCCTGCCCGCCGATATCGCGGCGATGAGCTTCGAGGATGCGCTGGCCGAACTGGAAGGGATCGTGCGGCGGCTCGAAGGCGGCCAGGTTAAGCTCGACGAGGCCATTCTCGCCTATGAACGGGGCGCTCAGCTTAAGGGGCATTGCGAAAAGAAGCTGAACGAGGCGCAGCAGCGGGTCGACCGCATTGTCATCGGTCCCGACCAGACCGTATCGGTCGAACCGGCCAAGCTCGATTGAGGGGGGCGAACGCATTTTGACTGAAAGCCTGTGGCCGGACACCGTGTCCGTCGACGAGGCGGCGGCGGTGACGGTCAAGCTGACCGATTCGATCATCGACGGCTTGCTCAGACTGCCGCCGGGTCTTGAGGCGCGCGTCTACGAGGCGATGCGCTACTCCGCGCTGGCGCCGGGCAAGCGGTTGCGGCCGCTGTTGGTGCTGGCGAGCGCGCGGCTGTTCGGCGTCGCCCGGCGCAGCGCGCTGCAGGTCGCCGCGGCGATCGAGATGGTGCACGCCTATTCGCTGATCCACGACGACCTGCCGGCGATGGACAACAGCGACCTGCGGCGCGGCCGGCCGACCTGCCACAAGGCGTTCGACGACGCGACCGCGGTATTGGCCGGCGACGGGCTGCTGACGCTGGCGTTCGAGGTGCTGTCGCATCCCGATGCGCACGGCGACCCGGCGGTGCGCTGCGAGCTGGTGTCGGCGCTGGCGGCGGCGGCCGGCGGGGCGGGCATGGTCGGCGGCCAGATGATCGACCTGATCGCCGAAAAGCAGCAGCTCGACATCGGCGCGATCACCCGTCTGCAGCGGATGAAGACCGGGGCGCTGATCGCCTTTTCCTGCGAAGCCGGACCGATTCTCGCCAAGGCCTCGCAGGAGCAGCGCACCGCGTTGCGCGGCTATGCCCACGATCTCGGCCTTGCCTTCCAGATCGCCGACGATCTCCTGGACGTCGAAGGCTCGGCCGAGGAGACCGGCAAGCCGGTCGGCGCCGACGCCGCGGCCGGCAAGGCGACGTTTGTCTCGATCCTTGGGGTCGAGCGCGCTCGCGACCAGGCCGGGCGATTGGTCGACCAGGCGGTAGCGCATCTTGATTTGTTCGAACAAAGAGCGGAACTTTTGCGACAGGTGGCACGATTCGTCGTTGACCGCCGTACGTGAGGAGCAGCGCGTGGATCAAAAGCCCAGCCCCCACATTTCCAACCGGACCCCGTTGCTTGACAGGATCGACGTTCCGGCGGATTTGCGCAAAATCCCGGAGGCCGATTTGCGTCAGGTCGCCGACGAGCTGCGCGCCGAGCTGATCGATGCGGTGTCGATCACCGGCGGGCATTTCGGCGCCGGGCTCGGGGTGGTCGAGCTCACGGTGGCGTTGCACTACGTCTTCGATACGCCGCATGCCCGGCTGATCTGGGATGTCGGCCACCAGGCCTATCCGCACAAGATCCTGACCGGGCGGCGCGACCGCATCCGCTCAATCCGCCAAGGCGGCGGCCTGTCCGGCTTTACCAAGCGCTCGGAAAGCGAATACGACCCGTTTGGCGCCGCGCACAGCTCGACCTCGATCTCGGCCGGGCTCGGCATGGCCGTGGCGCGCGATTTCAAGGGCGAGCGGCGCGACGTCATCGCCGTCATCGGTGACGGCGCGATGAGCGCCGGCATGGCCTACGAGGCGATGAACAATGCCGGGTCGATGGATTCGCGGCTGATCGTCATCCTCAACGACAACGACATGTCGATCGCCCCGCCGGTCGGTGCGCTGAGTTTCTACCTGTCGCGGCTGCTGTCGTCGAAATCGTTCAGCTCGCTGCGCCACATCGCCGGCGGCATCGCCCGCCACCTGCCCAAGGGGCTCGAGACGCCGGCCCGGCGCGCCGAGGAGCTGGCGCGCAGCTTCGTCACCGGCGGCACGCTGTTCGAGGAGATGGGCTTCTATTACGTCGGCCCGATCGACGGCCACAACATCGACCATCTCGTGCCGGTGCTGAAGAACGTCCGCGACCTCAAGGAAAACGGCCCGGTGCTGATCCATGTCGTGACCGAAAAGGGTCACGGCTATCTCTCGGCCGAGCAGTCCGACGACAAGTGGCACAGCGTCGCCAAGTTCGACGTGATCACCGGGGCCCAGGCCAAGTCGAGTTCGAAGGCGCCGTCCTATACCAGCGTCTTTGCCAAGTCGCTGATCAGGGAGGCCGAGGCCGACGACCGGATCATCGCGATCACCGCGGCGATGCCGTCCGGCACCGGGCTCAATCTGTTTGGCGACCGGTTCCCGGCCCGCACCTTCGATGTCGGCATTGCCGAGCAGCATGCGGTGACGTTCGCTGCCGGGCTAGCCTCCGAGGGCATGAAGCCGTTTGCGGCAATCTATTCGACCTTCCTGCAGCGGGCCTACGACCAGGTCGTGCATGACGTGGCAATCCAGAAGCTGCCGGTGCGCTTTGCGATCGACCGCGCCGGGCTGGTCGGCAATGACGGGCAGACGCATGCCGGCTCGTTCGACATCGGCTATCTCGGCGCGCTGCCGGGGTTTGTGCTCATGGCCGCGGCCGACGAGGCTGAGCTGGTGCACATGGTCTCGACCGCGGTGGCGCTCGACGATGGGCCGTCGGCCTTGCGCTTCCCGCGCGGCGACGGGGTGGGGGTCGAGATGCCGGAAAAGGGCGTCCCGCTCGAAATCGGCCGGGGTCGCATCCTGCGCGAAGGCACCAGCATCGCCTTGCTGAGCTATGGCGCGCGGTTGCAGGAATGCTTGAAGGCGGCGCAGGAGCTGGGGACCTACGGTCTGTCGACCACGGTCGCCGACGCGCGCTTCGCCAAGCCGCTCGACACCGACCTCGTCAACCGGCTGGTGCGCGAGCACGAGGTGCTGGTGACCATCGAGGAAGGCGCTATCGGCGGGTTCGGCACCTTTGTGCTGCATTATCTGGCACAAAGCGGGCAGCTCGATCAGGGGCTCAAGATTCGCACGATGACGCTGCCGGACGTGTTTATCGACCACGATTCCCAGACGGCGCAGTACGACGTGGCCGGGTTGAACGCCAAGCACATCGTCGCGACGGCGCTGGCCGCGCTCGGCCGTGATGTCGTCGAGCGCCCCGCGCGGGCCTAGCGCTCGAGCGTTTCGAAGCTGTGGCATGAGCCGGCCCAACCCTCCTGTGCCTGCGGTAAAGGGGGTTGTGCCTGCAGTAAAGGGGTTACGGGCGCGGTCGGTCGGCACCCTCCCTCCGCTTGCGGGGGCAGGGAGGCTCGCGTAGCGCGCGGGTGAAGGCTGCGTGCCTGCGAAACGCCGCGCCGACCAGCTCCTCGTCGATCGCGGCCTTGCCGAAAGCCGCCAGCGCGCGCAGGCGCTGATTCTCGCCGGTATCGTCTTTGTCGGCGAGCGCCGCATCGACAAACCGGGCCAGACCCTGGCCGACATCGCCGAGATCGAGGTGCGCGGGCGCGATCATCCCTGGGTGTCGCGGGGCGGGGTAAAGCTCGCCCATGCGCTCGACCATTTCGGCATCGACGTCGGCGGGCTCGTCGCGCTCGATATCGGCGCCTCGACCGGCGGGTTTACCGACGTGCTGCTGGCGCGCGGCGCGGCGCGAGTCCATGCGGTCGATGTCGGGCGCGGCCAGCTTGCGTGGACGCTGCGCCAGGACCCGCGCGTCACGGTTCATGAAGGGGTCAATGCGCGCTACCTGACCGCGGCGGATATCCCGGAACCGGTCGACATCGTCACCTGCGACGCAAGCTTTATCGGCCTCGCGACGGTGCTGCCGGCCGCGTTGGCGCTGACCAAGCGGCGGGCGCTGCTGGTGGCGCTGATCAAGCCGCAATTCGAGGCCGGGCCGCAAGCGGTCGGCAAGGGCGGCGTCGTGCGCGATCCGGCGATTCACCGAAATGTTTGCGAGCAGGCGGCAGCCTGGGTTGCCAGCCAGCCCGGCTGGTCGGTGATCGGCATCGCCGAAAGCCCGATCACCGGTCCGGCGGGCAACCGCGAATTTTTGCTCTACGCCAGGCGCGATGGCTGAAGCACTCGCCTTATAATACCCGGCGAATAGGGGGCTGGGGGAAGGCAGCGGGATGGCGGCGGCGACCGGAGCATTTGCCGGATTTCGGCCGGCGGCATTCGAATTCCTGCGCGGCTTGCGGGAACACAACGATCCCAATTGGTTCAAGCCGCGCAAAACGATTTACGATTCCGAGGTGCTGGCGCCGTTCCGCGAGCTGATCGCCGTGCTTGGTGCGAGGCTCGAGGCAGTCGGAATCCCGCTTGTCGGCGATCCCGGTCGCGGCATTTTCCGCATCTATC
>DASQGR010000293.1:0-5468 GCA_035632515.1 Allostellaceae bacterium | reverse complement strand
GCTCGTCCAGGACCCGGCTGATATGGGTGGCGAGCGGGATGTGCTTCAGCACCGCATCGGCAAAAACCTGCTTGCGGCTTTGCATGTCGGCGTCGGCATAGAAGCGCCCGGTGCCGGTGAGGTCGATGTCACCGCCGCTGACATGGGCGAACCCCAACAGCTGCAGCGCCTCGATCAGCGGAAACAGTTCGTCGACGGCGAGGTTCTCCTCGTCGGCCAGGTGCGGCAGATCGGCGTGGCCGTTGAACGGCGCCTCGCTGAGGCTGTCGATGAGGCCGGTGAGCTGCTGCACCGCGGCGTCGGGCAGGCGATGCCCGAGCCCGATCGGCTCGGGCTTGGCGCCGCGCCGCCCGTCGCGCCCCGGCACCGTCGTCAGCAGGGTGTAAACCTGGTCGACGATCTGGCGGAATTGCGGGCTGTCCCAATCGCGCGGCTGCGCCATCGGCACCGGGACCTCCGCGTTGATCCGGCCGGGGTCGCTGCCGAAAATCAGGATGCGGTCGGCCATCTCGACCGCCTCCTCGATATTGTGCGACACCATCAAGATCCCCTTGGTCGGGATTTTGCTTTCGCTCCACAAATCGAGCAGGTCGTTGCGCAGGGTCTCGGCGGTCAGCACGTCGAGAGCCGAGAACGGCTCGTCGAGCAGCAGGATGTCGGGATTGACCACCAGGGCCCGGGCAAAGCCGACGCGCTGGCGCATGCCTCCCGACAATTCCTTGGGATAGGCATTCTCGAACCCGTCGAGCCCGATCACGTCGATCGCCTCGACCGCGCGCTGCCGCCGCTCGGCCGCGCTGACGCCCTGCGCCTCGAGCCCCAATTCGACATTGCCGAGCACCGTCAGCCACGGGAACAGGGCAAAGCTCTGGAACACCATCGACACGCCGTACGCCGGCTCCCGCACGGGCAGGCCGCGATACTCGACGACGCCGTCGCTCGGCGGGAGCAGCCCGGCCAGGATCCGCAGAAAGGTCGATTTGCCCGAACCCGACTTGCCGAGCACCGCGACGATTTCGCCCTCGCGCAGGGTGAAGTCGAGACGATCGAGCACCAGCCGGCCGATATGATCGGGCGAGCGATAGGTCTTGCAGATTCCGGAGGCGCGCAGCAACGGGGCGGTGGGGGGCATCATCGGGGCATCTTGCCGGGGTCGCGGGGCGACATCAATCGAGCCGCAGCCGCTCGGCGGCGAGGTTGTAGAGCCGTCGCCACAGCAGCCGGTTGAAGGCCAGGACGTACACGCACAACACGCCGATCCCCAGGGTGATCCGGGCGGCGTCGCCCGCCGCGGTGAATTTGCTGATATAGGCGCCGAGGCCGGTCGCGGTCAGGGTGGTGTCGCCCCATTGCACGACCTCGGACACGATGCTCGCATTCCACGAGCCGCCGGCGGCAGTGACCGCGCCGGTAACATAGGCGGGAAAGATTGCCGGCAGCATCACCCGGCGCCACCACAACCACCGGCGCACCCCGAGATTGCTCGCCGCCAGCCGCAATTCCGCCGGCAGCGAGATGGTCCCCCCGATCACGTTGAACAGGATGTACCACTGCGTCCCGAGGATCATTAACGGGCTGAGCCAGATCTCGGGGCTCAGCCGGTACCGCAGGATCAGCACCACCGCGACCGGGAAGAACAGGTTGGCCGGAAACGCGGCGAGGAACTGGACGATCGGCTGTGCCCGGTCGGCGATCCTTGGCCGCAGCCCGATCCACACCCCGATCGGGACCCAGATCAGCGAGGCCACGGCGATCAGGATCAACACGCGAACGGCGGTGATCCCGCCGAGCACGGCGACCCAGCCGATCTCGTGCAGCGGTACGGTTTCGTGGATGAAATGGATCACCCAGACGACCGAAGCGCCGGTCAACATCAACAGGGCAAGGTCGAATGCGCGCTCGAACAGGTGCGACGGCGCCGGTGTCTCCGGTCGCGTCGTCCAGCGGCGGCCGAGCGTGCCGAACGCATGGTCGACCCCGCGGTTGAGCCACAGCACCGCAAACTGCATCAGGTCGAATACCTGTGCCCGCTGCAGCATTACCAGGAACCACGGGCGGACGTTGTCTTCGTCGTCGTTGGTGTCGCCCCGAAACTTTCGCGACCACGCCAAAAGCGGCCGAAACAGCAACTGGTCGTAGAGCAGGATCACGACGAGCATGACCAGCACCGCGTACCCGATCGCGCCGAGATCGCGCTCGCCGATCGCGGTGGCGATGTAGGAGCCGATGCCGGGGAGTTGGATCTGCTGGCCCGATACGGTGATCGCCTCCGAGGCGACGACGAAGAACCACCCGCCCGACACCGACATCATCATGTTCCACACCAGCGCCGGCACGCCGTGCGGCACCTCCAGCCGCCAGAAGCGCTGCCAGGTCGACAGATGGTACATCCGCGCCGCCTCGATCAGTTCGACCGGCACGGTGCGCAGCGATTGGTACAGGCTGAACGTCATGTTCCACGCCTGCGAGGTAAAGATCGCAAAGATCGCGGCGCACTCGACCCCGAGCAAGCGCCCCGGAAACAGCGCGATGAACCCGGTCACGGTGATCGACAGAAAGCCGAGGATCGGCACCGACTGCAGGATGTCGAGCACCGGGATGAGGATTTTTTCCGCCATTCGGCTCTTCGCCGCCAGCGCGGCGTACGCAAGGCTGAACACCAGCGAGGCGACAAGCGCGGCGGCCATCCGCAAGACCGTGCGCAGCGCGTATTCGGGCAACCGCCAGGGATCGAGGCTGATCGGCAGCGCGTCGCCGATTCGGTAATGCGCCCCCATCCCCAGGCCGCCCCAGGCGACCAGCGCGATAGCGCCCAGCACCAGCGGCAGCGCCACTAGGTCCCAGTAATTCGGGCGCAGCCGGGACGGCCAGGCGATGAGGGGCAGGCCCCAGCGCTGTTCCATGATCTCGCATCGGCAGCGGTTGCGGTCGGTGCGGGTACCTCTACCCCAGAGCGGCAGTGGCGGCGAGCGACGAATTGTCGATTGTGCGGTTCCCGCGTGACGGGATTGCGTCGGCCGACAAAACAACAAATATGCAGGGTATGGGACTGATCGATCTCGCCCGGCTGCGCGATGTTCCGCTCACGCGGGAACCATTCGATTTCATCATCGTCGAGGATTTCCTCGACCGCGCCAGCTTGCCGGCGCTGGTCGACGCGTTTCCGGCGATCGCCGATCACGGCAGCTACCCGCTTCCGGCCGTATCGTGCGACCCGATCTTCGCGCGCCTCGCACAGGAACTCGAGGGCGGGGAGATGCGGGCGGCGATCGCGGAGAAGTTCGCCATCGACCTCGACGGCCGGCCGACAATGATCACCCTGCGCGGCTACAGCGACGGCAAGGACGGCGGCATCCACACCGATTCGGCGACAAAGCTGATTACCGTGCTGATCTACATGAATCCGGGATGGCACGAGGCGGGCGGCCGGTTGCGGCTGTTGCGCGGGCCGGATGACCTTTCCGACTATGTTGCCGAGGTGCCTCCGCTCGCCGGCACGATGGTCGCGTTTCGCCGCAGTTCGACGTCGTTTCACGGGCATCATGCCCATATCGGCCCGCGCCGCTCGATCCAGCTCAACTGGGTCACCGAACCGCGCGTGGTGCGGCGCGAGCTCAGCCGGCATCGCTGGTCGGCGCGCCTGAAGGCGCTCAACCCGCTGCGGCGACATGGCGATTGGCAAAGCCCGCGCGGCTTAGTAACCTCACGGCGATCTCTACGGACAGTAAGTGCGAGATGAGAGAGCGTATCCGAATGACCCGGACATTGCGCGGGGCGGCGATCGCGACGGCCGCCGCGGCGGCAATGACCGTTTTACCCGGCCTTGCTGCGGCGCAGTCGTCCGGGCCGACATTCGGGTTCGCCCCGTTGGCACCCAACCCCAACCCAGGTCGGATCATCGACGAGGTCAAGATCGGCGGGCTTGCACATGACGTGACCTTTCTCGGCAAACATGTCGAGAGCGGCGCCGACGTCAATCTCGAGATGTTGTTCACGTCGCCCGACCTGCTCGCCATCATCGGCTCGCCGCGACCGCATATCGGCGCGGACATCAATACGTCCGGCAATACCAGCGACGGCTATTTCGGCCTGACCTGGGGCATCTCGCTGATCCAGAACCTGTTCAATCCGGGTGACAGCGTCTTTGTCACCGGCAGCCTCGGCGGCGCGGTGCAGGACGGGTATGAGCTGACCGCACCGCCGGGACGCAAACGGCTGGGCTCGCCGGTGCTGTTCCGCGAGAGCGCGGAACTCGGCTATCAGGTAACGCCCACGATCAGCATCTCGGCGATCCTCGACCATATCTCGAACGCCAATCTGGCGCCGCGCAACGCGGGTATAACCAGCGCGGGTGCCCGGCTCGGCGTTAAATTCTGATGGCTTTCGCGTAACGCGATAGACGGCGCGCAGCGGTGTCAAAAAGCGCGCCGGTTTGCCCGGCGGACCTCGGTTCGACGCAAAACTTTCATGCAAATCAAGGCCTTGGCTTTGGGTGTTGCATCTGCGCCACGCTGCGGTGGAAAGACCACTTTTCGCGCAAACGATGCAGGATCGTGCTGGCGCTGAATATCTTCAGGCAATATCATAGAGCAAGAGGGACCGACGCCCTCCGTGTGGGACACGGCCAACCTGAGATTGGGGGAGCAATGAGCATCAAGCGTAAAATCAGCACCGTTGCGTTGCTGGGCGGTAGCACTGCAGCGTTGGCGATGCTGACCGGACTCGCCGGCGCCCGCGCCGACGATCTGAAGGTCAACCAGCAGCTCCTCTCCGAGCGGCTCGACCAGCTCGCTGCAGTCGGTCTCCAACCCGGCTCCGGCGCCTATCTGGGGGTCGATCAGAACAAGGCTGCGGGCGCTCCGGCTCTCGCCGGCAGCTTCCCGCGCTCGATCCTGATCCCCGGCACCGAGACCTCAATCCGGATCGGCGGCCAGATCACCGAGGTCATCGACTATTTCCTGTCGGGCGGCAACCCCAACAGCAGCCCGCAATCGACCACGATCGGCATCAACGGCCAGGTGCAGGCAATCCCGCTGCACAACTCGGTAGGGGCGGCCCGCGGCAACGGCATCTTCTGGCAGAGCCCGCGTGAATCGAAGCTGAACATCGAGACCCGTACCCCGACCGCGTTCGGCGAAGCCCGCACCGTGTTGGAGTTCGACTGGGCCGGCTCGACCACGTTCAGCCCCGGCGGCGCCGATCCGACCTCGGTCTCCGACAACCTCACCCCGCGTGTCCGCTATGCCTATGGCACCTTGGGCGGGTTGCTCGCCGGTCAGGCGACCTCGAACTTCTCCGACCCCGACGCCAACTCCGAAACCCTCGACTTCGGCAGCGATGTCGGCGCTCCCGGCGTGGTTCGCGTGCCGCAGGTCCGCTACACGATGCCGGCTTGGTGGGGCGGCTCGTTCTCGGTGTCGGCCGAAACGCCGGAAACCGATGTCGCCACGCCGGCCGGTAATTTCGCC
>DASQGR010000292.1:0-12112 GCA_035632515.1 Allostellaceae bacterium | reverse complement strand
CGTCAGGCATACCCCCGAACAGCCGATCGAGGCACCGAGCGCGATCGCCGCGGTGTCGTACGCGGTGGCGACCACCAAGCTCAGCCCGCCGGCGCTGCGCCGCGCCTCGCGCACCTCGCCCACATCGTTGACGATTCCGGTAAACATGGCGGCTAGGCTAGGAGTCTGCTGCCCGATTAGCCAGCCCCTTTCGCACAACGGAGCGCGGTGCGAGGCCGTTGGGTGAGTCGAACCCGCCGCCCGCGCGTTTACCCGGATGAGGTGCGATTTCAGGGATGCGATGCGATGAGAAAACAGCCCGATCACCGCAGCCGGCGCCGTTGCCGGCTGGCCCCGCTGGCGGCAGCCGCCTTGTTGCTGGGCGCCTACCCGATTTCGGCGCCAAGCGCCGCAGTGCCGTGCTCGGCCTTTGCCCGCAACAATTACGGCGGCTGGAAGGTTCTGGCGCCGGTCATGCTTGACCTCCACGGCATGCTGCTCGCTCCGACCGTCGGCACCACTTTCGCCGCCGGCGCGAGGATGCACGGCGTCGAAATGGCCGAGGTGATCGAGCAGCAGTGCAGAACCGTCACGCGCTAGCGATCCCGACGATCGCTCTGCGGCGCGGCGACGCGATAC
The DNA here is from genome assembly GCA_035632515.1 of Allostellaceae bacterium. Taxonomy (GTDB): domain Bacteria; phylum Pseudomonadota; class Alphaproteobacteria; order ATCC43930; family CGMCC-115725; genus DATARH01. The sequence continues at coordinate 11,494 of DASQGR010000292.1, read as the reverse complement.
GTTGCGAGCAAGTCGCCGGCGACAGGCTCGCTCGCGATCAGCTCGAAGCGGGGCGCGCCGGCCAAATCGTCGAGGCCGAGCGCGGCGACCGCCGGGACGCCGTCGCCGCCGAGCAGCAACGGCGCCTGCAGCCAGACCAGCCGGTCGACCAGGCCGGCGCGCAGCAGCGAGGCGGCGATGCCGCCGCCGCCTTCGACGAGCAACCGCGTCAGGCCCCGGTCGCCGAGCGCGCGCAAGACAACGGCAAGGTCGAGACCGCCCCCCGCACCGGGCTCGACGGCGACAATTCCGACGCCAAGCTGTCCCAGTGCCGCGCGCCGCGCCGGATCAGCCGCCGTTGAGGTGATGACCCAGCTCGGGACCTCGCGGGCCTCGGCAAACAGACGCAAGGTGATCGGCAGGCGCAGCGTCCGGTCGATGACGATGCGCACCGGGGAGCGCCCCGCCAGCCCGGGCAGGCGGCAGGTAAGCTGCGGGTCGTCGGCAAGCGCGGTGCCGGTGCCGACCAGCACCGCATCATGGGTCGCGCGCAACAGATGGGCCCGCTCGCGCGCCGCCGGTCCGGTGATCCACCGGCTCTTGCCGGTTGCCGTCGCGATACGGCCGTCGAGCGAGGCTGCCAGCTTCAGGGTGACCAGCGGCCGCCCCTGCCGGACGCGGCAAAAGAAGCCGGCATTGAGCTCCGTCGCCTCGGCGGCGCAAAGTCCGGTCTCGACGACGATCCCGGCTTCGCGCAACCGCGCAATCCCTCGGCCCGAGACGCGCGGATCGGGGTCTTCGACCGCCGCGACGACGCGATCGATCCCGGCCGCGATCAGCGCTTCGGCGCAGGGCGGGGTCTTGCCGTGGTGACTGCAGGGTTCGAGGCCGACATAGGCGGTAGCACCGCGCGCCGCCGCGCCGGCCCGCGCCAGCGCCTCCGTCTCGGCGTGCGGCCGCCCGCCCGGCTGGGTCCAGCCGCGCCCGACGACCCGCCCGTCCTTGACGATGACGCAGCCGACCGACGGGTTGGGCCAGGTCGCGCCGAGATTGCGCCGCGCCAGCGCCAGCGCGGCGCGCATGAAGACGGGATCGCGCGCCTCGGCTGCACCCTTCATGTTTCGGACAAACCGTTGTGTTTCGCAGCCATTCCGGCCCGTGCCAGGACGGGCGGCTTGGAAGAACCGGACGTAACCGGGCTGCCCTCAGCAATCGCCGTCGGCGGCGATGCGGCCGACAAACTCGCCGAAATCCTTGGCCTCGCGGAAGTTGCGGTAGACCGAAGCGAAGCGGACATAGGCGACCTGGTCGAGCGAGGACAGCGCCTCCATGACCAGCTCGCCGATCATGTCGCTGGGGATGTCGGTCTCACCCGAACTTTCGAGCTGGCGCACCATCGAGTTGATGATGCGTTCGACGCGGTCGGGCTCGTACGGCCGCTTGCGCAGGGCGACGTAGATCGAGCGTGCCAGCTTGTCGCGGTCGAAGGGCTCGCGCTGGCCGTTCTTCTTGACCACGGTCAGGTCGCGCAGCTGCACCCGCTCGAAGGTGGTGAAGCGCGCCGCGCAGTTCGGGCAAAACCGGCGCCGGCGGATCGCGCCGCGATCGTCGGTCGGCCGCGAATCCTTGACCTGGGTGTCGTCGGTTCCGCAGAACGGACAGCGCATTTCCTCCTCCGTATTGTCCCGCGCCTACCCGTTGGCCGGCCGATGGTCCGGATAGATCGGGAAACGGTCGCACAGCGTCCGGACCGCGCCGCGCACCCGTGTTTCCGTGGCCGTATTGTCGTCGGGATGGCGGGCGAGGCCGCGCAGCACTTCGCCGATCCACTGACCGATCTGGCGGAATTCGGCAACGCCGAAGCCGCGGGTCGTGGCCGCCGGCGAACCGAGGCGAACCCCCGAGGTCACGGTCGGCGGCCGCGGATCGAACGGAATGCCGTTCTTGTTGCAGGTCATACCGGCGCGCTCCAAGGCCTTCTCCGCATCGCGGCCCGTGAGATCGAGCGGGCGCAGGTCGACCAGCATCAGATGCGTGTCGGTGCCGCCCGAGACGATGGCGAGGCCCTGCTCGACCAGCGTCGCCGCCAGCACCTTGGCGTTTTCCGCCACCGCCTGGGCATAGACGCGGAAGCTCGGCTGCAGCGCCTCGCCCAGCGCCACCGCCTTGGCGGCGACCGCGTGCATCAGCGGCCCGCCCTGGAGGCCGGGGAAAATCGCCGAGTCGATTTTCTTGGCGATCGCCTCGTCGTTGGTGAGGATCATGCCGCCGCGGGGGCCGCGCAGGGTCTTGTGCGTCGTCGTTGTGACGACGTGCGCGTGCGGCAACGGGCTCGGGTGCACGCCGCCGGCGACCAGCCCGGCGAAATGCGCCATGTCGACCATGAACCAGGCGCCGACCTTGTCGGCAATCGCGCGGAAGCGGGCGAAATCGATGATCCGCGGATAGGCGCTGCCGCCGGCAATGATCAGCCTGGGCTTGTGCGCCTCGGCCTGACGCTCGACCTCGTCGAAATCGATGCGCCCATCCTCGGCGCGCACCCCATAGGTCGCGGCCTTGAACCATTTGCCCGAAATGTTGGGCGGCGCGCCGTGGGTCAGGTGCCCGCCGGCGGCGAGGGACATGCCGAGGATCGCGTCGCCCGGCGCCAGCAAGGCAAGGTACACCGCCTCGTTGGCGGGCGCGCCGGCATGCGGCTGGACATTGGCGAAACCGCATTGGAAGAGCCGCTTTGCCCGCTCGATCGCCAGGCGCTCGACGATGTCGACGAACTCGCATCCGCCGTAATAGCGCCGCCCCGGATATCCCTCGGCATACTTGTTGGTCAGCACCGAGCCCTGGGCTTCGAGCACCGCGCGCGAGACGATGTTCTCGCTGGCGATCAGCTCGATCTGCGACTGCTGGCGACCGCATTCCTGCGCAATCGCGGCAGCGACCTCCGGGTCGGCGGCGGCAAGGTCATCGGTAAAGAAACCGCCAGGCGCGGCATCGGCGGCTGAGAGGGGGATCTGGGTCAGGGAACACCTATCGGGGCTGGAGACAAGACGACAGCGCGGCAACCGGGGGAAATATCCGACCGCGGTCAGTCTACCATATCTCGGGCGCTTTTGTCAGCTCGCTACCAGAATTCGCGTCGCCTTCGCCCGGCTTGTTAATCCGGCCATCGCCGTAACAACGATCCGATTATCCGTCGACCGCCAAAGCACAATCGTTAACCGGTCAGGTTTTCTCCGCCCCATGACACGCATCTTACGCGGCCTTGACTGCTATATACCAAGTCGCTGCGGCATACGGTCTCGATCATTACTATTCAGTTTTGGAGTTTTCGTTGACAGCAAAAAAACGCGCTGCAATGATGACCATCAGCTAAACTCACGCGATTCAACGAGGTAGGACATGGCGGAAGTGGCGGCGCCGACGACAACCGAAGACGATCTGCTTAGATTGACGACCGAAGTGGTTGCCGCGTATGTGAGCAACAATACATTGGGGTCGGCGCAGCTGGGTGACGTTATCCATGCGGTTTACAATTCGCTGCGGGGGCTTGACAGCCAAGCCGTCGAGCCGATCGCCGAAGTGCTGAAACCGGCCGTGCCGGTGCGCAAGTCGATTACCGCGGAATACCTGGTCTGTCTCGAAGACGGCAAGAAGCTGAAAATGCTGAAGCGCCATCTGCGCTCGACCTACAATCTTTCGCCCGACGAATACAGGGCGAAATGGGGCCTGGCGCCGGATTATCCGATGGTGGCGCCGAACTATGCGCATCAGCGCTCGGAATTCGCCAAGAAGATCGGCCTCGGTCGCGGTACAGGCCGGCGTTTGCCGCGCGGCAAGAAATAAGCCCTGCGCCGACGCTGCGACGAAAGGGCGCCTCGGGCGCCCTTTTTCGCGGCGCATCGCCGGCACTGCCGATTGTCGGCTTCGCCGATCGGCGCGATTATACTGAGCCCGTACATTGCCCTTTGTCCGGAGTACCCGATGCCTTCCGATCCCGGCCACGACGCTCATCCCGCGTTCGACTGGGCCGATCCCCTGTTGATCGAGGATCTGCTGAGCGAAGACGAGCGGCTGGTCCGGGACAGCGCCCGAGCCTACTGCCAGGAGAGGCTCATGCCGCGGGTGCTCACGGCCAATCGCGAGGAGCGCTTCGACCGCGAGATCATGAACGAAATGGGCGAGCTGGGCTTTCTCGGCTCGACGATCGAGGGGTATGGCTGCGCCGGGGCGAGCTATGTCGCTTATGGCCTCGTCGCACGCGAGGTCGAGCGGGTCGACAGCGGCTACCGCTCGGCGATGAGCGTGCAGTCGAGCCTGGTCATGTACCCGATCCACGATTTCGGCAGCGAAGAGCAGCGGCAGAAATACCTGCCAAAGCTGGCGACCGGCGAATGGGTCGGCTGCTTTGGCCTGACCGAGCCCGACCACGGCTCCGACCCCGGCAGCATGGTGACGCGGGCCAAGGCGGTGCCCGGCGGCTATCGCCTGACCGGCGCCAAGATGTGGATTACCAACGCGGCGATCGCCGACGTGTTCGTGGTGTGGGCCAAGACCGAGGACGGCGTGATCCGCGGCTTCATCCTGGAAAAGGGCATGAAGGGGCTCAAGAACCCTAAGATCGAGGGCAAGTTCAGCCTGCGCGCCTCGGTCACCGGCGAGATCGTGATGGACGACGTGTTCGTCCCGGAAGAAAACCTGCTGCCCGGAGTGAAAGGATTGCGCGGGCCGTTCTCCTGCCTCAACAACGCGCGCTACGGCATTGCCTGGGGAGTGCTCGGGGCCGCCGAGTTCTGCTGGCACGCGGCGCGCAGCTATACGATGGACCGCAAGCAGTTCGGCCGGCCGCTCGCCGCCAATCAGCTGATCCAGAAAAAGCTGGTCGACATGCAGACCGAAATCACGTTGGGGCTGTCGGCGTGCCTGCGGCTCGGCCGCCTCAAGGACGAACACCGCTGCCCGCCCGAGGCGATCTCGCTGTTGAAGCGCAACAATTGCGGCAAGTCGCTCGATATCGCCCGCCTCGCCCGCGACATGCACGGGGGTAACGGCATCCATGACGAATTCCACGTGATCCGCCACGTGATGAACCTGGAGACGGTCAACACCTACGAGGGCACCCACGACATCCACGCGCTGATCCTGGGGCGCGCCCAGACCGGCATACCGGCGTTTGCCGGATAGAGCACGATCTATTCAGATCGAAGCCTCGGAGCAGTTCCCCTCCCGCGGGCTTGACCCGCAGGTCCCCGTCCTCTCACGCCCGGACAAGGCGGTATGGAAAGCGGTTCGGCCTAAACAGATAAGGCTCCGGCACAACCGGGCCGGCAACGCAGCGGGGCAATGCCCGCTTTTGCCCGGCGGGCGGTTGTCCTATCCGGCCATCCTCTCCTTGTGGGCGACGCGGTCGCCCCAGACCACGGCCGACAGACGATCGGAAAGCTCCGGCTGCGGTTTGACGCGCGCCGCCTGCTCGCGACGCTTTGCGACAACCTGCTCAGCCGATCCGCGTTGCCGCCTGGCGGGCGTTTGCATCCACTTTTCGACCACCCTCACCCGCTCGGCAACGCGGGTCTTTCGCAGTGCGCGGTAGCGAACGATTGCCGCCAAGGCGAGCACGAAGATGCAGCCCGCGGCCTCCCGGAGGTATTTGCTGTTGTCGACATGATGAAAATTGCTGACCGGCATTGCCGGCATGCGCTCGCTGAACGCGGCGACGGCCGCCTGGTGCAACCGATCCTGATCGAGCTCATACAAGGTGACGACCAGTCCCAGGCCGGCCATTCCCAGGACGAACAGGGCGGCGGACAAATTTACCATCCATTCCCTGCGCGCAAGCGCTACCGCTGCCCTGCGCGCAGGCGTCACTGCTGCGTCTGGCGGTACTCGCGATCTCGAACTCATGGGCCGGGCCCCCGATGCGCAACCGCTTTCGGTCTAGCCCAGATCGATCAGGAAATGCGCGGGGTTACCGATTCCTACAGTCCCGCCGCCACATAAGAAAGCCGACGAATTTCGCCGTCCATCCGGCTCAGACGAATCGCGCGCTCATCCACGTCTTGAACCAGTCGACGACGCCGGCCTGGCTCAGCCGCCCGCGGAAGTATTCGAAGAGCCGTTCCTCGGCGCGCTGTCGATTGGCGCCAAGATCGACCTCGATGCCGTTCTGCTCGAGCAGCAGGATGGCGGCGCGGTAGGCGGTGCGCTCGTTGCCGGCGGCGAAGGCCTTGGCGCCGGCAACCGCGACCAGGAGCGCCGAGGCCAGGGTGGCGAAATCCTGGTCCATGAAATAGACCCAGACGTTCCATGGCCGGCGCACCGCGATCTCAAGCGCGGCGCGATCGACGAGCGCATGCGTCTCGCCGGTTTTCTCGACCTCTTCCCGGTTCAGCGCGACCACCGCGTCGAGCGGAACCCACCGCGGCTCGCTGGCCAAGCCGTGCGCCGCTACAAAAGCCGCGCCGCCAGCACCGGCAGGGCTGAAATATCGACGCCGTTGCGGGCGCCGAGCGCGACCAGTTCGACCGGGTCCTCGCCGTCGCGCATCCGGGTCAGCGCCCAGATCATCGTCGAACGGGTGCCGCTGCGACAATGCGCGACGACCGGCCCGGAGGCGCTTTTGAGCGCCGCGGCAAAGGCGTCGATGTCGGCGGCGGTAAGGGTCGCGGCGACAAACGGAATATGGTGATAGGCGATGCCGTGCTTCGCGCAGAGCTGACGCGCCTCGGCCGCCGGGAGCTGGCCGGGGTCTTCGTTATCGGGGCGATTGTTGATGATGACCTTGGTGCCCGCGGCGGCGAGCGCCTCGATATGCTCGCGGGTCAGCGCGCCGGCGGCGGTCAACCCGGGGACAAGCTCCATCAGGGGCGGCAAGGATGGCATCGGACGGCTCCGGAATTATCGCGGACACGCGAGGACAGGCCGCAAAATCGCAGCCCTTCGCCGTCCCGTCACCAGAAAAATCCAGGCAGGCTACGCCGCGTATTGCCCGGGCCGCTGCACCAGGTCCCCGGCGCGGATCCAGAACCGCTCAAGCCGGCGCAAGGTCACGGTCGATGCGGCGAGGTCCTCGTCGGTGATCGCCGTCTGGCTCAGCAGCTCGCCGTGGCGCTGGTGCATCGAGGTCAGCCGGTCGCGCAGCTTGCGCCCCTTGTCGGTCAGCCGCACATGGATCGAGCGGCGGTCGTGCACCGAGCGCTCCTGCGCGAGATAGCCATTCTCGACCATCTTCTTGACGTTGTAGGAGACGTTCGAGCCGAGATAGCAGCCGCGCAAGGTCAGCTCGCCGACGGTCATTTCGGCGTCGCCGATGTTGAACAGCATCAGACCTTGCACATTGTTGATGTCGTGGATGCCAAGCCCGTCGAGCTCGAGCTTGACCACTTCGAGAAAGTGACGGTGAAGTCGCTCGACAAGCGAGATGACCTCGAGATACCCGTTATTCATCCTGAGCCTCGCTTAGGCGGCTGTTCCAAGGGATACCTAGCAAGGTTTGTGTTAATTTTTCGTTCTCACGCGGCATTTCCGCTGCGCCGGATCAACTGCATGATGGCCGAGAAATCAAGTCCGCCCGTCCCGCCATCGACAAACAGTTGGTAAAGATTGGCCGCCGCCGCGCCCAGCGGGGTCGCTGCCGCCGCAGTCCCAGCCGCCGCCTGAGACAGGCGCAGATCCTTCAGCATCATCGCCGCAGTGAAGCCCGGCGCGTAATTGCGGTTTGACGGCGCCGCCGGCACCGGGCCCGGCATCGGGCAATAATTGTTCATCGCCCAGCACTGGCTGGTCGACTGGCTGGTGATGTCGAACAGCGTCTGCGCCGACAATCCGAGCTTTTCGGCCAACGCAAAGCCCTCGCACACCGCGATCATCGAGCAGGCGAGGATCATGTTGTTGCATATCTTCGCGGTCTGGCCGTTGCCCGAGGGGCCGGCATGGACGATGGTGCGGCCCATATTGGCGAGGATCGGCTGGCCTTTGCGGAAGGCGGCCTCCGGACCTCCGACCATGAAGGTCAGGGTCGCGCCCTGAGCCCCCATGACGCCGCCGGAGACCGGCGCGTCGAGCATCTGGAATCCGGCCTCGGCCGCCGCCGCCGCGACCGCCCGCGCGGTGTCGACGTCGATCGTCGAGCAATCGATCAGCAGCGCGCCTTTTCTGGCGTTGGCGATGATGCCGTCGGGGCCGAGATAAACGGCGCGGACCTGCGGCCCGGCGGGCAGCATGGTGATGACGATATCGCCGGCAGCCGCCGCTTCCGCCATGCTCGCCGCCGCCTTGCCGCCCTGCAGCTCGAGATTGCTCAGCGGCCCGGCGACGACGTCGTAGCCGGTCACCTTGTGCTGCGACTTCACGAGATTGGCGGCCATCGGCGCACCCATGTTGCCCAGGCCGATAAAGCCGATCGTCGCCATGCGTTTGCCCTCCGCTAGTCGAATTCCAGTTCACCGGCCCCGAGCGGCGCGAAATAGGCGGCAACCTCCGCCTCGTCGATCTCGGCCAGACTTCCCGGCCGCCAGCGCGGGTTCTGGTCTTTGTCGACCAGGGCCGCGCGCACCCCTTCGTAGAAATCGTGCGCCGCCATAACGTGCTGGGTCATCCGATATTCGAGTTTGAGCGCCGCCTCCAGATCGAAGCCCTGCCCCAGCACGAGCTGGCGCAGGGTGATGCGCAGACTGGTCGGCGATTTCGACAAAAGCGTGGCGCAAGTCTCCCGCGCCCATTCAATTTCCGCGCGCTCGCGGCCGAGGGCGTCGAGGATCGCTTCGACCCGGTCGGCGGCAAAGCAGCGGTCGATCGCCGGCCGGCGCGCCTTCAAGGGCGGCGGACCCGGATCGGCGGCCAATGCGCCCAGCACCGCCTCGGCCTGGTTCCGCTCCTTGCCGGGCTGCCACACGATGCCGGCGAGCGCCGCGGTCAGTTCCGGGACCCGCTCGTGCGGCACGAAATGGGTGGCGAACCCGCAATAGAGCGCGTCGGCCGGTCCGAGCCGCGCCCCGGTCAGCCCGAGATAGCGGCCGATATATCCCGGGCACAGATCGAGGAACCGGGTGGCGCCGACATCGGGAAACAGCCCGATCCCGGTCTCCGGCATCGCCAGCGTCGTCCGCTCGGTGGCGATGCGGTAGGCGCCGTTGACCGAAACCCCGGCCCCGCCGCCCATCGTGATGCCGTCGATAATCGCGACATACGGCTTTGGAAAATGGTGGATGAAGCGGATGATCCGGTACTCCTCGGCAAAGAACACCGAGGTGAAGTTGCGGTCGCCCGAGCCCCCCTTGCCGGCCTCGTAGACCGCGCGCACATCGCCGCCGGCGCAAAAGGCGCGCTCGCCGGCGCCCTCGATCAGCACCGCATGGACCGACGGGTCTTGCGCCCACTCGCGCAGCCGCGGCTCGAGCTGCCTGTACATGCCGAGGGTAAAAGCATTGAGCGCCTGCGGCCGGTTCAGCAGCACGGTCGCGACGCCGCCCCGGCGGCCGAAGAGGATGTCGTCCGTATCAGCCAAATGTCTCGCCTCGCCGTCGGCCGTCAGGTCTTTACCGAGTGCCTTGGTCCCGCGGAAGCACCGCTCCTGCCGGCGAGTCGGCAGTAACCGGAATCCGCGAAATGACAATCGCTGCGTTCCACATTCACCGTCACAGCGGGATCACGAGCAGCGTGTCGATCTTCTGGCTGTCGAGGATGACGAGGCGTTCGATGAAGCGGTAGGGCTCGCGGCTCACATCGATGCGGTCGAGGTAGCGGCCGGTGGCGAAGAGGCTGGTCGCGCCGTCGTGCATGATGCGCACGGCAATAAAGTTCGAGCGCGCCTCGGCAACCCCGCCGGCGACCGAAAGGACGCGGATCGGGCCGACGACGTGGCGGTAGCGGTGCGCCTCGAACATCAGCACCCGGCGCAGCGAGGTCACCCGGTCGGCCAGCATGCCGCGCGAGGCGCAGTAGATGACGCCGTGCTTGTACCCGGCGGCGTGGCTTTCCCGGTCGGTAATCAGGTAGCGGCAATCGTCGACAAAGAAATCCGGCCATTCCTCGAGCCGGTCGTCGTCGATGCAGTCGCTGTACGCGGCGATCAGCTCGTGGATGCCGAGCCGCACCGTCTCGTCTGCTGCACTCATGGCCTGCACACCGGCAGCAGCGGCATGGTGCGTCCGTCGAGACGCGCTCCCGTGGAGCGCTCCTCAGAATGAGGGATGTTGGTGCATGGCATGAAGAAAAGTCCTCATCCTGAGGGAGCCGCGAAACGGCTGTCTCGAAGGACGCGTCGGCGTTTGTTCGAGGCCGGTCAGATCCCGGTGAGCGCGCGGTATTTCTTCCAGAAGCCGCGGATCGCCGCCTCGCTGGCGCGAAAATTCTGCGACTGCGCATCGTGGCCGCCCATCATGACGATGCCGCTGCCCTCGTCGTTGAATTGCAGCGCACGCTGGACAAACCCGCCGACGCAGCCGTCCTCCATCGAGATGTAGCCGGCGGCGCCGATCAGATTGCCCTGGCGCAGCCGGCGCTCGGTCATCGCCTCGTCGTCGCTGTCGAAGCCGAGATGCACCCAGTCGAGTTCGGTCTTGTCGACCCCGCGCGGCCGGATCACCCGCACCGCAATCGTGTTGCGCACCTGCTGCAGCACCATGTTCGGGAACACGGTCAGGATCTGCACCGAGACCTGGTCGCCGAACTCGTCGACCGACTCGACGACCGAATTGTCCGCCAATTTCAGATCGGTATCGGAGCGCAGCGCCGCCGCCTTGTAGTCGGCGTCCTCGGCGGCGTAGTCGAGCTTCGCCTGGCTGAAATGGTTGCCGCCGCTCTCGTCGATGTTGATGCTGCCCGGCATTGACAGGCGGTTGATGCGGAACGTCGTCAGGAACGAGTGCAGGATGCTGGCGTGGTAGGTGTCCTTGACGTTCTCGAAATAGAGCTTCCAGTTGTTCGGCAAGATCTGGGTGCTGCGGCCGATGATATGGGCCGGGCGGCCATCGAGTACGCGCTTGACGCCGCCGACCACGACCGGGCCCAGATACGCCTGCAGATCGGCCACCGTCTCGCTGAACGTGCCGAAGACCAGGCCGCACAATTCCTCGACCCGCAGCCGCTGGAGTTGGTGGTCCTCCTTGTGGAACTCGGGGGCCATGCCGCCCTGGCGCTTGACCCCCTTCTCGAAGGCGACGCCGGTGAGCTGGCCGGAGAGATCGTAGCTCCAGCCGTGATAGATGCAGGTGATCTCTCGCCCGTGCCCCTTGTTCTTAAGGCACAACAAGTTGCCGCGATGAGCGCAGCGGTTGACGAACGCGTTGATCGCGCCGTCCTCGCCGCGGGTAACGACGATCGCCACCTCACCAACCGTCGTCGCCACCCAGTCGCCGGGATTGGGAATCTCGCCGGCGAGGCAGAGATAGCTCCACGTCTCGCCCTTGAAGATTGTCTCCTGCTCGATCGCATATTGCTGCGGGTCGGTGTAGACCCGGAACGGCACTTCGCTGAGCGCGTTCGAGTCCCATGAAACTGCTCCGTCAATCCTCACGTCATG
>DASQGR010000291.1:0-8763 GCA_035632515.1 Allostellaceae bacterium | reverse complement strand
TCGACGAAAATCTTGTTGCCGCAGCCGCGGGTTCGGGTCACCCGCCCGGTTGTGAACGTGTTGGCAAGAAAAGAGCGGCAAGCTGCGGCGATGCGCTGGGTGACGGTTGCTTTGTCGAGCCCATGCTCCTCGACAATCGCGAAGACGCTGTGGCCTGCGGTTTTGTCGTAGAGGGTGACATGGCCGATTTTTTCGAGATTGCCGACGAGCTGATCGCCGTCTGCGACCGCGCCTTCGCCGAGGCCGCTCAGCACCGAATAGCCGTCGACGCCGGCGGCAAAGATCTTGTCGCCGCATCCCTTGGCGCGGGTCACCGAACCGTCGGCTCGGGCGGCCCCGGCCGCGAGCAGCAGCGCCAGGCCGGTGATGAACGGGGTTGCCAACGCGCTTCGCATGGGGAGCAACGGTGACAGTCGCCGCGACGCGAAGCAACGGTGTGGGCGGGGCATTTCCCCGCGCCGCGCCGAACCTGCTGCTGCAGCTTGAAACGCTGCTGGCCTTTGGCTTCCTGATCACCTTTGTGCAAGTGTTCTGGCCGCCCGACACCTTCTTCATCCGACCCAAGGGCGGGGCGTTCGGCGAATCGCACTTCTACGACACCACGACGATCGTCTCGCTGTATGTATTTCTGGCGGTGGTGATCTACATCCGCCGCGCCGCCTTTCCGATTCTGCTGCGGGTCGCCTGGCCGATCCTGGCGCTGACCCTGCTGGCGCTGGTCAGCGCCTATTGGTCGGACGATCCGCTGCTGGTCATCCGCCGTACCGGCACGGTCTTCGCCACCACCTTGTTCGCCGTCTATCTGGTCGCCCGCGGCGATCTCGGCGAGCTCGCCGCGCTGATGGTCAAGGTCTACGCCTTTGCCATGGCGGCGTCGTTTGCGATCCTGATCCTGTCGCCGGCGCTCGCGACCAGCAACAACGAGGGCTACACGCATGCGATACGCGGCGCCTTTACCGACAAGAACCAGCTCGGCGCGGCGTGCGGACTCGGCATCATTTTTTCGGTCTACGCCTTTTGCAACCGCTTCGGTTCGCGTGTCCTGGCGGGGTTCGTGTTTACGGCCGGGGTGGTGCTGTTGAAGCTTTCGGAGTCGCGCACGCCGCTGGTGATGATGATGGCGGTGCTGTACGGCGCGCTCGTCTGTAGCGCGCTGCGCCGGCGCAGCGGCGTCGGCGCGCTGATCGGCTTTGCCCTGATCGTCGTCGGGTTGGCGGGGGTGGCGGCCTTGGCGATCGACCCGACCGGGGTGCTGGTGGCGCTGGGCCGCGACCCGACGCTGACCAACCGCACGCCGCTATGGCATCTGGTGTGGGGCTATATCGTTCAGCGCCCCTGGCTCGGTTATGGCTATGAGACGTTTTGGCGCCTCGACGGGCCGGAGGCCAACAACATCTGGGCCACCGTCCATTGGATTGCGCCGCACGCCCACAATGCCTGGCTGGAGCTGGCCCTGGGCCTCGGCGTCGTCGGCGTGTTCTTCGGGATCGTCGTCTGGCTGACGGTTTTCACCCGCTTCGCCCGCATCGCCACCGCGCCGGCCGCGCGCCACGCAGTGTTCTGCACCGCGCTGGCGATGGGGATTTTTCTCGAAAACATCACCGAATACGCGTTCTTTCGGCGCGGCGAGATCTTGTGGCTGCTGTTCGTCGTAGCCTTTGTCGAGCTCGGCCGCGAGATGCTGGAGGCGCGCCGCGGCCGGCTGGCGCTCAGCGCGGCGGCGCGCGCCGAAATGCGTCGGCAATGGCAAAGTAGGCGGGTTTTGGCCTGAACGCCTCGTCGAACGGCAGCGGTCGCGGGTGCAGCCCGTCGGCGCGTTTGGTCCGCGGGTTGTCCCAGTCGATCCAGCTGTTGCGGTCGGTCAGGCCCCAGCTCACCACCGTCTTCACCGCGCGGTTGGCGAGCGCGACGTCGAGATAGCGGCGATAGGTCTCGGCCACCGCCTCGTCGCGCCGGGTGATGTCGGCCGGGGCGAGACGGTCGATCACGTCGAGCTCGGTCAGCATGATCTCGAGCCCGCGATCGGCGAGGTCCTTGAGAAAGCCGGCGAAGATCTTTTCGTCGAAGTGCGCCATGCCGTCGGTCGACAGGTGGCTTTGCAGCCCGACCGCATCGATCGGCGTGCCGCGCTGCCTGAACCCGTCGATCATCGCCAGCAGAAAGCGGCGCTTGTCGCGATGCTCGGGCAGGTCGAGTTCGAGGTCGAACTCGTTGTAGACGAGCCGGGTCTTGCGGTCGGCCTCGCGCGCGGCGCGAAAGGCGATGTCGAGATAGGCCGGGCCGATCTTCTCGTAAAACACGGTGCGGCGCAGCCCGTCGGCATGGCCCTCGTTGACCTTTAGCGCCTCGTTGACGACATCCCAGGATTGCAGCCGGCCGGCGAAATGCCGGCACATCGCGGCGACATGGCGTTCGAGCGCGCGCGCTGCGGCGGCGCGGTCGGCGATGTCGCCGAACCAGCGCGGCGCCGCTTCGCCCCAAACCAGCGCATGACCGCGCAGACCGAGCTCATGCGCCCGCGCCCACGCCTCGACAGCGTCGGGGCCGGCGAAATCGGTGCTTCCCTGGTTCGGCTCGACCTTGAACCAGTGAAAGCTCGACGAGGTGACAAACGCGGCTTCGCGCTCGGCGAGGTGGGTATACTCGTCCTCGCGCTTCAGCATCTCGTCGTAGATGTAGGTGCCGTAGGCGATACCGCGCTCGGCGGCGAGCTGGTGCAGCGGCGTCGGCTCGCCCGCAGCCCAGGCTCTGCCGCGGCCGGCAAGCGCGCCCAGCGCGGCTGCGCGCAGCAGATTGCGGCGCGACAGACGAATAGGAGACAGGGGCCGTCGCAACCTAATCCCGGCCCGAATAGGCGAGCGGCGGAGCCGACAGCCAGCCGGCGCGGCGGCGGGCGACGGTGGCGGCTATGGCAGCCTCGAAGCGGTCGACCATCGCTTCGAGGCTCATCGCCTCGCGTGCCTGGAGCGCACCGCCGCACAGCCGCGCCTGCCATTCGGGCGCGTCGGCATAGCGGCACAGCGTCTCGGCGAAGGCGCCGATATCGCCGGGCACGATGAGCCCGTTCTCGTCATGCGCCAGGTATTCGATCTCGGCGCCGTGCGCCTCGTGGTCGCGGGCGATGACCGGCTTGCCGTGGGCGAAGGCGTGGTTGATCAGGAGGCCGAGCGCGCCGGTGATCGCCACCGCTGCCGATACCTTGAGGATGCCGGCGACGCGCGCGTCGGGCGGCAGCGCGCCGGTGAAATGGAGTTGCGGCACATCGGCGGCCATCGCGCGCAATTCGCCTTCGAGCGGGCCCGAACCGATCACCACCGCCTCGATCGCCGGCTTGCCGGCGCGGTTTTGGTTGGCGAGGCGCACCGCTTCGATCAGCAGGTCGACCCGCTTGAACTGCACCAGCCGGCCGATAAAGGTGAATACGGTCGAATTCGGCTGCAGCCCCCATTCGCTGCGGATCGTTCCCGGATCGGCGGATTGCACCTGCTCGCACAGCCGGCGCTGCTCGCTGACATCGATGGTGTTGCGCATGACAAAGGCGCGGTCGCGCGGATAGCCGATCTCGGCCAGCTTCTCGACCCCGGTGGCGGTGTAGGCGAGATAGCCGTCGGCCATGCGGGTCAGCGCGTTCTTGATGAAATTCACCCCGCCGAACAAGCCGCGGTGCGGCGCGTCGCTGTCACGGAAACCGCGCTGCGGATGGTAGCCGAACCCCCAATACAACACCGCGATGCGGTAGAGCGGCGCGAGCAGCGCCAGCGCCACATTGGAGACGAACTTGACCTCGGCGCTGAGCACGACCGCGTCATAGCCCCCGGACAGCACCTCGCGCACCAGCGGCTGGTAGACCGCGGTTCCGGGGCCGACGCGGAATTCGCGATTGGCCACCCGGCGTTCGCGAAAATCGAACGGCCCTTCGGCCGCTTGCACCCCGATCCACGACGGCGGGTCGCCATGGAACACGGTGTAGGCGGCCTCGCCGCGACGGGCGAGCATCTCGTAGAACGGCACCCGGTAATGCGGGATATAGCCGTGGTGGATGATCGCGACCTTGGCCGGCATTCGCCTTTCCCTCAGCAAACCACGCAGCGCGGATAGTCGCCCGCGAGCGGAAAGAAACGGTGAACGGGGCTACTCCGCCGGCGCGGCGTCGGCCGGCAGAAGGGCGATCAGGCGACGGCGGATGACGAACAGCCGTCCCCCTTCCATCGCCAGCACCACCACATGGCCGAAAGCAGAGCCGTACATTGTCCAGGTGTAGCCGTGCCACAGGATGACAGCGGCGGTCGCCGCCACGGTCAACGGCGCGGAGAGCAGGGTCGTATAGGCGAGAAACCGGAACTCGCGCGCCGCTTGCAAGGCGATGCCGACCGTGTACTCGGCGCAGTGCAGCCCGGCGGCCACCGCCCACGGGATCACCAGCAGCCACGCGTCGGGGTACTTGCCGGCGAGAAAATGGCGCTCGATCGGCTGCCAGCAGAGCCACAACAACAGGGTCCAGGCCGCGCTCGCCGCGCCGGCGGCGGCAAAGGCCCGCCAGACGATCTTGTCGAACGCCTCGATCCGGCGGGCGGCGTAATGCCCGGCGAGCTGCGGCAGCGCGGAGCGGCCCCACGCCATCATCAGGGTGCCCACCGGGCGGAACAGCACTCCAACCACATTGATCGCCGCCAGGCCGGCGAGCCCGACCAGATTGATCGTCACATAGACATAGCTGCGGCCGTGCAGATGGCTGGCGATGACCCCGACCAGCGACCAGCCGACCTCGCGCCCGACCCGGCGATAGGGTTGCAGGCCGCCGCGGCCGAACGGACGCGCGCGCCGCTCCTCCGGACGACGCCGGCGGCAAGCCTGGCTGGCGATACCGCCGAGCGTCAGGGCGAGAAATGCGACCGCCAGGCTGGCGAAATGCTGCGGCCAAACCAGCATGACCACGAGACAGCCGGTGGTCACGGCAAGGTAGGGCGCGTCGATCAGCACGAGCATCGCCATGTCGTGCTTTGCAAAGGCGATGCTGCGGTAATACTCGCGGTAAAGCACGGTGACGATAAAGGCGGTCACGGCGACCGTGGTGATCCAGTCCGGCGCCGCCCACTCGGCATCGCTGACCAAGTTCACCACGACGACCCCGATCGCCGCCGCGCTCAACGTCGCCAGGTTGACCGTCGCCAGCGCGGCTTCGAGCCGGGATCGCGCCTCGTCGTCCGCGGCGGCGGGCAGGTATACCGAGAGCGGGGTGTTGACCAGCGCGTTCTGGATGCCGAGGGCGAACAACGACACCGTCATCCACAGCGAGACGATGCCGAAATCGGTCGCCGACAAGGTGCGCACAAGACACAGGGTCAGCGCGAAATTGAAGACGCTGAGCGCGATCTGGTCGAGCGCCGAGGTCGCGAAGCGATAGTGCGAAAAAAGCTCTTCCGCGCGATGCCACAGAGTACCGAAGGAGCGCCGCTGTCGAGACGCCGCCGCCGCGCGGCGGTTCCTCGGGATGAGCGGGACACGCGGCCGATCCATCTGCGCACCCTGCCGAGCGGGTGTTAAGGAACGGATAAACCGGGGAAGGGAAGGCGCAGGCGCAGCCGGCCTTACAGCATCCGGTACAGGAATTCGGGAATGTAGTTGCTGCGCCGGTTGAGCACGGCGCCGAGCAAATTGGCGCCGGTCAGCTCGATCTGCGTCTTGGCATGGGTAACGACGGCGGGGCGGGTGGCTTCGGCCGCGATCACCAGGATCACCCCGTCCGCGGCCTCGGGCAGAAGGTTGGAGTAGCCGCCGCTGGCGACCGCGGGACAGTCGATCACCGTCAGGTCGAAATGTCCGCGCAGCGCATCGTAAACCTCGCGCAAGGTTTCGGAATCCGCGCCAAGCCCGTTGCGCCGATCGGTCAGCCGCACCACCGAGAGCAGCGTGTCCGGAACGGTGCGCAGGATGTTGTCGGTCGCGGCCTCGTTGCGCAGCCAGTCGATCAGGCCCGGCCCGGTGTCGCAGCCAAACATCCGCGCCGTCGCCGGGTCGCGCGGATCGGCATCGACGAGCAGCGTGCGGCGATGGCCGCTGGTGCCGGCAAGGAGGGCGAACTCGCGCGCCACGGTCGAAGCGCCTTCACCCTCGGTCGCAGCAACGATCTGGATCACTGCGCCGCGCTCGGCATCGAGCAGCGGCCGCACCGCGGCGAGCAGCGGCGTCAGCGCCACTGCGATCGGGCCCGGCTCGCGCGTGCCGGCGCTCAATCGGGCAGCCTCGCGCGCATCCGATGGGGGCAGTGTCGGTGGTGGCGATTGCGGCGACGGCATCGCCTCCCGGCTGCCATGCCGGACCCGCTGCAATGCGTCGTAAACGCTCACTCGCCCCTCCAAGCGCCGCGGTGGCGCAGCCCGCGGCTGCGCGGGACCCGACCCGTAGAGAAATACCACACGCCGTGGCGGGTGCAATTTTATCCGCCTTCGCGAGCCCGCCGCCAAAGCGGGCGTGTCGCCTCGCGGCGTTAATCAACTTTCATTGTTTTTGAACGAGGCTGTGGCGTTGCCGGCGGGTCGCCGCCCGTTCGCACGAAATCCAAGGGATTGCCAGCCCGATGTCGGACTTTACCGCCTTCTCGCCGCCAGCCGTTCTGACGCGGAGCCGGACCGGGCCAGCGATCTTGCCGGCGCGGCACTATCGGATCGCCGAGCTCGACCCCGGACTTGCCGCCCTCGCCGATGCCCGGCTGTCGATCTACCGCTCCTTTGCCGAGTGCGAGGCGCTGTGGCGCGACGCGATGGCGGGCAGCGCCTGGTTCGCCTTCCAGTCGGTCGACTGGCTCAAGACCTGGCAACACACGATCGGCGACGCCGAGGGAGTGTCGCCCTATATCGTCCGCCTTGCCGATGCGGCCGGGCGGACCTTGCTGATCCTGCCGCTTGGCGTCTATCGCGAAGGCTGGCGGCGGGTATTGCGGTTCCTGGGCGGGGTCGTCACCGATTACAACGCGCCGCTGATCGCGCCCGACCTCGCCAAACGCCTCACCGATGCCGAGACGGCGCGGCTGTGGGCGGTAGTGCTGAAGCTCCTGCCGCCAACCGATCTGGTCTGGCTGCACCGGATGCCGGAGACCATCGAGGGGGTGCACAACCCGCTGGCCGCGCTGCCCGGCGCATGCCAGCGCGAAACCGGCCAGGCGGCGACGATCCCGGCAACGATGGATCAGTTCCGCAAGGCGCGCAGCTCCAAGCACTTCGCCGACACGCGCCGGCGCCGCCGCCGTCTCGCCGAGCGCGGCCCGGTGACCTTCGCAAACCCGGCGCCGGACTCGGCCGAGGCACAGGCCATCATGCCGGTCCTGGCCCGGCAGAAATCGAGGCTGTGGCGCGAGACCAAGTGCCGCGACCTGTTTGCCGAGCCGGCATACATCGCCTTTTACGAGCGGCTCATGGCCGAGGGCATGCAAGGCGCCGACGTGCACGTGTCGAGCCTCAGCTCGGGTGATACGATCGTCGCCGCGCATTGGGGATTGGTCAGCCGCGGCCGCTTTTATTTCCTGGTTGTCACCCGTGAGGACGGGGAGTGGGGGTTCTTTTCACCGGGTCGGCTCTTGATGGAAGACCTGGTCGAATGGTGCGTCGCCACACCCGGGGTCGACCGCTTCGACCTGACCGGCGGCGACGAAGGTTACAAGAGCCAATGGGCCGACGAACATTTGCCGCTCTACGAGCTGCTGGCGGCGTGCAGCCTCAAGGGTGCGGCCTACATCGCCCAGCACCAATTGCGCCAGCGGTTGAAGCGGCATCGCGGCTTGCGCAACTGGATCCGCCGCCTGCGCGGCAAGCGGCCGAAATAGCGGCCGCCTGGCTTACGCCAGTTTCGGCAAGGTCTTGCTCAGGTGGTCCGCCAGCCGCGCGGAGAACGCCGCCAGCATGAGCGTGGGATTGGCCTGGCTCGACGTGGGAAATACCGAGCTCGACGCGACGAACAGGTTGGGCGTGCCGTGCACCCGCAGATCGCGGTCGACGATGCCCCGCGCCGGGTCCGCCGCCATGCGGGTCGTGCCGATCTGGTGGTAGCCGTCGGTCGCCTGGTCGAGCACGCTGGCCGCGCGCTCGCCTTCCGGCACCGCATAGTCGAGGCGGCCGAGCCGGTTCTCGCGGATAAAGCGGTCGATCACCGCATGGCTCTTCACCACCGAGCGCGCATCGATCTCGCCGTAGCGCAGGTCGATCCGCAACCGCGGCATGCCGAGCGCATCGCAGGCGCCGTTGAGCCGCACCCGGCTTTCGGGGTTCGGTGCCTGCTCGGCGTGATAAAAGAATGCGTAGCGCTGCGCCTTGTTGGTGATGAAGAATCCCGGCAGCCGCGGCTTGGCGACGTAGCGGCCGTGCAGATACCGATAGGCCTCGCGGATCGCCTCCGGAAACCCGGCGGCGATGTTGCCGAGATGGCGGCCGACCGCGCCGACCCCTTCGGCGAGATGCTTGCGGCGGATCGCCTCCGGCGCCAGCACGCCGCCGAGCCCTGGGGTGGCGAGGCTGAGATAGGCGAGCGACAGGATTGCGCTGCGATGCTCGGGCCGGCCGAGGATCGGGTTGTCGGGCCAGGCCGCGAGGTTCAACAGGTGGTGGTGTTGCTGTGCCTTGCCGGTGACGGTGATGCGTCGGCGCACATAGCGGCCCCCGGGACGCCCACCGCCATCGACGTGGAAATCGAGCGCCCGGTCGAGCCCCGGCTGGGTCAGCACGATATCGGCGATGCGGCCTTCGAGATGGCCCATGTAAAAGCGGCCGAGCG
>DASQGR010000290.1:0-18772 GCA_035632515.1 Allostellaceae bacterium | reverse complement strand
CCCGGCTGGGCCAAGCACGCGTGGAGCTGCTTTTTCACCCCGTGGGACGCCGAAGCCTGCGTCTTCATGCTCAACCAGCCGCGCTTCAACGCTAAGGCGCTGCTCGACACCATCGCGCGCTGCGGGGTCACCACCTTTTGCGCGCCGCCGACGGTGTGGCGAATGCTGATCCAGGAAGACCTGAAGGCGTGGAAGGTCGGGCTGAAAGAAGTGGTTGGCGCCGGCGAGCCGCTCAACCCGGAGATCATCGAGCAGGTCCGCGCCGCCTGGGGGCTGACCATCCGCGACGGCTACGGCCAGACCGAGACGACCCTGCAGCTCGCCAATTTCCCCGGGCAGACGGTAAAGCCCGGCGCCGTCGGCAAGCCCGCGCCCGGCTATCGCGTGCGGCTGCTCGCCCCCGACGGCACCGAGCAGGACGAGGCGGAAATCGCGCTGTTGCTCGACCCGCCGCCATTGGGCCTGATGCAGGGCTATCAGGGGGATGACGGCACGGTGGTGCCGGTTTCCGGCGCCGCCTATCGCACCGGCGACGTGGCGATGCGCGACCCCGACGGCTATTTCACCTATGTCGGTCGCGCCGACGATGTCTTCAAAGCGTCGGACTACCGGATCAGCCCGTTCGAACTGGAAAGCGCGCTGATCGAGCATCCCGCGATTGCCGAGGCCGCGGTCGTGCCCTCGCCCGACCCGCTGCGGCTGGCGGTGCCCAAGGCATTCGTCGCGCTGGCCGGCAACCACATTCCCAACCGCGACACCGCGCTGGAGATTTTCCGCCATTGCCGCGCCAGCCTTGCGCCGTTCAAGCGGGTGCGGCGCCTCGAATTCGCCGAATTGCCAAAGACGATCTCCGGCAAGATCCGCCGCGTCGAGCTGCGCACCGCCGAAGCCGAGCGCCGCGCCGCCGGCCACCGCGCCGAAGCCGAATTCTGGGAAGATGATTTCCCGGAGCTGCGGTAACGCTCCTCACCGGGACGACAAGATGGGGTTGTAGCTGCCATGAATTTAAGCACACCCGGTTGACCCTCCGCCGGGCGACGGGCATGTAACAGGCAATGTTCCGTTTTTTCGAACACCTGCTCGAGCCGACCGAGAAACTGCCCGACACGCCGCCGCCCGAGCTGGGCAGCCCGCGCGCGCTCGGCCGCTTCTACTGGCATTTCGTGCGGCAGATCCCCGGCCTCCTGATCGCGCTGTTTGTCGGCGGGTTTATCGTTGCGCTGCTCGATGCGGCGATCCCGCTGTTTATCGGGCGCATCGTCACCCTGGTGACCTCGCAGACGCCGGAGACGATCTGGCGGGTCGCCGGCTGGCAGCTCGCCGGAATGGCGGTGCTGCTGCTGGTGCTGCGGCCGGTGGCGCATTTCTGCCAGGCGCTGATCACCAACCAGGCGCTGATCCCGGGCCTTACCAACCTGGCGCGCTGGCAAAGCCATTGGCATGTCGTGCGCCAGGGCTGGGTGTTTTTTCAGAACGACTTCGCCGGCCGCATCGCCGCGCGGGTGATGCAGACCGGGCCGGCGCTGCGGGAAAGCGTCGTCTCCAGCATCAACGCGGTCTGGTACATCCTGGTCTACGGCACCAGTGCGGCGCTGCTGCTCGCCGCCGCCGATTGGCGGCTATCCTTGCCGATCGTCTTTTGGTTCGTCACCTACGCTATCGTCCTGCGCACGTTTCTGCCGCGGATGCGCGAGCGTTCGCGCCGCATGTCGGAGATGCGCTCCGAGGTCACCGGCCGGGTGGTTGACAGCTACACCAATATCCTGACGGTCAAGCTGTTCGCCCGCGCCCGCGACGAGGACGATTTCGTTCGCGCCGCGGTGGACGAACACACCGAGGCCTATCGCCGCCAGCAGCGCATGACCTCGGGCTGGGGCATCTCGCTGATCCTGATGAACGCCGGCTTGCTGACCGGCACCGGCGGCCTGGCGATTGCGCTGTGGGCGAGCGGGCGGGTTCCGGTCGGCACCGTGGCGATGGCGATCCCGATGGCTTGGCAGATCGGCAATATCGCCGGCTGGGTGGCGCAACAGATCGCCAATATCTTCGACGATATCGGCCAGGTGCAGGACGGCATGCGCTCGATCGCGGTGCCGCGGCAGATGCCCGATGCCCCCGACGCCGTCGAGCTGCCGCGCGCGGTCGGCGCGGTGCGGTTCGAGAATGTGCATTTCGATTACGGCCGCAGCGCCCGCCGCGGCGGCGTTCTGCGCGGGCTCGACCTCGACATCGCGCCGGGCGAGCGGGTCGGCCTCGTCGGCCGCTCCGGCGCCGGCAAGTCGACCCTGGTGAACCTCCTGCTCGGCTTCTATCGGCCGGAGCAGGGCCGTATCCTGGTCGACGGGCGCGACATCGCCGGGCTGACCCAGGAAAGCCTGCGCGCCCAGATGGGCATGGTGACGCAGGATACCTCGCTGCTGCACCGCTCGATCCGCGACAATATCCGTTACGGCCGCCCGGACGCGAGCGAGGCCGAGATCATCGATGCGGCGCGCCGGGCGCACGCCACCGAATTTATCGAGGGCCTGGAGGATTGGCACAGCCGCACCGGGTTCGACGCCCATGTCGGCGAACGCGGGGTGAAGCTGTCGGGTGGACAACGCCAGCGCATCGCCCTCGCCCGGGTGATCCTCAAAGACGCGCCGATCCTGGTGCTCGACGAGGCGACCTCGGCGCTCGATTCCGAGGTCGAGGCGGCGATCCAGGAGCAACTGGACGCGCTCATGGAAGGTCGCACGGTGATCGCCATCGCCCACCGCCTGTCGACGATCTGCCGGATGGACCGGCTGGTCGTGCTCGACGAGGGCCGCATCATCGAGGAAGGCACCCACGACCAGCTGCTTGCCCAGGGCGGCGCCTATGCCGCGCTGTGGAGGCGCCAGTCGGGCGGCTTCCGGGTTGATCTGCCCGAGGATTTTTCCGGCCGCGAGCGGGAAATCGTCAGGGCCTGAGCGGTTTTCCCGCGATTTCGGCTCATGGTTGCGCAAAATTAACGATCTTGCGCGGATAATCCCGAGCGGCGGCCGTGTCGGTCGCCCGCTAGCTCGTGCGCCGAAAGGCTCCGCCCGTGGAAATGGAACCGCTGATCTTTGTCGGCACCTGCGACCTTGCCGGGCTGGTGCGCGGGAAGGGATTTCCGCAGACCGCGCTGTCGCAGCGCCTGCGCGAAGGCGTCGGGCTGGCGCCGAGCAATATCATGATCTCGCCGTTCGGGCCGATCTACGACACGCCCTACGGCACTCAGGGCGACCTGATGCTGGTGCCCGACCCCGACACCTTTGTCGACGTGGCCTTTGAGGACCGCACGGCCGAGCGCTTCTATCTCGGCGACATCCTGACCATCGCCGGGCATTACTGGCAGTGCTGTCCGCGGCATTTCCTGCGCCGCGCGCTCGCCGCGCTGGAGCGGCAGACCGGGCTGGTCGTGGTCTCGGCCTTCGAGCAGGAATTCGTCTATACCGGGGTGGAGGAGCGGCCCGGCTCGGCCTATGCGCTGGACGCTCACCGTCGTCAGGGTCAATTCGGCGAATGGCTGATGGCGGCGTTGCGCGACGCCGGGCTGGCGCCCGACAGCTTCCTGCCGGAATACGGCGCCCGCCAATATGAGATGACCATCGCCCCGGCGCGCGGCATCCGCGCAGCCGACGAGGCGGTGATCTCGCGCGAAATGGCGCGGGCGGTGGCGCACCGGCTGGGCCATCGGGCGATCTTTACCCCGATCCTCGATCCCGACGGGATCGGCAACGGCACCCACATCCATTTCAGCCTGCGCTACGGCGACGAAAAACCGGTGCTCTACGACCCCGCCCGGCCCTGGCGGCTGAGCACGACCGGCGAGCACTTCGTCGCCGGCATTCTCGAGCACCTGCCGGCCCTGACGGCGATCACCGCGCCATCGGCAGCCTCGTACTACCGCCTGCGCCCCGACCGCTGGGCACCGACCCATGCCAATATTGGGCTGCAGGATCGCGGCGCCAGCATCCGCATCTGCCCGATCTTCGGACCGCCGGCGGCGCATAATTTCAACATCGAGTATCGCGTCGCCGACGCCGCCGCGAGCCCCTATATGGCGCTGGGCGCGCTGGTCTGGGCCGGGCTCGACGGCATCAAGCGCAGGCTGACGCTGCCGGCGCCGGCTGACGACGCTCCCTGGGGGGCGCAAGACGGCCCGCGCAGCGATGCGGGCGGCCTGCCACTGCCGCGTTCGCTCGGCGAATCGATCGAGCTGCTGGCGTCGAGCCGCACCGCCCGCGAATGGTTCGGCGACGAATTCTTCGACGCCTATCTGCGCTTCAAGCGGGCCGAGCTCAAGGTTCTCGACGGGCTCAGCCCCGCTGAAATCTGCGCGCGCTATGCCGAGGTGTACTGAGATTTTTCTCGAGGCGCGGAACCGGCCTTCCGTTTCGATTTGACCCGCCATCCTCTATCGTCGTGGCGAGCGTTGCCGGCGAAACGAACCGGCGATGACGCGCCGAAAAGGGTAAGCGCAACTGACGCAGATGTCCTTCAGCCTGCTTGCCGCGGACGAGTCGGAACCAGTACGCGTCTTGCGCGGCGGCATTTCCGATTTCCTGCTGACCGCCGACCATGCCGGCCGGCTGATCCCGCGGGCGCTCGGCACGCTGGGCCTCGACGAGGCTGAACGACGGCGCCACATCGCCTGGGATATCGGCATTGCCGGGGTAACCGAGGTTCTGTCGGCAATGCTGGATGCGACGGCGGCGCTGCAGGCCTATTCGCGGCTCGTCATCGACTGCAACCGCGCGCCCCATCATCCGACCTCGATCCCGCCGGTGAGCGAGGCGACCGCCATCCCCGGTAACGAGGGTCTCTCCGTCGCCGCCCGCGATGCCCGCCGCCAGGCGATCTTCGATCCCTATCACGCGGCCATCGCCGACATTCTCGATCGCCGGAAGGCGGCCGGGCGGCGCAGCGTGCTGATCGCGATGCACAGCTTTACCCCGGTGTTCAAAGGGATCGCCCGCAAGGTCGAAGTCGGCGTGCTGTACCACCATGAGACGCGGCTTTCGCGGATCATGCTCGGCCTGCTGCGCGCCGAAGGCGATCTCGTCGTCGGCGCCAACGAGCCCTATGCGATCACCGACGACAGCGATTACACGATTCCGGTGCATGGCGAAGGGCGCGCCCTCGACCATGTCGAGATCGAAATCCGCCAGGACCTGATCGCCGACCCGGCCGGCCAGAGCGAATGGGCAAACCGGATGGCCCGACTCCTCACCGCCGCCGACCAAAGGCTGCGCGCGGCTTAATCGAACAGCGCCAGGTCGATCGCGTCGCCCATGGTTCGGTAGCCAAGGTCGCTCGGGTGGAGGTGGTCGCCGCAATCGTATTTCGGCAGCATCCGCAGCGGATTTTCCGGGTCGCGCAGCGCCTGGTCGAAATCGATCACCGCGTCGAACGCCGCGCCTTCGCGCAGCCAGGCATTGACCGCCTGCCGCACCGTCTCGCGCCGCGGATTCCACGCACCGGGGAGGAAGGTCTCGTTCCAATACGGGGTCAGGGTGCAGCCGAACATCTTGACCCCATGAGTCTGGCCGCGCAGCGCCATTTGCTTCAGCCCGGCGATCATCTGCGCCGCGTCGACCTCTTCCTCGGGTTTGGCGCTGCGGTTTCTGAGGTCGTTGGTGCCGAGCATGATGATCGCGTGAGTCACCCCCGGCTGGGCGATCACATCCCGGTCGAGGCGCCTGAGGCCGCTGTCGCCGCGCACATCGTGGAGGATGCGGTTGCCGCCGAGCCCCTGGTTCATCACCGCCGCCGGCCGGCCGCCCCCCTGATTAACCCTGGCGACGAGCCGGCGCGCCAGCTGCGACGGCCAGCTATGGTGGCCGTCATGGGTCGAGATGTTGGCGTCGGTCAGCGAGTCGCCGACCGCGACGATGCCGAGCGTTTCCTGCGGCGCGACGACATCGACGCCGCAGACGAAATACCAGTCGTCGGTCAGCCGGCCGACCGGCATCGCCGCCTCGGCAGTGAAATCGCCGACCGGCGAGATGTAGTTGGTCTGGCGGGCATAGCGGCCGGTGATGCCGAAGCTCGCCGGCAGCTCCTGCGGCAGATGAATGCTGACCGCGAGATCGGCCAGGGGCGGAAATTCGAGATCGACCGGATCGCTGACGATGATCGCGCCGGCCGCGATCGTGGCCCGTGCCGCGCTGCCGAAGGTGAGCTGCCGGTCCGAGCCGGGGACGATGGCCGGTCCCTTGTCGCGCAACGCGACCCGTGCCGCGCCGATCGCCAGCGGCCGCACGCCGTACGCGTTCGAGATCCGCACCCGCAGCATGCTGCCGCCGATGCTTACGCGCGGGGTCATGCGGATGGTGTGGTTGGCGAACGCGGCGCCTTCCGCCGGTGCCGGCGCGGCGGTCCATGTGCCGACCCAATGCCTGTTGTCGCTCATCGACGCCTCCCTCCGTTCGGTCCTCCCGATTTCCTATTCGTCACTCCCGCAGAAGCGGGAGTCCAGCGGCAACCGTTGCGTCGCCCGCCCTGGGTTCCCGCTTTCGCGGGAACGACAACTGAATATTACGCCACGAGGCGCTAGAGATAGGGGTCCGGTTGCGCGAGGTGCTCGGTCACAAAATCCCTGACCGCCTCTTCGAGCGGGGTGAACGGCGCGTTGTAGCCGAGCCCGCGCAGCCGCTCCATTTTCGCTTCCGTAAAATACTGGTAGTTCGGGCGGATCGCCGGCGGGGTATCGACATACTCGATCGCCGGCGGCTTGCCGCAGGCGGCGAAGGTCGCCAGCATCAGGTCGCGAAAGCTGCGCCCCGCGCCGCTGCCGAGATTGTAGATGCCGCTGTCGCCCGCTTTGCCCTGGCGCCACAGCCACAGCATCACCGCCGCGCAATCCTTGACGTAGACGAAGTCGCGGCGCTGTTCGCCATCGGCGAAATCGGGCCGGTGCGACTTGAACAGGCGGATCGGCTCGCCGGCCATGATCTTCGCGTAGTTCTTGGCCACCAGGCTCATCATCTCGCCCTTGTGGTGCTCGTTGGGCCCGAACACGTTGAAGAATTTGAGCCCGAACCATAAGGGCGGCGCATGCCCCTTTGCCGCCTCGCGCAGCGCCCACAGATCGAAGGCGTGCTTCGACCAGCCGTAAAGGTTCATCGGCCGCAGCCGCTTGAACTCGGCGAGGCCGCCGGCATCATCGAAGCCTTGCGTGCCGTCGCCATAGGTCGCCGCCGAGGAGGCGTAGATCAACCTCTTGCCGGCGGCGGCACACCAGCGCCATAGCGCGATCGACGCGTTGAGGTTGGTGGCGAGGATCAGGTCGGCGTCGGTTTCGGTCGTCGCCGAGTTGGCGCCGAGATGAAACACCGCCTCGACCTCGGCGCCGTAGCGGTCGAGCCAAGCCGGCAGGTCCTCGATCGTGACGATCTCAAAGAAGTCGCGCTTGGCGATGTTGCGCCATTTCTCGTCGCTGCCGAAGCGGTCGACGATGACGAGATCGGCGCGCCCCGCCTCGTTGAGCGCCGCCGCCAGGACCGAACCGATAAAGCCGCCGCCGCCGGTGATGACGAGCATGTCAGGCCCCGGCCTTTGCCGATGCCGGCGTGGCCCGCATCCGGCCGATCACCCGGGTGGTCGAATGGCCCTCGACCAGATCGATCAGCGCGACCTTGCCGCCGGCGGCCGCAACCTCCGCGGCGCCCACGACGGTGTCGAGGGTCCAGTCGGCGCCCTTCATCAGCACGTCGGGCAAGAGGCGGCGGATCAGCTCGAGCGGGGTATCGTCGTCGAAGCCGACCACGGCATCGACCGATTCGAGCGCGGCGATCACCGCGGCGCGGTCGGCAAGCGGATTGACCGGGCGCCCGCTGCCCTTGAGCCGGCGCACGCTGGCATCGCCGTTAAGGGCGACGATCAGCCGGTCGCATCGCCGGCGCGCCGCCGCCAGCAGCGACACATGGCCGGGATGGAGAATGTCGAAGCAGCCATTGGTAAAGCCGACGGCGAGCCCGCGGCTTTTCCACTGGCGCACCAGGGTCTCGGCCTCGGCAGTGCTGTAGAGCTTCGGGCGATGCGATGCCCGATCGCCCGCCTCACGCGATAGTTCGAGCATCAGCTCGTCGAGCTCGACCGTGGCGGTGCCGAGCTTGGAAACGACGATGCCGGCGGCGGCGTTGGCGATCCGCATCGCCTCGGGCAGCTTGTGGCCGCTGGCATGGGCGAGCGCCAGCACCGCGATTACCGTGTCGCCGGCGCCCGATACGTCGAACACCTCGCGTGCCCGCGCGGACACGCGATTCTGAACGAAATGTATCGGGCCGACCGCCTCGACCAGGACCATGCCCTTGTCCGAGCGGGTGGCGAGGATCGCGGAAGCCTCGGCCTCGCGCATGACCTTGACTGCGGCGGTGACGACTTCCTGGTCGCTGCCCGTCGGCAGCTTGGCGGCGAGCGCCAGTTCGACCTGGTTCGGGGTGATGCAGGTGGCACCGGAGTATTTGCGGAAATCGTCGCTCTTTGGATCGACGAATAGCGGGATGCCCCCCGCCCGGGCGCGACGGATGGCAAAGTCGATGACGCTCGATCCGAGCACGCCTTTGCCGTAGTCGGAAAGGATCACGGCGTCGATATTTGGCAACGCCTTGTCGACCGCAGCGAGCAGGCAGGCCTCCTCCTCGGCATCGAGCTCGTGCACCTGCTCTTCGTCGACCCGCATGATCTGCTGGTGCCCGGCTATATAGCGGGTCTTGCAGGTGGTCGGCCGCCGCGCGCTGACGATATGGGCATCGACGAGATTGCGGGTCGCGCAGATCTTGTCGCGGACCTCGTTGCCCGGCGCATCACCGCCCAGCAATCCCATCAGCATTGCCGTGCCGCCAAGCGCGGCGATGTTGCGGGCGACATTGCCGGCGCCGCCGAGCATGCTCTCGACCCGCTGCAGCAGCAGCACCGGCACCGGCGCCTCGGGCGAGATGCGTTCGATCCCGCAATAGGCGAAGCGGTCGAGCATGATGTCGCCAAGGCACAGGATGGTGGCGCCGGAGAAATCCATCGTTCGATCAAACCCGTGAGCCCCGTGGCATGATTCTATCATGCGGCGACGACGGCGGGCGCTGTTTCCGCTGTCGCCGCGGGCCGGCTGCGGCGCGGCGGCGGCGCTTGCCAGGAGACCGGCGGCGATTATAGTCGCGGCAGGATTCCCGTCAGAGTCGAGGGCGCTGATGTCGCTTCGATCGTCCGCCGCGCGGCTCGCGGCCTTGTGCCTGCTGCTCGGCATCGCCCTCCCGGCCGCGGCTGCGGAGCTCACCGATTCGGCCGGGAGGCTGGTGGTGCTGCCGCCGCGGGTCGGTCGGGTGATGGCTGCGAGCCCGACCGCCGAGGTGCTGGTCTACGCCCTCGCGCCCGACAAGCTTGTCGGCTGGACGAGAGCCCGGCCGCAAGGTGCACTGCCGGCGCGCTATGCCCGCCTGCCGGTCGTCGGCCGGCTCGCCGGGCCAAACCCAACGGCAACGGCGGCAACGGTGACGCGGGTTCACCCCGACCTGATCGTCGACGCCGGCACGGTGACCCCCGAACGCGCCGCCTTTGCCGACCAGGTGACGCAGGCGACCGGCACCCCATACATCATTCTCGACAACAGCTTTGCCCGCACGCCGACGATGCTGCGCCTCTTGGGCCAGATCCTCGGCGTCGGCGAGCATGCCGACGATCTCGCCGCTTTTGCCGAACATGCGATCAATGCATTGCACGGGCGGCTGCTGATCCAGCCGGCGTCGAAGCGGGTGCGGGTCTATTACGGGCGCGGGCCCGACGGGCTGGAAACCGGACTGCCCGGCTCACCCGCGGCAGCGACGATCGACGAAGCCGGGGCGATCAACGTCGCCGCACCGCTCGGCCGCGGCGAGCGAGCCCGGGTCACCCGCGAGCAGCTGCTGCAGTGGAACCCGGAGGTCATCGTTGCCGAGGACCGCAGCTTTTATGACGCGCTGCGCCGCGACCCGGGGTGGCGCAGCCTCGCCGCGGTGCGCAACAAGCGGGTCTACCTGGCGCCGTCGCAGCCGTTCGGATGGATCGACGAGCCGCCCGGGGTCAACCGGCTGATCGGGCTCTACTGGCTGTCGGCGCTGCTTTACCCGGGCGAGACGCAAGAGGACGTGCGCGGCCAGTTGCAGGATTTTTACGACAAGTTCTACGGGGTGAAGCTGTCCGACAAGCAGATCGAGGCGATCGCCAAAAGCGCCGGGATCCCGCCGAGCGACACCCCGCATCTGGCGGCCTTGCCCCTCACCGGGCCGGCCCCCGCCGCAATGGCTCCGCCGGGGCGGCGCGGCCTGACGACACCGGCAACGCCCTCGATGCCGTCGACAACCCCGTCCTATCTGATGCCGCGATAGCGGGCCGCGGCAACAGGCCCCGCCCCCGGGCCTGAACCCGGGGGGAGGGGTGAAGCGGCAGCATGAAATGACCGGCTATGGCCGGCCATGATGACGGCGTTTGCGCGGTCTACTTCGGCTGGTTGACGTATCGCAGGTACGGCTTTACTTCGCGGAAGCCCGCCGGGAATTTCTGCTTGGCTTCCTCGCTGGACACGGCGGGGGCGACAATGACGTCGTCGCCCTGCTTCCAGTTGACCGGCGTCGCCACCGGATGCTTTGCCGTGAGCTGGCACGAATCGAGAATGCGCAGCACCTCGTCGAAATTCCGCCCGGTGCTCATCGGGTAGGTCAGCATTGCCTTGACCTTCTTGTCCGGCCCGACAACGAAGACCGAGCGCACGGTGGCGTTGGTCGCCGCGGTGCGGCCCTGTGAGGAGGCACCGGAATCGGCCGGAAGCATGTCATAGAGCTTTGCCACGGTCAGCTCGGAGTCGCCGATCAGCGGATAGGTGACCTTGTGACCCTGGGTCTCCTCGATGTCTTTCTGCCAGCGATTGTGATCATCGACCGGATCGACGCTGAGGCCGATGATCTTGCAGCCGCGTTTGTCGAATTCCGGCTTCAGCCCCGCCATGTAGCCGAGTTCGGTCGTGCAGACCGGGGTGAAGTCCTTCGGGTGCGAGAACAGGATCGCCCAGCCATTGCCCAGCCAGTCGTGGAAATTGATCTTTCCCTGGGTCGTGTCGATGGTGAAGTTCGGCGCTTCGTCGTTGATGCGCACAGCCATGGTCAATCCTCCGCTTGTTAGCCTCGCCTGCCTGGATGGCGCGGCTGACCGCCGCGATCATCCAATCCTAAAATGGCTCCGCGCGACGGGGGCCACAAGTCACCCGGAAGCGCCGGTCGCGATGCGGCTACGATATTTTGCGGAAATGACCTGTCAATATATTTCAATTCACAATATTAATTTGTCTAATAGGACGAGACGTCACTCCGCCGCTTTCTAGGAAGCCGGCTCCGGTCGCCAGCGGAGGACGGGCTTGCGCGCGGCCGCAGTTTCGTCGAGGCGGCGCCGCGGGGTAAACGCCGGCGCGGCATGAAAATCGGCACCGGCACCGCTCTTGGCGCGCGCCGCTAGCCCTGTCACCGCATCGGCGAACTGGTCGAGCGAGGCTTTGCTTTCGGTTTCGGTCGGCTCGATCAGCAGCGCGCCGTGGACGACAAGCGGGAAATACATCGTCATCGGGTGAAACCCCTCGTCGATCAGCGCCTTGGCGAAATCGAGCGTGGTGACCCCGGTATCCTTGAGGAAGCGGTCGTCGAACAACACCTCATGCATGCAGGCTCCGGGAAACGACTGGCTGAGCGCGCCTGCCAGCCGCACCCGCAGATAATTGGCATTGAGCACCGCGTCTTCGGCGACCTGACGCAACCCGTCGGCGCCGTGGCTCATCATGTAGCCGAGCGCGCGCACGAACATGCCCATCTGGCCGGGAAACCCCTTCAGCCGGCCGATGGAATTGGCCGCCGGCCCCTCGGCATGCTCGACGAGGGCAAGGCCGCTATCGCCGTGGACGATCCACGGCAGCGGCGCATGGGGTGCCAGCGTCGCGGCCAAGGCCACCGGGCCGCTGCCCGGCCCGCCGCCGCCATGCGGGGGCGAGAAGGTCTTGTGCAAATTCAAATGCAGCGCATCGATGCCGAGATCGGCCGGCCGCACCCGCCCGACAATCGCGTTGAAATTGGCGCCGTCGCAGTAAAAAAAGGCGCCGGCGGTATGGACGGCGGCGGCGATCTCGAGGATCTCGTCCTCGAACAGGCCGCAAGTGTTCGGATTGGTCAGCATCAGCGCCGCCACATCGGGACCCAGCTTCGATTTGAGCGCGGCGAGGTCGACGCGGCCGCGCGGATTGGCCGCAATCGGGTCGATCGCATAACCGCAGAGCGCGGCGGTCGCGGGATTGGTGCCGTGCGCTGATTCCGGTACGAGGATGCGGGTGCGAGCGTTGCCCCGCGCGATCAGCGCAGCGCGGATCGTCATCATGCCGCACAACTCGCCATGCGCGCCCGCCGCCGGCGACAATGCCACCGCCGGCATGCCGGTCAGCGTCTTCAGCCAATGCGCCAGCGCGTCGATCAGTTCGAACGCGCCCTGGACGGTGGTTTCGGGCTGGAGCGGGTGGAGGTCGGCTAAACCGGGCAGCCGCGCCAGCTTTTCGTTGAGGCGCGGGTTGTGCTTCATCGTGCACGAGCCCAGCGGATACAGCCCGCTATCGATAGCATAATTTTTTTGCGACAGGCGGGTGAAATGGCGAACGATCTGCGGCTCGCTCAAGCCCGGGAGGCCGACAGGGCCTTGTCGTTCCAGCCCGCCGAGGCGGCTGCGATGCGACGGCGCTTCCGGCAGATCGACGCCGCAATGGCCCGCAGAATCCTGCTCGAAGAGCAACGGCTCTTCGAGTTGCAAACCGCGATTGCCGGTTAGCGTCGGCGTCTCTCCATGCGGCGCGTCGGGATGGGCGCTCAGCGCCTGACTCCAGCCGGTCATCGCAATGCCTCCCGAAGTGCTTGCTCATAGATATCGATATCTTCAGATGTTGTGGTCTCTGTCGCTGCAACCAGCAGCAGATCGGCGAGATCATCTCGCTGCGGATAAAATCGCGATACCGCCACGCCGCCGAGCACACCATGTTCGGCCAGGGTTGCGATGACGGGCGCCGCAGGCTTGGGCAGGCGCAGGGTAAACTCGTTGAAGAAGCTGTTATTGACCAGGCTGACCCCCGGCACTGCCGCGAGCCGGTCGGCGAGGGTGCAGGCTGCGGCGTGGTTGAGCCGCGCCAGCCGGGCCAGCCCGGCTTCGCCGAGAAGCGCGAGGTGAATGGTGAAGGCGAGCGCGCACAGCCCCGAATTCGTGCAGATGTTGCTGGTCGCCTTTTCGCGGCGGATGTGCTGCTCGCGGGTCGACAGGGTCAGCACCCAGCCGCGCCTTCCCTCCGCATCGGTGGTCTGGCCGACGAGCCGGCCCGGCATCTGCCGCACATGCCGCTCGCGGCAGGCGAACAGGCCGACATGCGGCCCGCCGAAATTGAGCGCATTGCCCAGCGACTGCCCCTCGGCGGCGACGATGTCGGCGCCCATCTCGCCGGGCGAGCGCACCGCGCCCAGCGACACGATCTCGGTGACGACGGCAACGAGCAGCGCGCCCGCCGCATGGCAGCGCATCGCCAGCGCCGACCAGTCGCGCAATTCGCCAAAGAAATCAGGGTTTTGAACGACGACGCACGCGGTATTATTATCAATATCGATATTATCTATACCGTCGAAGACCGCGTCCAGCGCAACGACCTCAAGCCCCGAAAACTGGGCGTAGGTCTGGCATACCTCCCGGTAGTGCGGATGCAGCCCGCCCGACAGCACCGCCTTGCTGCGGCGGGTGATGCGGTGAGCCATCGCCACCGCCTCGGCGCAGGCGGTGGCGCCGTCGTAGAGCGAGGCGTTGGCGACCTCCATCCCGGTCAGCAGCGCCACCTGCGTCTGGAATTCGAACAGCGATTGCAGGGTGCCCTGCGCCAATTCGGGCTGGTAGGGCGTGTAGGAGGTGAGGAACTCTCCGCGCTGGATCAGGTGGTCGACCGCGGCCGGAACATGGTGGCGGTAGGCCCCGCCGCCGATAAAAAACGGCACCGAGCCGGCGGCGACGTTCTTCGCCGCCATGCGGGAGATCGCCCGCTCGACCTCGAGCTCCCCCTGCGCCAGCGGCAGGTCGACCAGGCCCTCGCGCCGCGCCGCCGCCGGCACGTCGGCGAACAGCGCGTCGATCGAACTCGCCCCGATCGCCGTCAGCATCTCCTGGCGGTCGCGGGGGGTCAGCGGCAGATAGCGCATCAACCCTGCTCCGCGACAAAGGCGGCATAGGCGGCCTCGTCCATCAGCCCGTCGAGCGCCTTGGGATCGTCGAGCTTGACGGCAAGGAACCAGCCCTCGCCCATCGGGTCGGCATTGACCTTGGCCGGGTCGCCGGCGATGACGTCGTTGACCGCGACGACCTCGCCGGACACTGGCGCGTAGACCTCGCTCGCGGCCTTTGCCGATTCGACGACCGCGGCCTCCTTGCCGGCCTCGACCCGGGTGCCGGCCGCCGGCAGCTCGACATAGACGATGTCGCCCAATTGCTGCTGGGCATAATCGGTGATGCCGATCACCGCGGTGTCGCCATCCTGCCGAATCCATTCGTGGTCTTTGGTAAAACGCAGCGCGGGCATGGCAAGGACTCCTCTCAGCCGCGGTAATAGCGGGTCGGGACAAACGGCATGGCGGCAACGCGGGCGGGCCGGGCGACGTCGCGCACCACCACGGACAATGCGGTGCCTTCGGCGGCGCGGTCGCGAGCGACATAGCCCATCGCAATCGGCACGTTGAGCGACGGCGCGAAACCGCCGCTGGTCACCGCGCCGAGCGGACGGCCGTCGCCGTCGATGACGGCGCTGCCCTCGCGCGCCGGAGCGCGGCCATCGGGGCGGATGCCGACGCGGCGGCGCGCGGGCGGATCGACAAGCTCGCGCAAGATTCGGGCGGCGCCGGGGAAGCTGCCCCCCGGGTCGCTATCCCCGCGGCGCCGCTTGCCGACGGTCCAGGCGAGCCCGGCCTCGATCGGGGTCGTCGTCTCGTCGATGTCGTGGCCATAAAGACAGAGCCCGGCTTCGAGCCGCAGCGTATCGCGGGCGCCGAGCCCGATTGGCGCAATTTCGGGCTCGCCGAGCAGGGTCTCGGCGACCGCGACGGCGTGCTCGGGGGCCGATGAAATCTCGAACCCGTCCTCACCGGTATAGCCGGATCGGGTGATGCCGCACGGCACACCGCGGATCGCACGGTCGGCGGCACTCATAAACGGGATGCGGTCGATGCCCGGCACGAACCGCGCCAGCACCGCCGCCGCCATCGGCCCTTGCAGCGCCAGCAGCGCGCGCTCGAACAACGGCTCGATCTCCACCGCCGCGCCGAGATGCGCGCGCAGATGCGCAAGATCATGGTCTTTGCGGGCGGCGTTGACGACAAGGAACAGCCCGTCCTCGCGCCGCGTCGCCATCAGATCGTCGATGATGCCGCCGCGATCGTTGAGCAGCAGCGTATAGCGCATGCGCCCCGGCGCCAGAGCCGCCAGATCGCCCGGCACCAGCGTTTCGAGCGCCGCCACCGCACCTGCGCCCACCAGGCGGATCTGCCCCATATGGGAAACGTCGAAAAGCCCGGCCTGGGCGCGGGTGTGGAGATGCTCGGCGATGATGCCGGTGGGGTATTGCACCGGCATCTCGTAGCCGGCGAACGGCACCATCCGCGCGCCGCGGGCGGTATGGAGAGCGTGGAGCGGCGTCCGCAGCAGCGGCGCATCGCCATGTGTATCGCCACTGGGGTCCACCGGGCGCACCTCCGTACAGCGGACGCAAATCGCATCCGGGAGATGCCCCCTCTGTCGTGGACCCT
The DNA here is from genome assembly GCA_035632515.1 of Allostellaceae bacterium. Lineage (GTDB taxonomy): Bacteria > Pseudomonadota > Alphaproteobacteria > ATCC43930 > CGMCC-115725 > DATARH01. Next base: position 2,939 of record DASQGR010000290.1, on the reverse strand, counting down.
GAGAGATTCACCGCCACACCAGGCGGCTTACTCCTTCGGTGAGCGGCGGGGTTGGTCTACCCTGCCGCTGCTTTCCAGAGCGCCCTTACGCCCGCAGTCCTTTTGCCTGAGAGTTTCCGGGGCGGTTGCTCCTTCGGCGCCGCACCTCATCGTCTAACGATGCGGGCGACCTCTCCTGCGGGCGTGCATTCGGCGGCAGATGTGTAGCATTGCCGCGACCATCCCGCCAGCCGGAACCGCTGGTTTGAACGGCAGGCGGCCTCATCCATCCGGATTAGCGGCCGCGGTAATGCTTGTAGAATTCGATCGCCTCGGGGGTTTGCTGGAACCCGACCATGATGTTGAGGTCGGAGACCGGCCGCCCGCCGGTGTTGAATGCCACCTCGACATGGTCGGTGACGCCGCCGCGCTTGCTGCGGTCGGGCACGGTGACATGCACCGCGAACATCTTCTTGCCGAGGATCGTCTGGTCGGCCGTGGTCAGTGCGATGAAATAGCTGAAATCGACGTCGTTGCCGCGCACGGCCGGGCCGCGCTCGGCGACGACGATGTTGTCGATCGAGGCGCTCAGCGTGTCGCCGCTTATCTTGCAGCTCACCGAGATGTCGCTGAAGAGGCCGTACCAGGCGACGTTGATCGGCTTCTTGTCGGGCACCGGGGCAAACAACGCGGTGTTGGCAAGCGGCTTTAGCACCGCCGCCACCGGGCAGGACGGCGCCGCCGGCTGATCGGATTTCTTGCCGATGAACGGGATGTAGCTGCACGCCGAGACCAGGATCAGGACCAGGGCGCCGGCCAGCGCCGCCACGCCGCGGGACCGCCACCGGAAGTACCGCCGCTGGGGCAAATCGTCGCTCAACCGTGAGGAGAACACCGGGATCGATCTAGAGGCGATTGTGAGTTCCGTCGCACATCGGCTGCTTGCCGGTCGCCTTGCAACCGCAGAACCAGACCTGCCCGGTCTTTTCGGCGGTATACATCACCGGGGTGAGGCCGGTACCCTTGTGCGAGCCGTCGCAGAAGGGCTGCCCCTGGCTGCGCCCGCAGGCGCACCAGAAATAGCGCTTGCCAGCTTCGACGGCGACACCATAGGGCGCCTTTTGCGCCGGGATCGGAGCGTCCATCTTTCTTCCCCACCGTCGCCCTTGCTACTGTCCGCGCACCACAGCGCGGCCCCCCTAGCATTAGTCCATCGGGCGGCGCGACTTTATGCGAGCCTCGCCCGGCAGACAAGCCGGGTCGCGGGCGCGAGGAACGGCCAAGACGATAGATGGCGGTCTATACCGAAATCGGCGACGACGAGCTGCGCGCCTTTATCGCGGCCTACGACATCGGCGAGGTGCTGTCGTGCAAGGGCATCGCCGAGGGGGTCGAGAACTCGAACTACCTGCTCGGCACGGAGCGCGGCACCTTCATCCTGACCCTGTATGAAAAGCGCGTGGCGCCGGAGGATCTGCCGTTCTTCATCGCGCTGATGAACCACCTGGCTCACCAAGGGGTTGCCTGCCCCACCCCGGTGCGTGCGAGGGACGGTGGCGCGTTGCGCGAATTGTGCGGCCGGCCGGCGGCGATCGTGACCTTCCTCAACGGCATGTGGCCGCGGCGCATCGAACCGTTTCACTGCGCCAAGGTCGGCAGCGCGCTCGCCCGGCTGCACAAAGCCGGAGCGTCGTTCGCGATGACGCGACCCAACAACCTCAGCCGCGCCGGCTGGCGGCGACTTTATGACGCCTGCGCCGCCCGCGCCGATACGGTACAGGCCGGGCTCCGTGGCGAATTGGCCGGCGAGCTCGCCTTCTTCGAGCGGGCTTGGCCGCGGGACCTGCCGACCGGGGTTATCCACGCCGATTTGTTTCCCGATAATGTGTTCTTTCGCGACCGCGAGCTGACCGGGCTTATCGACTTTTATTTCGCCTGCACCGACGCCTTCGCCTACGACCTGGCGATCTGCCTCAACGCGTGGTGCTTCGAGCCGGACGGTAGCCTGAATGTGACCAAGGCGCGCCTGTTGATCGGCCATTACCGCAAGGAGCGACCGCTCGACCCGGCGGAGGTCGCCGCGCTGCCGATCCTGGCCCGCGGCAGCGCGCTGCGCTTTCTGCTGACCCGGCTCTACGACTGGCTGAACCAGACCGAGGGCGCCCTGGTGCGGCCGAAAGACCCGCTCGAATATCTGAAAAAGCTGCGCTTTCACCGCGCCGTCGCCACTCCGGCCGAATATGGCATCGACCCCTAAGAGCCCGCCTCAGGCGCCGGAGGTCGAGATCTTTACCGACGGCGCCTGCCGCGGCAATCCGTGGCCGGGCGGCTGGGGCGCGATCCTGCGCTACGGCACGACGGAGAAGGAGCTCAGCGGCGGCGATTCGGCGACCACCAACAACCGGATGGAACTGACCGCCGCCATCGCCGGGCTCGAGGCGCTGAAGCGGCCGTGCCGGGTGCGGCTCTACACCGACAGCCAATACGTGCGCGACGGCATCAGCCGCTGGCTGCACCGCTGGAAGGCGCGCAACTGGCGCACCGCCGACAACAAGCCGGTCAAGAATGTCGACCTCTGGCAGCGGCTCGACGAGGCCGCCGCCGCGCACGACATCGACTGGGTCTGGGTGCGCGGCCATGCCGGTCACCCGGAAAACGAACGCGCTGACGCGCTCGCCCGGGCGGCCGTGCCGCTTATCTAGTCCCGCTCCGCGAAGGACGGTTCCGGCGCCGCATTGGCCTCAATCCGATCGGGTACCGGTGAAGCGCCAGCTTTTGCCGTCCGCAGATTGCTCGACCTCGCCGCGGGCTTCCAATTGGCCCAGCGCATGGCGGATCGAGGTGAAGGCCACCGTCACCGCCTTGTCGCGCTGAAGCGCGGTGCGAATCGCCGCCGGGCGGATGAAATCCGATCCCGCCTCCTTGAGGATCTCGGTGATGAGTCGCGCGTTGGTGCCGCG